>JANORP010000464.1:0-23066 GCA_031415375.1 Bacteroidota bacterium | reverse complement strand
GAAGGCCAAATAGCCGCATGGACTGCTGACAAGAACAACACGGCAAAAAAGACCGATTGGCAGTTCACCATCGACGATGCAAGGATCAAGCTCAAGAGGCTATACCCCAAACTCGGTATTTAAATTTGACGCGACACTAGAATCCTAGCCTAGAGGCTTTTCCCTAGAACTCCGGCCTAAGGGCCGAGGTAATTCAGCAGCCTTAGGTGTGCGACAACCAGACGCTGAAATTCATCTTGATGCGCCAAGTAGATTGCCAGATCGGCAATGCAGCCCAGCGCCCAGATGAATTTCAGCCCAGTGCCGTCCCAGCGCGGCCGACCATCCAGATAAATTTCGATCCAGTGCCGTCCCCGCGCGGTGGCCAATGAATTTCCGTACCCTTCAAAGTAGAAAGCAAGGAGTAGTAAAAGGAAAGCATAAGGATACCCCTTGTGGAAAAAATCTAGCCCGCAATCCGAGACAATTGCCATGCACTGACGGTATTCCCGCCAAAATAGCATAGCTTTAAGGGTTTTGTCGAATCATCAACCATGAAGAGATTTACAGCTTTGCTTGTGGGCATCGTTTGGGCAGGTGCGGCGCACCTTTCTGGACAAATGCTCACCCCATTTGTGACGGCCGCAGCGGGTGATTATTTCACCAATGTGCCAGCCAATGCCGCACTGAGCTTTACCGTCGGCGAAATGACGATGGTGGAGACTTTTGCGGGTGCCAATGGGATTGTGCTTACCCAAGGGTTTCAGCAACCGCTGTTGAAACTGGTCGGGATCGAAGACGAGGACTTTGTCTTCGAATTTGTTGTATTCCCCAATCCCGCCAGCGACCGTCTCAATTTCCGCTACACCCTTCAATATCCTGGCATCGTCAAGATGAAGTGGACCGATATGCGCGGCGTGGAGGTGCTCAACAATTATGATGAGCAATACACGGGCGGTCAGGTCGAGGACCATTTCGACCTAGCCCCGATCAGCCAAGGCATGTATTTCCTGCACGTGAGCTATGACGTGCCCGGCAAGAAAATAGCACACAAGAGCATTTACAAGATCAACGTCATTCAACACTGATACTGACGCATGAAAAAGAGCTTCCTTTTCCTAGTCGCCATTGCACTGAGCCTTTCTTTTGCTTGGGCGCAATTGGTACCACAAGCACTGAACTATCAAGCTGTCGCACGTGATGCCGCAGGCACGATCATGCCCAACCGCACGATCGGCATCAAATTCAATGTCTTGCAGGGCGCGCCCAATGGCCCCGTGCAATACTCTGAGACACAAGCCACAACGACCAACCAGTTTGGCCTCTTCAGTCTCAAGGTCGGCAGGGGCACACCCGTTACAGGCACATTCTCAGCCGTGCCGTGGACCAATGCCAACCAGTGGTTGCAAGTCGAGATGGATCCCAATGGGGGCACCAACTTCTTCTTGATGGGCACTTCGGAGCTGCTTTCAGTACCCTACGCCCTGTATGCAGAGCGTGTGGGCATCGTGAATCTAGCCTTGGATGACCTCACCGACGTGAACACAATAGGCGTGCAACCTGGCCAGATCCTGAGCTGGAATGGCAGCAGCTGGGTACCTGCAGCCGATCAAAACACCACCTACACTGCAGGAACGGGCATCACACTCACAGGAACCACCTTTTCACATACCGCACACACGGGCGACGCGACGGGCGCAACAGCCCTCACCGTCGTCGGACTCCAAGGTCGGCCGCTTGCAGCGACGCAACCCACCGCAGGGCAGGTCCTCTTTTGGAACCAGGCACTTGGCCACTGGGAGCCGCGCTCCTTGTCGGGCGGGTCGCTGCTCGTTGCTGGCAATGGCATCGCCATTCATGGAGATACCATCATCAATACCGTCTGGACAGAAAACGGCCCCGACATCTATCGCCCCACTGGCAATGTCTCCATTGGCAGCATCAATGCCCACCCATCGGCCATTTTGGAACTCAATGCCACCGACCGTGGATTCCTGCCTCCACGCCTCACGACCACCCAGCGCGATGCCATCGTCGCACCCGCAATGGGTTTGGTGATCTTCAACACCGTCGATAGCATCTTGCAGATCTACAATGGCGATTGCTGGCTGGCTAGCTTCCAAGAAAACTGCGACGATTGCCTCTTTGACATCAGCATCAGTGACACCGCAGGTGTGATCACGCGCACCACGACCGACACCACAGGTACCACGATCACCATCAACCAAAACGGCGGCACACCACAGAGCGTGTCTATGTTTTTGCTGCACAACCTGCCCGCCGGGGTGCATGCCAGCCTCAGTACCTATTCGGTGTTTTCGTCGGGGCAATCTCGCCTTACTGTCGAGGCCGATGTCTTTGCCCAGCCAGGTACATTCCCGATTGCCGTGCAAGCTGTCTGCGGCGACCGCATCAAAATCAAGATCTTCCAAGTCACGATCGACTCTTGCTACCAAGTCACCTTGCTCAGCAACCAAGTCAATTACAACCTACAAGTCGCCAATGGTTTGCCCGCCAACATTCCGATCTGTGTGGTGGTCGATATCCCTGCAGGCGTGCTCGTGACCGCAGACACGACAACCGTGCCTGCCTACCAAACAGGTAGCTTGCATCCGCAGTCGCAAGTGGGCATCCGCAACCGTGGCGGCATCTTGGCCCATGGCGGTGATGGTGGCGCAGGTGGCAGTTTTGGTACATTTGGCGATCCTGGCACCGATGGAGGCAATGCCGTGCACTTGAGTACCCGCACCAACATCGACAACTTGGGAGGCTACATCTTTGGCGGTGGTGGTGGTGGTGGTTCTGTCGCCCTCACGATCCTCAACATCCCTGGATTTGGCACGATCAGCTTTGGCGCAGGTGGCGGCGGTGGCGCGGCTGCAGGCATTGGCGGTGCATCTGTGCTGCCATTCCTCTATGCAGCAGGCCAAAATGCTACGGGTGGCATCACGGGGCAAGGTGGACAAGGTGGTCAACTGAACCAGCCGATCCCGATCAGCATCTCTGGTTTTACAATCACGCTCACCCCGACGATCATAGGTGGCGACGGAGGCGATTATGGCCAACCTGGCGACGTCGGCATCCTCTTTGTCAATGTTGATGTCCAAGTACCCTTCCTAGGCTCGATCTTCAATGCCAACTTCCCTGACCCAGCCCCGACCAACCTGCCAGCAGCTGGCCAGGCTGGCATGGCCGTCAAGCGCTTCGGCAACACGTTGATCAACTATGTCGATGGCAACTATCAGACACTGAATATCAAGGGCGCAATCGGTCTCTGATATTGGGTTGGTAATGCAAACGGCTCTGGGACAAGAATGTCTCAGAGCCGTTTGGTTTTGTAGCAAGCTAGCAATCGCGCATTTACCAGACCCAAGCTATACATTCCTGGGCACCCAAAATCACCCAGATCTATCCGATATTTCGTCCTCGCAAAGCTGATGCAAAGGATCGGCAGTGCAAAATGGCACCAACTACTTTCGGTTCCTATCCTTTGGGAGTGTGACAACCGCAAATGCGTTGACAACTATGCACCGAATCTCTATTTTTCCTGCAACTGAAAAATGCGCAGTGGCCATGCTGTACCGGGTAGCAGATAGCGCTCGATCGAAAATTTTGAAACAAACGCCTCCAAGGCTGGATCCATTTCTTCTGTCTGCAACAACGCAAAGTGCGTAGCACCCTCGGCCATCAAGCGCTCCAAAATCGGTACCGATAGGTGTTGCTTGGCGATCGACCATCCCAGTCGCCTGGCATGGTAAAGAACCAAGGGACAACGCACGTCCAATCCGCCATAAGTGCTGACTACAAGCGCATTGTCTGGGGTATGCAAACGTATCAATTCACCTGCTTTTTGCGGCAAGGGATCGGGCTGATAATAGCGAGAGAGATATACTTGCTCGTCGGTATCCAAGTCAATGCCCTCTGTGAGGCGAATGCATTGCGCGCCAAAACCCGACATCACAACGATCATCGCAAGTCCAGCAAAGGCGCGGTTACGGGAGCCTAGCCATCGGTAAAAATGGTAGAGTGGGAGGGCGATGAAAAATGCGATTGGGGCAATGAACGGAATCTGATAATAGTCGTGGATGAAATTGAGGGTGAAAAAGATGAGCAAATAGATCAAGGAACCGATGGCCCATAGCCGCATGAAGTGAATGCGCGCATCTCGCAGTCCCAAAACCGCGCCCAGAAACATCAATGGCACGCCGATCACAGCGGCAATCTCAAACTTCACCCGCCCCCAGAGCATTTGCCACATCGACCAATCCAATCGATGCTGCCATTTGCCGAAATACCAGCCAGACATCTCGTCCATCTTGTGGTAGCCGGGGATAAAATTCCAATCGGGCATTTGCCCATTCACGCGCTTCACATGCCATTGCCAAGCACCGAAGAGTAGGAGAGGGATGAGCAAAAAGACTGCATTTCGCAGCAAAAAACGCCATTTACCTTGGAAATGGATGTAACCGACGATGGGCAAAGCAAGGTAAAAAACATAGGGGACCTTGATCAAAAAGCCCGCTGTCGCCATGGCCATTGCCGTCAAAAACCAACGTCGCGACTCTTGGTCGATTGCTTTGAGCAAGTAATAGACCATGCCATGGGCAAAAAAAACAGCACTAAAGTCGATGTGAACTGCCCGAGAATAGTAGATTCCCATGGGTAGCATCAAAAAGATCAGCGTCGCAAACGCGGCCATTTCAGCATCGATTACATGGCGAATGATCTTGAAGAAGTAAGCAGTGGCACCCAAAAAGAATCCCAAGAAGATCAAGCGGCTCCAAATCAGGTGCGGCCCCAACAATTGATAGGCCCAAGCGGCAAGTGCCTCTGGCAGAGGGAATTCCAAAGCAACCGTCTTGTGCCCACCCATCCAGCAAACCGCAGGATGTAGAAAATCAACGCCGTTGATGTAGTAGTCCCAAATATAGTAGGCCGTATCGGCCTGTCGCCAAAGATGCGGATCGTCGAGCTCAGGCCCCAAATGCAATAGTCGCAACCCTACAAGCAAGATTGCTGGGAGCCAAAACCATCGCGGGATGTCTCTATGTTTCAATAAGGATTCGATCCCCCAAGATAGGGATCAATCAACAATAATCGATTTTCAAATTTGGAGGCAACGGGCTATCCTCGCGGCAAGTCGTCAAGGCGTCACGACACCATGAATGTGCATCGGTACTGGAATATCCACGATAAAAGGCTTATAGCCCCGCAAATGCTGCAAGACATACCAAGCCCTGAACCCAGCGAGGTTGCCATAGACCTTGACGACATCGGGACGATCTAGGCCAAAATGGTCGTGGAGGTTGATTTTGATCAATGCTTCGTAATTGTTCCCCGCACGATCATAGCTTTCCAAATTCAAATCGTAGGCCCAAACATCGTTGATCGCAATTTGCAGACCACCCGCCGTATCGGTCCACTCATTAAAGTGCGGTGTACCCATTTGCGTGAGCGATTCAGGGCCGAGGCCAGACGCATCGCCTTTGGTCTCGTTCATCTTTCTCGCAAACTCATCCTGTACATTTTTCTTGAAACGCTTGGTACTAGCATGCTCACCCACCGCGTTCGTGAGAATCGTGCTGGAGTAATTCGTTCCAGTATTGGCCTGGAAATGGTCGATCATTGCCAAGATATTCGTCTGCAGCGCGCCCATTGAAAAGATTGTTGTACACATCAGCCGCATGTCCGCGAAGAGCTGCTCATCGGTTGCATCTGTTTGGTACTCAAAAAGACCATTGATCTTATCGATGTCTGCCTTGGTCTCATCACCAGATTTCAAGTCGTGATGGGTATCGGTATCGGCATCGTTTCTGCCGACTTTGTGCCGTGAATGACCGATTTGGCCAGGCATCCTGTTCACATATTTTTTATCCACATACCCTTCAACCGTGGTGCCACGCGTGCGGGAAACCTTGAGCCATCCTGTCGGCAACTCTTCCAGTACAAGTAGGAGTTCGCTCACTTCCAAATCGGGGCGAATGTAATCTGTAGCATCATTGGTAGCCTCGCGCGGCTGCTTATGAAAACCAACTTGCGCTTGATTCACCAAGCCCTGCCACAAATAGACACTTGGCATACCACCTTGTTCCGCATCGGCCACTTGGCGTTGCGCAACGCCACTGCCACCCCCGGCACCCGTGCCTGCAGTGAGACTGAACGCTGGAGCAGAAAGCGTAACGCCACCTTGCTGCTCAGCACTTTCGTTCGATTGCGGTGCATTGATCTTATTTTCCTGAACTGGACTTCCCATGAAACGATTCAATTTTTGATTGACAAAATACCGATGACGCCAGAAGAGCGCAATTCATCGGTCGAACAATAGACATAGCAAATAAAAAATCTATAAACAGCGCCAAAATACTGAATTGAGCATCCATTTCCTACAATGCGAAGACACGTTTCTGACGGACGCATTGAAAATACAAGGAAATGTGGATAAGATTATAAGTGACAATTGTCACCATGAAAACACAAATCCAACTACAGCGTCTTTGGAATTTTATGGATATTTGCCCTCTTCAAAATTGAAATCTATGAGTGAAAACACATCTCCCAAGCACCACAAAGTTCTGATCATTGGGTCTGGACCTGCTGGTTATACAGCCGCCATCTATGCATCACGTGCAGGCCTGAAACCTATTCTCTACACGGGTAAAAATCCTGGTGGACAATTGATTACTACGACAGAGGTGGAGAACTTCCCTGGCTATGCCGACGGGATCAATGGGCCAGATATGATGGAAGACTTGCGTAAGCAGGCCATGCGATTTGGTACCGACGTGCGGTATGAGCTCATCGACAAAGTCGATTTTTCCAGCCATCCACACCGCGTTTGGACTGATAGTGGCGAGGAAATCACAGCTGATGCCATCCTCGTCTCCACAGGGGCCGATGCCAAATACCTCGGCGTGCCTGGCGAATCCCATTTTTTGAACAAAGGCGTAAGCGCTTGCGCTGTTTGTGATGGCTTTTTCTTCAGAGAAATGCCGGTCGCAGTCGTCGGCGGCGGTGACACTGCTGCAGAGGAAGCAAGCTACCTCGCAGGTCTCTGCACCGAGGTACACCTGCTCGTGCGCAGCGATGTGATGCGTGCCTCCAAGATCATGCAAGAACGCGTGATCGCCAATCCAAAAATCATCATCCACTGGAATACAGAGACTTTGGAGGTTTTTGGTGAAGAAAAGGTTACAGGTATCAGAGTGCGGGATCGCATCACAGGCACTGAGTCTGAGATTGCCGTGAAAGCTTTTTTTGTCGCCATCGGCCACAAACCGAATACGGAAATTTTCAAGGATTTCCTCGACATGAACGAAATGGGTTACATCCTCACGCAAGGCAAAAGCACCAATACCAACGTGGCGGGTGTATTCGCATGCGGCGATGCGCAGGACTTTACCTATCGACAGGCCGTCACAGCCGCTGGTACAGGCTGCATGGCAGCCCTCGATGCCGAACGGTGGATCAAGGAACATGGATTGGATTGATTCCCTATGGTAGCGACGAGCTTTTGATCGTTGCTCCAACACTCGTCGGATCGATGCAATACGAGAGTAATGCATTCGGCAGAGACCGCACTCCAAAAAGAAATCTGTCAGCACCGGGCGATGCCCTGCGCTGACAGATTTCTCCATTTAGCAGGGACAAATTGATGAATTCCGAAGGCAAAAAAGACAGTCTTTGAGGTGACTGATGATACCTGTCGCTTAGGTGGCACCTTTCGCAGTATAAACAAAGATGCCTTATAACCAATTATTTATAAAATGTTCAGGCTATAAAAATACTTGGCCTCCTAGGCGTTTTGGAGGACAATCCAAGCCTTGCTGTGCGCGTAGTGATTCATTCGATCCTTGAAATTTCCAGTTCCAGTTCCGAAAAAGTCGTATTTTCAGCCCTCGAAGGGCCATCAATGGCCATCGAGACCCATATTCTGCTCGCTACAAAATTTTGAAAATGTCAGATCTCATTACCAAAGACCAGCTCAAAGCCATTTTATCCAGCGCCAAGGAAGAGAATATCGATAGATACCTTGAACCGTTGAACAAGGCACTCGGGCATTACGCGATCAATACCCCGATGCGCATCGCCCATTTCATTGCCCAAGTAGCCCAAGAAAGTGGCAGTTTCAGATACAATGAAGAAATCTGGCCCAATCCCTCCCTGGACGCTCACGGTGTGGCCACCAATGGATCTTCATGGCAGTTGCGCTACGAGGGGCGCGCCGAGCTCGGCAATACAGAGCCGGGAGATGGATACCGCTTTCGCGGTCGTGGTCTGATACAACTCACCGGCCGTGCCAACTACGCCAAATATGGAACGAAGCTAGGCCGCGACCTCACGAGCGGTACCAATCCAGATTTGGTAGCCCAGCCCGACCTCGCGGTCGATGCCGCTGGTTGGTATTGGGATTCACGCGGCCTCAATGCATTTGCCGACAAGGACGACGTCTTGAGCATCACCAAGCGCATCAATGGCGGTACATTGGGCCTCGACAATCGTAAGGCATTTCTCGCCAAGGCCAAAAGTGTCCTCGCCATCAGTTGAATGCACATCTTTTGCCATGTGCATGCAGCGATACCCTTTCATAGATGAGTGCGATGGATGAAATGCCAAATAACGCAGAGAGGTCTTACCCATCTGTCTTGCCCGACGTGCACGATTGGCCGATCTATAAGATGGCCCGTGACCGAGAGGATTTGATCAAGGTGATCGTAGATCGGGCAGAGACCGACTTGCTCAAGGATTTCAGCAAGGGCATAGGGTTGTTGCGCCATATTGCAGAGGTCTATTACCAAGAGCGGGCGCGTCTCCACGACAATCCCTGGAAGGTCGATCCCAAGGATGAGGCCGCGTTTTGGAAACGTGTGCGCAACAAATTGCAATACCTAGCACAGCCTGGCCATGAGGATGAGGCTGCAGCCCGCAGCTTGCTACGGGAGATCATCACGCGCTATACCCGTGAGATTGCAGGAGACTTCAATGAAGGCACCTACAATTTTGCCCGCAAATTCATCAATTTTGGATTTTCGAGGATTTTCAATGCTGCACAGGAAGGCCTTTTTAGGAGTTTTCGCAAGCAAAAGCGGCAGTTGCAGGATAAGATGAAA
The DNA here is from genome assembly GCA_031415375.1 of Bacteroidota bacterium. Classification (GTDB taxonomy): domain Bacteria; phylum Bacteroidota; class Bacteroidia; order J057; family JADKCL01; genus JADKCL01. The sequence goes on along the minus strand of JANORP010000464.1, from coordinate 13,980 downwards.
CTCATTGGGGAGGTCGATCAGCTGCGCGAACTCACAAAAATAGGCACGGTGATTTTGGTGCCGACCCACTTCAGCAATCTCGACAGCGTCGTGATTGGTTGGGCGATCGAGACACTCGGGCTTCCCGCATTCACTTATGGCGCAGGCATCAATCTTTTTGGGCATCCTGTGTTGTCTTATTTCATGTCACGCCTAGGCGCATTCAAGGTCGATCGCCGCAAAAAGAACCGTGCTTACCTTTCTATTCTTAAGATCTATGCCGAGGAGGTCTTGTTGCGTGGCGGGCATATGCTGTTTTTTCCTGGTGGCACGCGCTCTCGCAGTGGTGCACTCGAGAACCGCGTAAAACTCGGCCTCATGGGCACCGCGATCGAAACACAACAACGATTGTTGTCACGTGAAGGCGAGGCAGCCAAGAAGATATTCGTCGTGCCGCTCGTCATCAGCTATCACAGCGTTTTGGAGGGGCGTGGCCTCATCGATGAATACCTGAGGCAGGAAGGCAAAGAGCGCTTCGTGTTGCTTCAAGACGACTTTGGGAGCCTCCGCAAAAACATCAGTTTCGCGTGGAAATTCTTCAAGAGCAGCTCGGAAATGGTCTTTTCATTTGGAGCACCGATGGATTTGTTTGGCAACAAAGTAGATGGGCAAGGCAATAGCATTGACATCTACAATCGCCCCATCAACCTCCAGGATTATTTCAAGGCAGGAGGGAAAGAAAACAATGACCATCAGCGCAATCAAGAATATACAAGGCTCCTAGGCCAGAAGATATTGGATCGATTCTTGCGCGAAAACGTCGTTTTCAGCTCCCATCTCGTCGCATTTGCTGCTTGGCATGTATTGCTGAAGCAATGGAAGGGCGACCTGTATGGACTTTTGAGTGTTCCTGAGGAAGACTTGTTTGTCGGGCACGATGAAATGATCAAAACCGTCGATCGCCTTCATGTGCGTCTGCGCGAACTCGAGCGCGCAGGTCGCCTGCGCATGGCGTCACACTTGCACCTCGACATCCGCGCGATTATCGAGCATGGCCTCAAAAACCTAGGCGTTTACCATATAGATTTACCTTTGCTACGTGGCAAAAAAGGGGAGATCTTGACCCAAGACACGAGATTGCTCTGTTTCTACGCCCATCGACTCGATGGCTATGAATTGGAAAAGTATGTATAAACCCTTCAAATACCCGCATACATGCAGCCTGTAGGTGTCATCGGCTCTGGCAATTTTGGAACCGTGATCGCCAATCTTTTGGCGGAAAACGGCGATGTATTCATGTATTCGCGTCGTCAAGAGGTTTTTGACACCGTTCACCGCTTGGGGATCCTCCATGGCCAAAAAATGAATCCGCGCATCAAGGTCGTCACCGACCTTGCAGAAATGGCCGCAAATTGCGCGCTCATTTTTCCCATATTGCCGTCCAAATTCTTTCGCAAGACCATGCAGCTCGTCGGGCCGCATCTCACACCTGCCCATATTTTGATCCATGGCACAAAAGGGCTGGATGTACAACAATCTGTATTCCAAGAAGATGAACACAAGGAGCTCAAGCTAGGCTTGCACCAGGTGAAATCGATGAGTCAGGTGATCGCCGAGGAAAGTTGTGTCTTGCGCATAGGTTGTATCTCAGGTCCAAATCTTTCGGGGGAGATCAGTCAGCACCTGCCGGCCGGCACCGTGATCGCAAGCCATTTCGACGAGGTCATCGCTAGTGGGATGGCCGCATTGCGCAGCGATCGTTTCATGGTTTTTGAAAACAATGACCTTATCGGCGTCGAATTGGCTGGGGTACTCAAGAATATATTGGCCTTGGGGTCTGGGATGATCTCTGGCTTGGGCCTCGGCGAGAATGCGCGCGCGCTCATGATTACACGCGGGTGGCGTGAACTGATGCGCATCGCCGAGCTGTTTGGGAGCGACAAGTCGGCTTTTATGGGCTTGGCAGGGATCGGTGACATGATTGCAACTTGCAGCAGCCCGCATAGCCGCAACTACTCGGTAGGCTATCGCATGGCAAAAGGCGAGCAATTGCACGAGATCATAGACTCAATGGACGAGGTGGCCGAAGGTGTGAACACTGTGCGGACAGCAATGGGCTTGGTCAGGCATTATGGGCTGCATTCGCCATTGATCAAGTCGTTTCACGTCGTGCTGTTTGAGGGCGTGCCGATCAAAGAGGCCATCAAGGTGCTCATTTCCCACAACCATGGAAAAGACGTCGATTTCAGGTGATCGTGCAAATGCATTCATAGTTGCCCGGTGCGACTTGTATTTGCTTGTCGGGACAAGTCGGGACAGGTCGCGACCTGTCCCGACAGATACCGCCAAATGAGTGGGCCTGAAAATGCAATAGATCATTCAGCTTCATCAAGTGAAGCTGCCATTTCCAGCTTCCGAATGTCGGCTTGTAGCCTAGCTGACAATCGCTTACCTCTCGATAAGACACCAGGGCCTCCTTCGGCCATCTGACCTTGGATCACCAAAAGCAATTCCCTTTTCAAATCGGGTTCCTTTTCGGTGATGTTGTAGAGTACCTGCATGGCATTGCAGCGAATGGCAATCGGCACTTGCGGATCTTCGAGCCATTCAAACAGCAGTATGAGCAAATCGCCCAATGATTCCTGTGGCAGGGGAGAGCGCGCCAAAATCTTGGTCGCCGCCCTGGCCTCAGCCGGATGATGCATATAGGGCAATCGCGCTGCGATCGAACCCACATACCGCGCCGCCAATGAAGGATGCGCCTCAGTCACAAGATCTAGCACCCACGCTATGCGTTGTGGAAGTGGGGGAGCACCATTGCAAAAGATATCCCAAGCGATTGCAAATCGGTCTGCATCGCCGCCGACCATCGCCGCAGCCTCTTCCGTGCACACTCGGCTATGCTCAGAGAGGATCAAGGTTTCGAGATGAGACTTGAAATCGTCCATGACTTGGCGTCTTACTATTTCATGCAATTTGGTGGTTTTCAACCAAAAAAGTATGCAGGAGGCAAGACGATAGCATCGCCACATCTAGGATGTAGCGATGCTGGGCGATCAAGATGAGGCATAGGCTACTTCATGATATCCCTTGATGTGTGTGCCCATAAAGATTTTCGAATAGATCCGCATGATTGCCAATCCATCGAAAATGAGGCTCAGCGCCGTAAAGGCCGCCAAGGCAAATTGGTCGGAATCGATGTGCGTGAAAATCAAGTCTTCTCCTACGAACGATGCCGTGATTGGAAAGCCCGTGACCCCCAGACAAGCCAGGAAAAATATGAATCCGAGCTTGTCGTGATTGTAGCTATAGCCCTGATGCCGATCCAAGCTCACATTCAACTCCAACCTATTGATTTTCAACAAGCAAAAAATACCTACTGCTCCACTGATGGCAATTCCGCCAAGGTACCACAAGGTGTGATCGAAGGTGAAATCATGGTTAAAGGAAATGGCAAGCGCGATCCACCCGTGGTTGGCGAGCACCAAAACCCAACCCATCATGGCGCTTTTGCGCTCTACAAAGGAGCGCAACACCAATCCCAAGCCTATCAAGGAAAACATGGGCGGCAAAATCTGATGCGCTTCTGCAGGCATATCGACATGAAAGGCGAGCAATAACCCACCTGCCAACAAGGAAAGGACGGTAAAAACGATGAGTGCAGGCTGTCCCAGGAATGACAATCGACGTCCCAACCGCTTGATCGGCTGCCGATAGACACGGTACAGCAACTGATCGAGATTCCACTCCTTGAGACTCAGCATATAAAAGGTGTACATGATACGTTTCGGAAGCGTGTCTTCGATGGTTTTGGGTCGGGGAACAAAGTTGTAAAATTGCTCACGAATGAGATAGGTTACGACGGATGGAGACACGAGCAGTTGGTAGGTGCGCAGGAAGGCATTTCCTGCAAAGTGTATCAAGGCCAGCCACTCCAGCCCAAGCGACAATTCAATGAAGATCAAACCGATCTGTACAATCGAGGAATAAGCCACCTGCGTTTTTACCGAGGATTGCACCCGCCCGATGCCCGTGGCGACGGCTGCCGTGAGCAGTCCCAAGACGCCAATCATGATGCGCACAGAGATTTGGTACTCCCAGAAATGAAATGTCCGTAGGAGTAAAAAGACCCCTAGGTGGACCGAAAGCGAGCCGTAAAATATCGCGGAAGACGGCGTCGGACCCTCCATGGCGCGCGGGAGCCATGATGAAAATGGCAGCTGAGCCGATTTCACGGCCGCAGCTGTGAGCAACATCATTGAAATGAATACGCCCGTCAAACTATGCTCGACCAAATGTTCGCTCACCAACACTGCGTTGCTGAGCTTGAGAAATGTGATGTTCTCTTCAAACAGGTGGTGGCTGGCCCACATCGCCAAGATGAGTCCGATATCGCCGAGTCTGTAGATCGAATAGACCTTAAACGCATTGCGCACAGGGAGATAACGATTGCGATAAAATGCAATCAAAAGAAAGGATGAGACCCCTATGAATTCCCAGCCGATGAACAATGTTTCCAGATTGCCGGAGAATATGATGAACACATAGCCGACAAAAAGCAGATGCACAGTATTGAAAAAGCGCTTGTAGCCAGGCTCGCGGTGCAAATAGACACGGCTATAAACCGCCACCAAAAACGTGAGAAAAGCACCGACCAGCGAATAAACCATCGACGACTTGTCATAATAGAAGTCGATGAAATACTCATAGCCGGTCGTGCGAAAGAGCACAAGCTCCTTGATGTTCACCACGGGCATCCCTTTAAAAACCCAAGTGATTGCCAAAACCATCACCACTGCGAGTTCCAAGCCAAAGATGCCGTAAGCATTGCGCGAGAGCAGCTTTTCGTTGGCGCTGGGTAAGACAAGGCTCACCACAAACCCTAGGAGTGGCAGCAATATTGCAATATGAAGGAGGTAGATAATCATGGCTCAATTGATCTGATAAATAGGGATGTTGTCTTCTTGTGTTTCAAGAACCGATACCATTTCGAGGCGGGCATCCACATGGTCCATCAAGGGGTCATAGCGTTTGAAGCCGCCGTCCTTGAAATGGTAATGATGGCCTTCCTCAGGTTGATAAACGACCAGGTGAACCCACTCATTGATAAACCACTCATAGGTTTCTGGATGACTTTGGATGACCTGAAGCACGATTGCTGGAAAATGCTCGACAACAATGAGCAATCTTACGGGGTCGTGTACCTCGATCATCTGGCTGGGAAGGCCCGGGCGCAAATCCCCGTCTGCGCCATTGGCTACGCCGACGAGGCCCATCACATTGTGGGGAAGTTTGCTGCCCGCGCCTAGCTTTTGATTGTCCACACGCGAGAAAAAATATTCCAAGTTGATACCACCACATACCGGCGCGGCGGCCTTCAGTATGCCCAGCAAGGCCTTTCCCTCTGGATCGGTGCGGTAGTCATAGGAGTTCATGAACGAGCGCCTGTCCAAGAAGAGGTGGCGCGTCATCGAGCGTCTGCCCACGATGCACATCGCATTGGTGGCATGGTTGAGCTCAGGTCTCGGCTCAAAAAGGGATACCGAGCGCAGTTTTACCTTTTGATGCACTTTCTCGGCAGCATCCTTGGTATTGATGAGTTCCAATCGGCGTGATCTTTCCTTTGCATTAGCACTCAATGCCCTTTCAAAAATGATGACGTGTTCCTTATGTGCAGCAAAATTCTTGGGCGTCAATTCCTCCACGTCGTAAAACTCGATCTCATCGCGGGTCGTGTCATGCAAGCCTCCCACAAATCGTGTGGTCAGTGGTATATGGATGCCACGCTCCCCGAGTGCAACACGCACCGAGTGATGATTGGCCATGTGGCAAATGACGCGTGCATTCACCGACCCTGGTCTTCCCGAACAGGCGCCGCAGTCGTAAGCTGCATAATGCGGATTGTTTACACTGCTTGACCCGTGGCCGACTACATAGATCACATCGGCAAAACCTTCAAGGAGACCGATGCTGCGCAGCAGGTTTTCCACGCGCTGCGTCATTTCCGCAATGGTGAACCCGATTTGGAGTCCGTCTTGGCAGGACTCAGAACCGGTATTCTCGATCGTGAGCTTTGAAACCTTGTCATGATGCAAAAAAGAACTCGACGAGGCTGGGCCCACCGATGGCCTGAAGATATTCCAAGCGAGACGGGCTGCTGACCAAAATCCAAGCGTTTGAGAGATCAAGAACCCTCGAAACAGGCCATGGCTGCTCTTGGAGAGGTGCAAGTCCCGCTTGCGCAGGGAGTTTGAACCGATTTCCTTGATGAGGTATTTGGGGGTGACGGGTGCTGGGCAGAGTTTGGTCACAAACTTGCCATCGATGGGTTTGAAGAAAAACTCGACGCTGAAGAAACCTGGCGTACCGAAGGTTTCGCAGCTAGGGCTTTCCTGCTCCAAATACCGCCGCAAGGAGCATTCACGGTCATCTATGCAAAACATCGCTTGGAAGCTTTTGCCATCCACACGCTTGGGTTCCGTCTTGTCACAATACTGAATGGCAGCCAATATGCTATCGTAGTAACTCCATTCAAAGGCGTCTTGCCAGAGCGACAGCATCTCAGCCTGTACGGTAGCCGCCGTGGGTGCAAAAAAATCTTCCTCCAATGCGCCTTCCACCACCGACGACAGTGGTTTCCAGCCTTTCCCCAATTCATTGTCCAAGGCATCGATCTCAAACAGCAACTCTATATATACAAGGTCGTGCAAGGAGATTTTTTTTGCATCCAGCAGAGTCGTGGGAAAGTCCTCGATGGTCGATACGAGGCCCGACCAGCCTTGGTGTGAAAACTGCTGGTCGAAAAGATAACGCTGGTAGAGCTGAGGGTTGTCGCCGACCACAATTTTGAGCAGGTCTTCCACGCTCACAGCGCCTGCCTTGAGCAGGTTACGCGCGCGTTTGGTGTGGAAAAAAGTGGAGAAGGAGTTGCGCTCCATTTCTCTGATCGAGGAGAGGAAACTCGTGCCATAGGCTGGAAAATCCCACAAGGAGATGCCTTGGTCGAGGTAACTGCACAGCAACCTGAAAAGGAGTGGCTGCACCAAGTTATCCAGGTCTAGATGGTACTTCGTTTTCCACAGGCGGCGCAGTCGCCCCACCACAGGACGCGCAAAGTCCTCCAAGGGCTTTTCCAAGAGGTCTTGCACCCAGCGATCGGCCTCTGCGGCACCTTTTCGCGCGATCACAATCTGGCGGAGCACATCCTTTCTGATCTTCCCTTGACGATACAGGTCACGGTATTCATCCAAGGTCAAGGATATTTTATAGCCGAAGAGCGCAGCGGCTTGCTGGATGCCAGCATGGAATTTTTGCGTCTGAAATGCGTGCAGCGTATTGTGGTGGATGAAATCCTTGAGCGGCGCTTGGGCCGGCAAGTAGTGCTTGAGTTCATGTAAGACATGGTCAAGGTCAAAATGCGAATCTGATATCGAATTCATTGTCGTGCATTCAAAAGATCAAAAACAATTGTCGTGGGAGCACATAGGCTCAAAACGCCGTCTGATACTGCATGATCAGCGCGCTCTTACGGGTGCTTTGTAGGAGATCACCAGCCGCATTGGCCGCAAAGACGGGCCGATTTTGCCAGTCGAGGCTCAGTTTCTGGCTATGCCCTTGCATCAACCAATTCACGCCCAGGTCTGTCACCACCATGGGATCTTGAAGACGATCGTAGTTCGCATACTGCACCGAGGCGTAGGGCATGAGCGTCCCCAAATCCTTGAACAAATCGTTCTTGAATTTGTAGCCTGCCTGACCATACACGACCGAACCTGTGCCAAACATCGGGAAGGCATTGCCAGCACCATTGAAACTGCCAGCGGAGTTGACGCCATTGGCGGGATTCATGATGCCGTTGTTGCGGATGTAGTTGGGGCCATAGTCGAGGTGAAAGTAGCCGAGATAGACCGAGATGGCCGTGCCAGTCTCGGCATTCACTGGCATGTCGAGGTAGCTCGCCACCGACCAATGCAGCATTGGATGGTAGGTCGTGTCGGTCCCGCCTTGGCTCCAAGTCGCACCTTTTTGATAGATGGTTCCAACCTCTAGATTTAAGACCTTCTTCTTGCCGAGATAGGTGCCCTGCATATAAGGCGTCACATGTGTTTCGGAATCAAAGAAGTTCCAGCAAAACAGTCCTTGATACTGCTTGTGGTGCCCCATCTGTGCAAATGTGGCATTTGGACCGATAGTGGGCTGGACTTGACCATTGGTCGTGATCGGAAAGGGATCGGTGATGGCGATCCGATAATCCAGGTGCTTGATCTGCCCTCGGGCATAGATGCTCAGTTTGCGGGAAAACTCGTCGGTTTGATCGACGGTCGTCTGCGCAAACACTGGTACGTCCAAGGTCATGATCGTGCCAATGCTCGGTTGCGAAAACCGAGAAAGGCCGTTCAAGATGGTGAGACCGCCACCCAATCTGAGCGTGTTTTTGCCTTTGAAGACGCTGTATTCACCCAAAGCATCATGGAAGAACGCCTGCAACTTGCGATTGCCTGCATTGGCAGCCAGAAAGTTGAAGTTGTTCATGCCAAACTGCATGTAGAAAAACATGCGGTCCGTCGCCTGCCCATACAGCTGCATACGCGTGCGGCGCAAACCGATGTCGAAGGTATTCGCTTGCGGCACGCCCAAGACCGTAGTGCCGGGATTGCTTTGGTTCCCACGCAGCCACAATTGGTTGGTGAAGGTGAGCTTGACATAATGACTCGCATCATCGTTCAGCTTCAACTTCATTTCGCCCTGGGCGAATCCCGCAGTGGCACTCCACAGCAGGAGCAAAGTGATGATATTCGATTTTTTCATGGCTGATCACCCGATTCCAACTTCAAGGCGAATTCACAAAAATTGCGTCCAAAACTTAGCAGGCGCTCGATGTTGGCTTGGTGTGCAAAGCCTCTTCCTATCCTAAACAGCAATGCACTACCAGTACATTCTCCATAAATATCGGGATTGGCCTCATGCAATCGCAACAAATCTGCATTGAAAAATTCCCGAATGGCGTCCTCATCCGCTCCTTGGAGCAAGAAATTGGCGGAAAATAGGGGGAAATCCGGGAAATCAATGTCTTGACCACCCAGTTTCTCCACCAGCTTGTCCAAGCTAGTTTCATTACCCAGGATGAAGGTAGGAAAAGGAGCTCCCTTGATATTGATACGCAGATATGTCGCATCGATATTCTCCAAGGTCAGCAAGGCCCCCGAACTCATTTGCAGGTCGGCGACCGTAAGGCGGTAGCCCTCACCTTTTTTCACAAAGACACTGGATACGCGTGTGATGTTCTTGCCTGCAGTCGCGGCAAATCCCTCCCAAAGCCCATGTTCTTCCCATTCCTCTGGCAGGTAATCCAATCGGTTTTGCAAGGCATAGACCATCAACTCCAACTGTCGGCGACTCAGGTGTGCGCTGAGATTTTTGGGACTATTGGAAACGATGCGTGGTGCCAATGGGTGGCTGGAGACCGATTGAAGACGGTTCAGATTTTCAAATGTCAGCGTCTTCCCTTTGGATCTGAACTCAGATTGCAAAGCCGTAAGGTTGGTCATCACAGTGTGATCGATGAAGCGTACGTCGGCAAAGTCCAATATCACGTCCTTGCAAGAGGCATTGCGAAGAATACGCCTTTTGATACCTAGATAGTTGGAAAAAACCATGGCCTCATGGATGATTATGCGGCAGGCATCACCATTGACTTCCTCCTCTGATTTTACAGTCACAATGCTCATCAGCTTCTTCACCGATAGCAGATTTACTACAAACTTCATCACTACACCGACCGCGATGCCGATGAGCAAATCCGTAAACAGCACAGCCAGCAATGTCACGACAAACACAAGCAATTGTTTCCAGCTGATCTGGGCCATGTGAATAAACTCCTTGGGGGAGGCCAGCCTGAAGCCGGTGAAGATGAGCATCGCCGCCAAAGCCGACAATGGGATCATCATGATGATCGGTTTGAGCAGCAAAACGAAAATGAGCAAAAAAGTACCGTGGAAAAAATTGGCCCACTGGCTGCGACCGCCATTGCTGATGTTGGCAGAGGAGCGCACGATTTCGGAGATCATGGGGAGCCCACCGATCGCGGCGGCAAGGGCTGAACCGCCGCCCATGGCGATCATGTCGCGGTCTAGGTTGGATTTGCGCTTCCAGGGATCCAAAGTATCGACAGCTTTGGCACTGAGCAAGCTCTCCAAGCCAGAAACCAATGCGAATGTGACGACCACGACCCAAAAAGCACCTGAAGCCAGTTGGCTGAAATCAGGGAACACGATCGCATCCGAGAGATTGGCAGGCAGATTTACCAAATATTTTGGACCAACGATGAAGTCGGCTCCCGCAAAATGATAATGGTGCTCGTCAAACAAATCAAATACGAAACTGAGTGGTATCGTCGCGATGAGCACCCACATCGGTGCAGGCACCAATTTGATCCACTTGTTGTCGATCATGGGGTACAGGATCAGAATCGCCAAACTGATGCAGGCGATCACAAACACTTCAGGATTCAATTGCCCAAAAGCGGCAGGCAGCTGCATCGCAATCTCATAAATCTCACCATGCGGGGCCGGTGCACCCAAGGCAACAAATGACTGCTTGATCATGATGATGATCCCGATTGCCGCCAACATTCCGTGTACAGCAGCGCCAGGAAAAAAATCTCCGAGTTTGCCGACTTTGAGGAAACCAAACAACACAACCAAGATGCCACCCAGCATGACCGCTGCCAGCGCCAAGGGATATCCTATGACGTGGTCTCCGCCGCCTAGCGTCTCCACAGCGCCAAGCGTGATGACAATCAAACCAGCTGCAGGGCCGCTGATCGTGACATGACTGCCCGAAATGCGGCTCGCAAACATGCCGCCGACGATTGCCGTGATGATGCCTGCCATCGGTGGCACACCAGAAGCCAATGAAATGCCCAGGCACAAAGGCAGCGCGATGAGCGATACCGTAAAACCTGCCAATAGGTCATGTTTCCAATTTTGCTTGAGCCCTGCGTATCCCTTTTTGGGCATTTCGCCAGCCACATGCGCAGATTGTTCTGTTTTTGTACTCATAATCGTGATTTTCCTTGAATTCCTGATCGTATCCTGAGCACGGACCGAGCCGAGACGGATGCGAGGAATAGTTAAAAAATTGAAAAGCTGAAGGGTTATGCGGACGCAGTGCCGCAAAACCATAAAAATGCTCGCCGATGGAGGGCATCAGCGCAAGGAAAAACTTTATATTCTGAGGGATCGTAGCTGAATGAAAGTCGGCACCGAATGGGCTACGACGGCATCCAGAGGCTGTTGTGCAGGGCGACGCGCCACACCATTAGCAATTGACTGATAGGCAGTGAAATAAGTAGGGGCAGTGAAGTGAAAAAGGTCTAAGCCTTTTTCGGCTTCCTTGTCATCCAAGATATCCACCTCGGCGACCATCGATTTCTCCACCTGCAAGGCATAGGAAGAAATCAGCGGAAGGCAAGCCACTTCAAAGAAAAGCGTCAGCCCAAAAAGTACAGCCAAAAGCCGACCGAGGTTCCGATTCATCTTATTGATAGGATGCAACATAGGTGTTCAAGTCACAAAGCTACAAAAAATAGGGCAAGAAGCAAGTTTGAAAAATGGTGCGCGTTCAGCGGATCGTGGAGAACGACCTTGGGGCAGCACTGCGCTGAAATACAACAATGAAAGCTTAAATGAGGAATGCGTGATGCCGAATGAAGGCTGGCAAGCAGATATGCACCAAGGGATTGCAATCTGCGCTCATCGTGGCAAGCAAGTGGCTGTCGCTCAGTGGGTACTTGAAAATGCCAAACATAGGAGTGAGGCTGAAGCTGAAATCCTGCTGGCACAAATCTTCCAAGTCGCTCAGTTGGTCAAGGTCTAAAGCGACCACGGTTTTTTGAACCTGTGGGAGCGATGTCGCAAAAATCAGAGGGAGACAGGCTACTTGCAGAAACAAAGCAAAACCCAAAAAGGCTGCGAGCAGCTTTCCTATGTTTTAACGAACGTTTCTTGTAGTTGCTGATTTCATCTAGAAATACACTAAACAGCGATTGGGAATGGATACGTAATGAAATGTATCGCGGCTATGAAGCAGACAAAACAATTCCGTTAATCATGCCTGGAAACGAAGCAGAGCTGGATTCCTAGAATTTCTATTTAACATAACATAAATTATAGGACAAATATAAACCCAGTTCTCAAGGCAATTCCAAGCCACTATTAACATGTCCATATCTCAAAAGGTCGCACAAATTTCCACAATCAACTTGTCCGCACGAATCTCGCCACTCACCAAGTCTCCATGAGCCACAACGAAAAAAACCAATCACCTCCTAAAACTCGTGGTGCGCACCAGCCATTTCGTGATCCCCGGCGTCAACCAAAGCAACCGCCGAAACAACCACAACATCGCAGGCGCCGTCAATTCCTTGCGCTCGCTCCGAATGGCTTTCAAAATCTGACGCGCAGCTTGCGCCGTGCTCATCCTTGGGATCAGCTTGGCGATCCTAGGCAGTCGCAACCGCGCACCGGGATTCGCCTCCCAATAATTGGATTCGACCTCGCCCAAGACCACATGCGAAATCCCGACACCCGTGCGGTGCAGATCGATTTTGAGCGCCTCAGAAAATCCACGCAGCGCCCAGCGCGACGATGCGTAAGCCGCTGCGCCGCCCCAGACCATCACCGAAGCTGGCGAATTCACATTGACGACATGGCCTGAGCCACGCTTGAGCATCGCTGGCAAAACCAAGCGCGTCGCATGAAAGGCCGCCAAATATGGCAGCCTGATCATCATCTCGGCCTCTGCTCCCGGTGTTTCCTCCGTAAAAAGCCATCGCCCAAGGCCGGCATTGTTCACCAAAACGTCTGGACAGCCATGTTTTTGCACGATTTCCGCAAAAACTTGTTCCGTTTTGAGCAAATCACTCAGATCTACCGCATACCAATTGGCTTTGCCGCCCGCTGCGCAAATCTGTGCCGTGACCTGCTCGAGCTCGTGCACACTGCGTGCGAGCAAGATCACATGCGCACCCGCCTGAGCGAGCGCCTGTGCACATGCAGCCCCGATGCCGCGCGACGCACCCGTCACAACGACCGTTTTTCCTTGAATTTTCAAGCGATTTTCTTGATTTAAGCCCTCAAGATAGGAAATTCAGATCACTTCTGCGACCACAAACGTGCTTCCCCCGACATAGATCAAATCATCGGGCGCTGCCACAGCCAAGGCGGCGGCATAGCCGGCTTGCACCGAGGGCCAGCCCTCCCCTGCCAATCCTGCTGCATTTGCAGCCGGCACCAATATATCCAAGGCCATGCCGCGTGGCAAATCGGGCTTCACATAATAATAGTGTGCGGTGGGTGGCAAAAGTGCAAGCATTTTGGTCAAATCCTTGTCCTCGACCATACCCCACACGATATGCAGTTGCCTATAGGTCAACTGCTTGATGTGTGCCAACACCTCCCTGATGCCAGCCTCGTTGTGCCCGATGTCGGCAATCACTGTCGGTTGCTCCCGCAACACGCTCATGCGCCCACGCAAGCCTGAATTGCGCGCTGCATGGGCTATGCCCGCTTTCAGGGATGATGCATCGATCCGGAGCCCTGCTTGTTGTAGCCGTTCCACGGCCGACAACACGGTCTGGATGTTGCGTGTCTGGTACAGGCCAGGAAGGTCACATGAAAAATCTTCATACCTCGTATTTTCGCCTTCGATTGCTACGCGAAATTGCTGCCCGTAAAGGTCGGCATGTGTGCGCGTCGCCTGGTAGGTGCTTTGTGCGAAAAACAAGGGTATCCCAAATGCTTGTGCCTTTGCTTCGAAGACCAGCTTTGTTTCAGGTAGCCACTCGCCGATCACCATCGGTGTGCCCACCTTTGCAATACCAGCTTTTTCGGCAGCGATCTTGGCCAGCGTGTCGCCCAGAAACTGTGTATGGTCCAGAGAAATATTGGTTACGACGCTGAGCAAGGGCTTCTCCAGGATGTTGGTGGAATCCAGCCGGCC
>JANORP010000463.1:0-5413 GCA_031415375.1 Bacteroidota bacterium | reverse complement strand
GGACTGGTTCACCAGCACCGATGACTGCAATCTCCTGACCAAGATGATTCAAAAGACGCAGTTGTACCACTGCCTGCTCAGGGAGGTGAAAACTGATGCGGGTCGTGCCCGTCGCGGGATTGGGATAGGCGTCTGCCAGTGTGAGGCCATCGGGGAGCGGAGGTGCAATGCCTGTAACCACGCAAGGTCCGTTCACAGGATTGTTGCAGTAGGCCACCGGCGTCGTGCTGCAGGGCGATACAAATGTGTTGTTGCCATAGAAGTCCCAACTAAGTTGCATCGAGGAGGGCGTACACCATCCCGTATTGGCAAAGACGGCATCATTGCCAAAATACCAAAACGATGCGGGTGCAAGTGGATCGTTGCCGTTCATCGTGACGGTCACGATCGGTAGTCGCCAGCCACTTGGGTCGCTCAGCACGATGGGGGCCATCGTCGGGAAAAGGACTGCGCCGTCCCAGAGCAAATCCAAGTCTGTCACCAGGCGCGGATAGGTCTTGAGACCTGTCACGACATTTTTGCCAGACATGCGCAAGTTGGGCGCGAGGTTGTCACCTTCGCCAAAACCAGTGCCGTTGCCATTGCCAGTCACGGTGGCAGTGTCTGAGTCTGTCCATGTGAAAAAGATATTGCAACCGCCCTCATCGCGCGCCAATTGCACAAAGTTGTCCATGACAACGATGGGATTGGTCCCAAAATCTGCCGTCCGGAAAGCCAGGACGGGGGAAATGTAGTCAATCGTCCAGGTCGCTCCACCATTTGTGGTGGTTATGTCGGCGAGGAATTTGGCCAAGTGCGAGCTGACTTTATAGTCGATGCCCGAGGTAATGACAACCCCAAAGTGCGGGTTGCCATTCACATCGACCGTGAGGTCGGCATCGTAGGAGCAAGTGGCCCGGCCATTGGAGGCAGGATTCCCCAGTGTGTCGGTCCACAAGGTCTGCAAGGAGTCCTTGACCCAAGGTATCGAGTTGAGATCAAACTCCACGGGATTGCTCCAGGTCATGCCACAGTCGGTGGTCTTGCTAAAGATCGGACTCAGTGTGGAATCTCGACCACCGACCAAATCGCCGTTCCAGGCCACCCAGCCAGTCTGTCCATCGGGTGCAAAGGCGATGTTGAGGCCCTGCACGACTTCCTCGCCATTCACAAGGGTATAGTGGTTTGCGGGGATCGTATCCCAACGCATCCAGTCCACATCTTGCGTGCCCACATTGTACACGCCTTTGTTTACATAGATGTCACCCGTGATTCTTGTCCCCGTGGTGCTCTCCCCATCGACCGTCCAGAAGACGCCTTGCGCACTCTGGCACAGGCCAGCGGGTATGTAGCCGCCGATCCCCTGAAGCACATAGTTCTCGGTACCGGTAGGCACTCCCGTAGTCCTCACCTCCGACAGTCCCACGACATGGCCATCCCAGATCGTGCCGCCATTGTCGATGGTGGGTGCGGCAAAGACCATGTATGCGTCTTGCGGATTGTTGCCGCCGGTATTGTGGAACACCGTCATATTGGGGTACCGAGCATTGCGTGTAGAGATCGGATTCAAGACGCCTACATCATTGGAAAAGGTCGCGCCGCCATCGATGGAAATGTCATAGCGCAGATGTCCACTGCTGCCGCCATAGACGTTGATATCGTTGCGGTGAATGAAGGCGATCAAGTCGAGTGAATCCACTGCGATCACCTGGTTTTGTTCAGTAGTTATAATAGAGAAAACGTTGGAGGCCGTTCCCAGGGGTAGGGGATTTACGGTTGTCACCTTTTGACCTTGCCCCACAAATTTGGGCCTCGGCGGAACGGCATCTTGGGGGCTCAATGCCGAGGAGGTCTCGGCAAACGATGGCCTTGGAACGTAGCTGAGCATTTTGAGCTGTTGCGGGGAGACGATCGTCTTGGATCGCTGCCCCTGTGCAAAAAATGAAGATGGATACAAACAAGCAAAAACAAGAATGAGCAAATAGAGTTTTTTCATTTCTAATTATTAAGCGTTTAATGATAGTATTAAGGTACTCAGCTCTAGGATTTTTGTCGAACCATGTTCTTGCCGTGGGTTGCATGAAATAGGGGCTAATATCTAGCCAATACTGCTTTGATCGCATGGGACAATGGTTGTCTATGAGCCAATTGAAGCATTTTTGGCCTAGCATTGTCAATTCAGAATTCTATGCTCGATTGCATTAAATGCTCCTCAACAAATACACCCAAACAATCATAGCCAGCGCAGGTGCAAAAAAAATGCGAGACCAGCCTAGCCGGTCCCGCATTCGCATTTCTTTGTGTGAAATCTTAATGGGTGACGATGAGTCGTTTGCTCAAAACCTGATCCTCTGTTTGCAGCCTACAGAAATACATGCCGGCAGCCAATTGGCTGGCATCAAGGGAAAAAATATGGGTGCCTGCAGCCCATTCTCCGTCGGCTAGCACGACGACTTCCTGCCCGAATCCATTGATGAGCTGCAATTGCAAGCGTGTGGCGATCGGCATGTCAAAACCGATCTGCGTAAGCCCGGTCGCAGGGTTTGGGAAGGCGTCGTGCAGCACCAAGCGCGTTGGATTGGGCGCTGAGATGCCGACTGGACCACACGGAATTGCGAGGGGCTGATTGCAGAAAGCGACCGGGTTGGGATTGCAAAGAGGAGGGACAAAGCCGCTGTAGCCAAAGTTGTCCCACGCAAGGGTCATCATTGCTGGATCGCACCAACCGCTGTTGGGAATGAAGGCGTCATTGCCAAAGTAGTGGAAAGAAGCTGGGGACAGGGGATCGTTGTTGGTGATTTTTGCGGCAACAATGGGTAACTGCCAGCCATTTGCGGTGGCACGCACGATGGGGGCCATCGTCGGAAACAAAGCAAGACCATCCCAAGTCCCATCGAGGTCGGTCACCAATTTGGGATAGGTTTGATAGCCCGTTGCGACATTTTTGGCAGCAATCCGCAAGTTGGGAGCTTGGTTGTCGAATACGCCAAAGCCGACACCGTTTTGGTTGCCTGCCACGATTGATGTATCTGAATCCACCCAGGCAAAGAAAATGTTGCAACCACCCTCGTCGCGTGCCACTTGCAGATTGTTGTCCATGGTCAGGTTCACACTGGTACCGAGATAAGGTGTTCTAAACGTGAGCACTGGCGAGAGGTAGTCGATGTCCCAGGTGAAGCCACCATCTGGGGTCGTGACATCTCCAAGGAATTTTGCAAGACTGCCAAGGAAGTTATAGTCGCGGCCTGTACCGACGACCACGAGCATGTGGGGATTGCCGTCGGCATCGACGGTGAGATCAAACTCATAGCTGCAGGAAGCGCGTCCATTTGAAATCGGCATGCCAAATTGATCGACCCACAATGTCTGGAGCGAGTCCTTGACCCAGGGGATGGTATTCAAATTGATCTCATTGGGGGCACTCCAAGTATTGCCACAATCAGTCGTCTTGCAGAATACTGGTAGCAGGGTGGAGTCTGGCCCGCCTATGGGGTCACCAAGCCAGGCTATCCAGCCAGTTTGTCCATCAGGTGCAAAGGCAATGTTGGCATTGGCAAAGATCGACTGCCCACCAAACCCGGTGTAGCTCTGCATGGGGATCGAATCTGTGCGCTCCCAATCCACGTCAGCGGTGCCTTGATTGTAGGCGCCACGATAGACATAGATGGTATCCGACAAGCCAGTCAATGAATTTTGATTGTCCACCATCCAAAACACACCCGGGGCACCTTGGCATAGGCCGCCCGAGAGGCCGTTGCTCATCCCTTGGAACTGGTAGTTCTCGGTGGTGCTAGGACTGCCCGAAGTTGTAACTTCCGTGAGGCCAAATACATAACCGTCGAATTGACTTGCCAGGGTGATCCCTGAATACACGAGCTTCGCATTGAGTGGGTCTGTGGTGGCAGATGCATTGAGGATGGTCATTTGCGGATAGCGGCTAGGCAAAGTGCCAAGGGGATTCATGAGGCCAATGTCGTTATTGAAAGTGTTGCCACCATCAATCGACAGGTCATACCGCAACTGCCCAGAGTTGCCGCCATGTACAGCGAAATTGTTGCGGTGGATAAATGCAATCAGGTTTAATGAATCAACGGCGACCACTTGGTTTTGCTGCGTCAAGACGATCGAATAAACGTTGGAGGCAGTCCCAATGGCGATGGGTTGCACAGCGGTGACTTTGCTTCCTGCCCGAGGATTGGGGCGTTGCCATCGCGCATCGTTGCCTGTGAGCGGTAGCTCAGTAGGCATTGCAGGGCGCGAAAACGAAATGCTGCCATTTCCAGCATGCGGCTGCAAGGCGGTGCGCCGCGCCGACTGCCCGAATACGGCAAGTGGGAGCAGGCAAATCCCTAATACGAAGGATGAGTATAGCTTAATCATAGAGACGTTATTGGGTGTTGAATACCTCTGCAAAAAAAGTAAATCACACGACATCTTGCGAGCAAAGTTTTATCGCTGCATTGCACGGATTTGGGGCCTTGTTTCGGCGAATCCTGAACGCGAAACCTTGTGAGAAGCTGCTCGAAGTATCGATTCAGCTGTAAAAAAGGCTAGATTCCCGCCTTTCCGGAAAATCAAACAGCGCCTTTATGTTACACGTACCCTACATAGTCATGGATCAAATTTGATGAAAACTGGAGGTCGAAGGGAGCAGGAGATCCCAAAGAGGCCATCTTGGACCGCCGACCAATCGTAGAGTTCTAGAAGCCAGCCTTGGACAGATTTATGAAAAGGGTAGTCGGTTGCCTTCAAAGACCCAAACAAATTCCGATGCAAATAGTCTCCTCACCATGCACTTGCAAAGGTGGCAAGGCCGTAAGTTTGGAATCAGAATTGGGAAAAATGGCAGAAAAGCACAAAATCATTGTCGCGATCACTGGCGCGAGTGGCAGCATTTATGCGCAGCGCACACTGCATCACCTCGCGACGCGCGACGATGTAGAGGTCGGGGTCGTCTTGAGCCGCAATGCGCTCACCGTTTGGGAGCAGGAATTGGGAAGCAAACCCGAGATTCCCTTCAAAGTCTATGAGCGGGGCGACTTTTTCGCGCCATTTGCATCGGGCAGCGCGCGGTACATGCACATGCTCATCGTGCCGTGTAGCATGGGCACGCTCGGCCGCATCGCGCATGGCATCTCAGACGACCTGATCACGCGCGCTGCCGACGTGATCCTCAAAGAGCGTCGGCGCCTCATCTGTATGGTGCGTGATACGCCATTGAGCCTCATCCACCTTGAAAACATGACCAAGGTTACACAAGCTGGCGGGATCATTCTCCCAGCTGCGCCATCCTTTTATTCCAATCCCAAAACCTTTGAGGATTTGGCAGATACCGTCGTCATGCGGGCCTTGGACCTGATGGGATTGGATGTCGATGGCTATCGGTGGGGGAGTTGATGTGCGGTATTTGATAGGCAACGGTGTTGGCGCATCG
>JANORP010000462.1:0-15724 GCA_031415375.1 Bacteroidota bacterium | reverse complement strand
CAAAACAGCAGCGTGGGTTGTGCAGGAATCGAACCTGCCTGTCTCGGATTTACAGTCCGTTGCCGCACCTTGCGGCCCACAACCCATTTGCGAAGGCAAACCCTGCGCGGATCACACACAATCGCACTTGGCGATGAAGCGGGTGGGAGACTCGAACTCCCAATCCCTTACGGAACGACCTGTTTTCAAGACAAGCTCCTCGTCCAGCCGGACACCCGCTAATTATTGTAACCAAATCCATTTCCACATGCATGGAAATCTTGAACACAGCGCAAACTTGACCACACAAGCAGCGCAATATGCAAAGAGGAGGGTGTGGGGATCGAACCCACGCGCCGTCTTGCGACGACGATCTGATTAGCAGTCAGACGCGATTACCACTCCGCCAACCCTCCAACTTTTATTAGGCATTGCTGATGCACACAATATTATTCGGTGCAAACAAAGCCCTTATACATTCACAAAAAACAAAACCACAATGTCAAAAAACGTACGCAATATACAAGCTGATCACCAACCGCAATATGATCGGGGAATGACATTGTCAATACAATTCCAAACGCATCAAAGCGCAAATACAATCAATTTATTTTCGCTGAATTTTTCCACAATACATGCATCCGATGCAAACAATTGCATCCAGCCAATGAAAAAAATCAACAAAAAACCCGATCTATCTGGGATCGGGTGCTTTTTCTAAAAACCTGAATATCAATCAATTCAGGATCGAAAATGCACCCTCGCATAATACGAACAATGATAGGAACTTGAACAATGCAAGGAAGCCATTGCCAAAGCTGGAGCGACACGCGTATTGATGTTCTTATTCATTTTCATTTCTTGTTTCAGAACTCGTTGTTGAATTCCTCTGCAAACATACGAAACAATTTAAATAACAACCAAATATTTTTTCAAAATGATTTTAACAATGCTTCAATTGCAAGATTATGGTGTCGAATGGTTGAGCGCAATAAGCGAGTATATGATATGTGGATCGGAAACCGTGCCAGCAAATCAATCTCGGCGTTATGATTCATCCACTGCCCAAGCTTGAGACAAGCATCACCCTCCATAGGACATCTCTAAAAATGCATCCGGCACTGCGTCCTCCTGCAAGGAGAGGGCGCTTTGTTTTTTGAGCCGATCCAACGTCCCGCAGCAATTTCCAACATCTAGAAGCGAATCGTTCCGTCCCCTCTTCCAGCGGCAATCAGAGAAAATTGGAAAATAGAATCGGCAGGAATTTACCCCCACATGTCGGGAAAATGCGCAAAATTGCCCATGCATACAGACAGCACGTCGCTGCCTGTACGAAGTAATTATGCCGCTTGGATAAAATTGCGGCCCAAGAAGCGTTTTGCTATGAAAACTATCGGACTCCTCGGCGGCATGAGCTGGGCATCAACCATCGATTATTATCGTTTGCTCAACCAAGGCACCAATGCGCGGCTCGGGGGCATCAATTTTAGCCGATGTATCCTCCACTCGTTCAACTATGCCGACCTACAGCGCAACAACCTTTCAGGAGATTGGGACAGCACATTGGCCATGTTCATAGAGGCAAGTCAAAATCTGATCGACAGCGGAGCGGATGCCATTTTGATCTGCGCCAACACCATGCACCATGTCGCCGATCGCTTGCAAGCTGCCATTACCGTGCCCATCATTCATATCGCAGAGGTCACCGCAGATGCCATCGTGGCACAAATGCTCACGCAAGTCGCCTTGCTAGGCACCCGCTATACCATGGAGTTTGACTTTTTCAAAGACAAACTGATCGCCCGCGGCATCACACCCGTCATTCCCGAGGAGGAAGACAAGACGTTTGTCCACAACAATATTTTTGAGGAATTGTGCCACGGGATCGTGACGACCGAGAGCAAAACGCGCTACATTGCCCTCATCGAGAAACTCGCGGCACAAGGCGCGCAAGGCGTGATTTTAGGTTGCACAGAGATCCCCTTGGTCATCCAGCAAGCCGATGTTTCGATCCCTGTATTTGACACCACACAGCTCCATGCCAACGCAGCCATCGCGTTTGCGCTCGCGTGAAACAGATGCATTCAGTGCGGCAGACGGTCTTTGAGCCAGCCATAGAGCACCACGCCGATCGTTGCCCCTACAAATACAATGAGGTAGGGCCATTGGAGGTAACCCATGAGCACAAAGATCGGCCCTGGGCAGGCACCGATCAATGCCCAGCCCAATCCAAATATGAGGCCGCCGATCACATTGGCTTTCCATTTCAAAGGGCTGGGATGGACAACGATGGACTCCCCTGTGGCGGATTTGAGTCCGAGCTTGCGGATGGTCCACAATGACAGCGCAGCCACAGCGACAGCCGAACCCATGATCCCATACATGTGAAAGGACTGGAAACGAAACATCTCTTGGATGCGAAACCAAGACAAGACCTCAGACCGCAACAATATTGCGCCAAAGAGCATGCCAGGCAATATGAAAATTGCCGATGAATACCATTTTTGACTAGCCATGGAGCAATGCGGGAAGCAGTGAAGGAAATATGAGATGTGTCATCAACAATCCGCCGGCAAAAAAAGCGATGGTCGCGACGAGCGATGCCAAGCTAAACTGCGCCAAACCCATGATCGAATGGCCTGATGTACAGCCACCTGCATAGCGCGTCCCAAATCCAACCAACAATCCGCTCAAGAGGCAGACAAGGATTTGCAGGATGGAAAATCCGCCTGCTCCACCAAAAAGTTCTTGTGGATACAGCCCTGATTGCTGGGAAATCCCCAGCCCGCGCAAGTCGCTCCTCGTGGCTTCCGAAATATCTACAGGCGTAGCCGGCACGGTATAAGACAAGATCAGCGCACCGCAGATCATGCCCAAGACGAGCCACAAGCGCCAGCCATTGTTGCTGGGATCCCAGCGAAAATAGCCATCTTTTTGCCGCACGCACCATGCGCAGAGATCCTGAAACGAAGCCGATACCCCAAATTGACGATTGCCCAAGAGCAATAGCAGCGGCACCATCAATCCAATCAATGGACCGGCCACATACCACGGCAAAGTATCCTTGAAAATATCCATGCCCTCAATTCAATATTTCGCAAGCGTGGCATCCACCTGATCGGCAAATGCTAAAATACCGCCCTTCAAATTGTATAGATTGCGAAAGCCAAACTGCTTTTCCAAAAGCTGTATGGCCTCAGCACTGCGCTTCCCGCCTTTGCAATGCACGACGACCTTTTTGTCCAAGGCGATGCGGTCGGCATTTGCGGCCACCGTGGCGAGTGGGATCAACTCCCCGCCCAGGTTCGCGATCTCATATTCGTGCTCCTCCCGCACATCGATGAGCTGAAAATCGACTTTGAGATTGCGCCAAGAGGCCAGTTCCAAAGGCGTAATCTCTTGCAAGTACACGGCGTCCTCATTGGAGGGGACGCTGCAAAATTGATCGTAATCGATGAGGCTGGTCTGCGTGGGATGCGTGCCAGTGAGTGGGTTGCTCGCCTCGCGCACGACGCGCAATGTGCGTGTCTCAAAGGTCGCAGCGTCCAGCAAAAACAACCGACCCGACAAGGTCTCCCCCACCCCGCTGATCACTTTGATCACCTCATTGGCTTGGATGCTGCCTAGGATGCCGGGCAGCACACCGATCACGCCGCCCTCGGCGCAACTCGGCACCAAACCTGCGGGTGGTGGCTCAGGAAACAAGTCCCGGTAATTGGGTCCCAATTCGCCCGTTTGGTCGCGGTAGTTGAAGACCGACGCCTGGCCCTCAAACCTGAAGATCGAGGCATAGACATTGGGCTTGCCGAGCAAGACACAAGCATCGTTTACGAGGTAGCGGGTCGGGAAATTGTCGGTGCCGTCGGCTACAAGATCGTATTGCGCGATGATCTCCAAGGCGTTGTCTGAGGTGAGCCGCACATTGTGCTGCACGAAATGCACGTTGGGATTTTGTGCTTGAAGGCGCTCGACGGCAGCTTGCACTTTGGATTTGCCCACATCTGCGACCGTAAACAGGACCTGCCGTTGCAGGTTGGAGACATCGACGACGTCGAAGTCCAGCACCCCAATCGTGCCCACGCCCGCAGCTGTAAGGTATTGCAGCAGCGGGGCACCAAGCCCACCCGTGCCCACGACGAGCACCTTGGCTGCTTTCAATTTGCGTTGACCCTCGATGTTGAATTCGGGGATGATGAGGTGACGGCTGTAGCGCGCCAATTCGGCATTGGAAAATGTAATTTCAGACATGATTTTTGGAGATTAAAGGGTTCCTCCGGCAATCGCCGGCACGATGCTGATGATGGTTTCGGCGCTCACAGAAGTCGCCGATGAATCGAGCGTGCGGATATCCGTATCGCCTTTGTAGATGCGCAAAAAGCTCCGCAATTCGCCAGCATCGTCAAAGAGCTGCTTGTGCAGATCAGGATATTGTGCCGAGATATGCTGGATCGCCTCCAAGACCGTGCTGCCCTCGGCAGCGATCTTGCTTGCATTGCCCGCAAATTTGCGGAGAGGCGTGGGGATGATGACTGTTGCCATAAGATGAAAGGTAAATGATGTATTTTTTGAAGAATGAAGGCATAGCATTGCCGCCCTGAGGATTCCCAGGTTTTGCTTCAATTGCCAAGAAAGTTTTGTAGGGTTAAAAGGTGGTGAACAATCGGGCTCTACGCTGGATTGTTGCGCCTTACTTGCGCATCAACATCGATGCTGGATGCGCTGGGCATTGCGAAACACGATGCAATGATGAAGGTGGGACTTCATGGAGCGACGACTTGGGGCGCTACTTGCAATACCTCCACGAATTCTTCCTCAAATCGGCCGTCGGCATCCAACTGCCAGCTCGTTTGGCTACCGGCAGCTACCCTCGTGGTCGTGACGATCAGATAGGAGAACCATGGCACAGCACTCTCGAGATCTGTGACCGAAGGCGTCGCTGGATGATCTGGATGGCTATGGTAAACACCCAGCAGCACCAAGCCCGCAGCATCGGCCCATTGCTCGGCGCGCAAGTAGTCTTGGGGCGCAATTTGAAAGCGGCGCTCCCGCTGGTCTTCCTGCATATTACGCACGGGCAACCATGCTTTGACGAGTCTTGAATCACCATCGTTGCCTGCAAAAAAACCGCATCCTTCATGCGGATACTCCGCTTGGAGATGCTCGGCGATAGCTTCCAAAATCGGACGCTGAAATTGAATTTTCTTGCTCATTTCTATGCGAATAATTCGTCGTAAACCTCCGTGTATTTCTCGCTGCTGTCGGGGAAGAGTGTGACGACAACGCCGCTTTCCAGCGTATCTGCCAGTGCGATCGCACCCGCCAAATTTGCCGCTGCTGATGGACTCAGCAGCAGTCCCTCTTTGCGTGCCACCTCCTTGATCAGTGCATGTGCTTGATCGGTCGTCACTTCAAAGCGCCCATCCGCCAATCCCGCCTCATAGATCGACGGAATCGCCAAAGCTGTTTCCAAAAATTTCCAACCCTCCAAGGCATGCATCGCAATATCAGGTTGCAGCTCGATGCATTGGATGCGCGGATCCAGTTCCCGCAAGCCGCGTGTCGTCCCCGTAAAGCTCCCAGTCGTGCCGAGACCTGCTGCAAAATGCGTGATCTTGCCAGCCGTTTGCTGCCAGATCTCTTGTGCTGTGCCCGACGCATGCGACTGCCAATTGGCGGCATTGCTGTATTGGTCGGCATAAAAATAACCCAAGGGATCACGCGCCACCAATTCTCGCGCCATTCTCTGCGCGCCGTCAGTGCCTTCCAAAGGCTCTGAATACACCAATTGAGCACCCAAGGCATTCAGCATTTTGCGGCGATCGAGGTTGATGTTGTCGGGCACGAAGAGCATGACAGGCAGCCCCAAAGCTGCCCCAATTGCAGCGTAGGCGATCCCTGTATTGCCGCTGGTGGCGTCGATCAGCGTCTTGCCGGGGTACAGCAAGCCCTGTTCCACCGCGACCTTGATCATATTGTAGGCCGGCCTTGCCTTCACGCTGCCACCCAATTGCTGCCATTCTAGCTTGGCCCAAATCTCGACACCCGGCTTGGTATATACACTGCGGATAGGCACCAGGGGTGTATTCCCGATCTGTTGCCCGATCTCGGCGAGCCGCATGAGCCATTCTATACTGATTTCCAGCATCTTCATATTCCTTTTGAACTCTTTGAGAAAGCAATCAAAAATCGATTCCACAACCGTCTAAAAACAAAAATCCCCACCAATATTTTGGAGGGGACAGTCATCGAAAATGAATTTTCTTTTCAAGACATGCTGATCACCCTTCCATTTTGGAAGCGCGGCAACAACATGCTTTGGAGAAGAATCTTTTCATATCGAGGCAAATGTATGCGTCCATTCAGAAGAATGCAAGGGCGAAGGCATATTTTTTTGAAGAATATTTCATGCACGGGATGAAGCCATGCCCAAGAAGCTGGCATTGTCCTCCGCGATCGCGCTGCTTTTTTTTGGAAAACCCAGGTTCACCTGCTATGTTTGAATGATATCTTACCAATTTTCAACGAATGATTATGAACATACGATTTCATCACTTGCTTTTGTTATCTGTCATCCTATTCTTCACAGCCTGTGGCCCCGTGGATCCAAGAAACAAGCTGTTTGACGAAGACGACGACAAGCTCGGCACCATCAGCCTGACCGAAGACAAAGATACCCTGGCACAGCAACTTGCTGCTCTTTTTAGAGTGACAGTGAACGAGGATTTGAAGCCCAGCGAGTTTTCCTACCACACCCGCGTCAGTGACGACGGCGAGCGCCTCTTGGTGCTGGTCAAAATGCCCAAGCTCAAAAAGGTGGAAAAAAGTGCCCGCACAGAGGTCGTCGGCATCGTGCAATCATGGCATGAAATGTCGCCCACGATCGCCAATAAGAAATTGTACCTCGGCGTAAAAGGAAATTACACCTATATGATTACCAAAGCGCCAGGTCAGGAGGCCGAAAACCGTTTGATCGCCGCAGAAAGTGATCTCTATGACTTCTATGGCCCACGCGAAAAATTTGAAACCGAGGCGAAGTAAATTCCGCTTTCATCAAAAAGGACTCCCTATCGAACAATTTCGTTAGGGAGTCCTTTTTTTGATCGTTGAAATATTGCGCTTAGTGCTGCATGATTTTCACTACCCCCAATACGTCATTGGCTGTCATCACAGTCGCAATATATGCGCCTGCAGGCACGTCGAGTTGCACCTGCATCCCTGCTGCTTGCACAAACGCCTGCGTATGTACCACGCGCCCCGCAAGATCGCTCACACGTACTTCCCCTTGCGCAACCATGCGCCCAAAGGCCAGTTCAAAGCGGCCATTGTTGGGATTGGGAATCACTTGCAGTGCAAGTCCTGGCTTGGCAGGATCGACAGCGATCGGGATATTGCAACTCCCACCGTTGAAGAGGTATAGGCTGCGGGCAGGGCTAAAGTTGTGGATGCCATAATCAATGTTGTTGAGGATGTCGTCACCGTAGGCCGTGAGGCTGGAATAGCTGCCATTGGTGGTGATTTGGCGATCGGCACAACCATCGTTGTCCCAGCTCCAAGCCAGCCAATTCACGTTGCGGCTTTGGCAGATGCGCAACAAGGGCTGGTAATTGAGATTGTATTGGCACAATACCTGATCGTCTTGCAAATTGGCGATTTCTCCCAAGATGAAGGGAATGCCACTCGCGATTGCATTGTCAATTTTGCCTTCCATTGTGAGCGAATCATTGGCGGCAAAGGCATACCAATAAGCATGGGCACTGAAGATAAGATTGTGCAAGGGATCATTTTGCTGCAAAGTCGGGCCGACAGTAGCCAGCAAATCGAGGTTGGTGCCACAATCTGGACCATCGATCATGATTGGCACCGTGATGCCTGCATTGCGCAATGTCTGCGTGATGGTCGTATAGGTATCGACATAGGTATTTTGGGCAGCAAAGGGATCGCCCGTCCAGTTCACATACAGGGCCTCATTGGCGATGTTGACGATGAGGCTGTGCTTGTACTTGTCGATGAGGGCGAGCACGCCGGGCTGTATATACCAATTGGCCATGGTGATGAGCGCATTGGGATCATTTTGGCAGGTTTGGTCATGCAGCTCGATGATCGGGATCAACTGGCTCTGGATGCATTTGCTCAGGGCGCTATCGAGATTGGCGAGGTCGCTATAAGTGGTTGTGGGCGTGCCTGGTTCGGGAGTATTGTACCAAGGAATGCGCACACAATTGGCTCCAGACTGTGCAATCTCCGCAAACTGGAGCTGATTGGGCGACCAGCCCCAATTGTAAGGCGCATAGTTCACGCCACGCAAGAGCAGCGTGTCGCCGCAGGGGCCAAGTATGAGGTTGCCCTGCACAGAAACGGTGGTGCCGAGCTGGGAAAATGCCGTCGTCGTGCAGAGAAGGATCGCCCAAAGAATAATCGTGTAATTCTTAGTTTTCATAAATTTTGTGGGATAATTTTCGATGGATTGCAAGACAAAGCGCCTCGCAATCCTCCAAAGATCGGAAACGGGTTTGATCTTCCTTGACCAAAGCTGTATTTGGCCGATTTGGGTTTTTGTTTGGGGTGATTGCGCAAAACCGCACCTGTCATCGGCCGCTGCCCCATGGACGGCCGAATACTTGACTTTTGCGAGCAAAGCTTATTTTCACTTGCCGGAGGCCGCTGTCCAAAGGTCCTTCGGACAGCGGCCTCGGAATCCCAATTCCATTCAACGGCTGCTTTCCAGATTCTCAGGCACAATGTTCTTCACACCACCAAATTCACAATCCGTCCAGGCACCACGATCACCTTCTTGGGCGTGGCTCCTGCTAGGATCGCAGCGACCTCAGGTGAGGCCATCACTTCGATTTCCACATCCTCCTTGCTCATGTCGGCGGCAACGGTGATTTTGCCGCGCAGCTTGCCATTGACTTGGATCGGATAATCGATGCTGCTCACCGCGACGCGTTGCGCATCGTAAATGGGCCAAGCGGCGGCCGAAATCGACGCCTTGTGACCCAGCATTTCCCAGAGTTCCTCGCAAAAGTGTGGCGCAAAGGGCGACAACAAAATCAAGAATGGCTCCAAGGCTGCGCGCGAAACGGTCTTCAAGCGCTGTGCCTCATTGCAAAACTTCATGAATTGCGCGACGCTGGTATTGAAGCTCAGGGCCTCGATGTCGTCTTGAATCTTGATGATCGTCTGGTGCAAGTTGCGCAATTCGTCGGCAGTCGGCACAGCGTCGGTGACGATGAGCGCGTTGTCCTCATTGGTAAATAGGTTCCAGACCTTGCGCAAGAAGCGGAAGCAACCTTCGATACCGTGGGTACTCCACGGCTTTGCATCTTCTAGGGGACCCAAAAACATCTCATACAAGCGCAGGGTGTCGGCGCCGTAGCGGTCACAGACATCGGTGGGATTCACAGCGTTGAAGTAACGCTTGCCCATTTTCTCGACTTGGTAGGTGCATTTGAAGACACCGTCTTCAGTGATGAACTCTGCATCGGCATATTCGCCGCCGCGCGTGACGCGCACCTTGTCAAGGTCCAGGATGTCTTGCTCCACGATATTGACATCGACGTGGATCGCATCGACGTCTTTGCCGTCGATGAGGCCCGCAGACAGAAAAGTATTCGTGCCGCGCAGACGGTGCATGAGGCTGCTGCGCCCTTGGATCATGCCGATATTCACCAACTTCTTGAAGGGCTCATCGTGTGTGATGTGGCCCAAGTCATACAAAATCTTGGTCCAGAAGCGGGAATACAGCAAGTGCCCCACGGCATGCTCCGATCCGCCGACATACAAATCCACGTCCATCCAATAGGCTTCCTTGTCTTTGTCGCTGAATGCTTGTGCATTCTTGACGTCGAAGTAGCGCAGGAAATACCAGCTCGACCCCGCGTAGCCGGGCATCGTATTGGACTCGCGCACGCTGCCGTCGGGCAGGTGCATCCACTCAGCGACATTCGCAAGCGGCCCCTCCCCTTCTTCACCAGGCTCGTAGCGCTCCACGACTGGCAGCAGGACTGGCAATTCTGACTCTGGCAATGCATAAGGCAGGCCGTCACGAAATACGATCGGGAAGGGCTCGCCCCAGTAACGCTGCCGCGAAAAGTTGGGGTCTCGCAGACGGTAATTCACGCGGCCCTCGCCGATGCCTTTCTCTTGCAGCGCTTGGATTGCACGCCGCACGGCAGCTTTCACGTCCAAACCGTCCAAAAAATCGGAGTTGATGAGTTTACCTTCCTTGGATTCGTGGGCTTCCTCAGAAATATCTGCGCCCTCGATGATCGGCAAGATCTCCAACCCAAAGTGCTTGGCAAAGGCATAGTCACGCCCATCGCCTGCAGGCACGGCCATGATCGCGCCTGTGCCGTAGCCCCACAAAACGTAGTCAGCTGTCCACACTGGAATCTTACGCCCCTGCGCAAATGGATGTGCGACATAAGCGCCCGTAAACCTGCCTGTGATTTTCTTTTCTTGCTGCCGCTCGACCTCGCTGCGGTTCTTGGACCAAGTCGTGTATTCCAAGACATCGGCCTTGCGATCGGCCGTCACAATCTGCTCCAAGAGCGGATGCTCAGGCGCCAAGACCATAAATGTCGCTCCAAAAATCGTGTCTGGGCGCGTCGAGAAGACCTCGATGCGCTCAGTATGCCCCTCCAATTGGAAGAAAAAATTGGCGCCCTCGCTACGGCCGATCCAGTTGCGCTGCTGCTCCTTGATCGAATCCGACCATTGCAATTGGTCGAGGCCAGCTAGCAGGCGGTCTGCGTAAGCGCGCATCCTGAACGCCCATTGGCGCATTGGTTTGCGCACGACGGGGTGGCCGCCACGCTCAGAAACGCCATTGACGACCTCGTCATTGGCCAAGACCGTGCCCAATGCAGGACACCAATTGACCTCTGTATAAGCGATATAGGCGATGCGATAGTGCAGCAAAATCTTATGTTGCTGCTTGGGAGCCATCGATTGCCATTCGGCGGCTGTGAAGCTGCCTTCAAAGTCATGCTGGGCATCGAGTCCTTGTGTGCCGTTGCCCTCGAAATGGGCGATCAAGGTGTCGATATGCTGTGCCTTGCCAGCCGCACGGTTGTACCAACTGTGGAAAATCTGCAAGAAAATCCATTGCGTCCACTTATAATAGTCTGGATCGCAAGTGCGCATGTTGGTGGTATCGGGATCGTAGGCAAGCCCGATGCGGCCTAGCTGGGCCTGAAAAGTGCGCACATTGGCCTCGGTGGTGACGGCGGGATGCTGCCCCGTCTCGATGGCATATTGCTCGGCAGGCAAGCCGAAGGCGTCGAAGCCCATGGGGTGCAGCACATTGTAGCCAGCGAGTTTTTTGTAACGGGCCACGATGTCGGTCGCGATGAAGCCTAGCGGGTGACCTACGTGCAAACCTGCTCCAGAGGGATAGGGAAACATGTCGAGCACGTAATACTTTGGCTTTGAGGTATTTTGATCGATGGCGAAGCTGCGCTTCTCCTTCCAATATTGTTGCCACTTGGCCTCGACGGCCTGAAATTCAAAATTGCCCATGGTGGTGCTATATATTTAAGTCAGCTAAGGTAAGCAGAATTTTCAGAATTGGCAGAATGTGCCAAGTCGGGGAATTCTGAATCGATGGTGGATAAAAGAAGAAAAAACAAAGCATTCAAAACCCGCGTGAATTCTGCTTCGCGTTAGCGAAACATGGCTTTGATGCTCCCCCAAGTGCGCTGCACTGAAGTTGGATTGTGGGTAATGTCGGTATAGTAGGTGAAAACAGCACCGTTTTGGAAGACTTGCAGCTTGTAGCTGATCGTCTTGGCTTCATCCTTGAAGACGGTATAGTCTTGGTATTCATACTTCATGCCACCATTGGGTGAGATGTTGCCGAGATACAGGTATTGCGATTCATCATTGACCTTGCGCCACAACTTAAAGTCTGTGACTCCCCTTTCAGTAGGCACTTCCCAAGCCACAAGCACATCGGCCCCATCTGGCGACGCATGGAAATAGTTCAGCGTCAAGTTTTGAGCCTTCGATGTGCCCGCAAAAAGCACCAGCGCCAGCGCGCACAAGAGCATTACAGTCGCATTTCTCATACCCATGTAGGCAAAATTAATGATTTTCCAAGCCTATCCAAACGATCGCAAGACAGTGTGGAGAAAATCTTACACGCCCAAGAAATCCTATGGGCGAGGTTGGGAAATGCAAATGCCCCTCAATTGATCGCAGATGACCATCTGGTTTGTGATTCAAACGTAGATTTGAGGATGCTGCTTCCTGCAAAATCATCTATGATCGTCTGGACGAAGACAAACCCAAACACGTCTCGATGTACACTACCTTGAGCACAAATTCGATTTTTTTCATTTTTAATTTTCCATTTCTAAAATCAAAGTCTATCTTTGCCATCTCGTTTGTAAAAGTTCTAATTCTTATGAAAAGCGACATCCATCCAAACTACAGATTTGTAGTTTTCAAAGATATCTCGACCGACTACGCGTTCTTGTCACGCTCGGCTGTGAATACCCCCGACACCATCAAATGGGAAGACGGGAATGAGTATCCGCTGGTCAAACTTGAGATTTCCAGCAATTCCCACCCATTTTTCACCGGTAAGCACAAGATGATCGACACCGCAGGTCGTGTGGACAGATTCTACAACCGTTACGGTGGCAAAAAGCCGGAATAATCTTCGAATCCCATGGATTCTAAAAAAAGAGCAGGCCTAGGTCTGCTCTTTTTTATTTCTAAATTGCCGATCCATTAGCTCGGTACACGATGCAATACCTCCTTTTTGAAGACCAGACCTTTTTTGACCTGTGGCCGCTCACCTTTACGCGCCCCACGGGTGACTTACGTGTGGGGATCGACCGCCTGAGCGACAAATGGTCGCGCTTCCTCCCCAGCCTGCCAGGCTGCATGGCCTATAGCTACCTTGCCGACTCCTTCGGCAAGTATGATCCAGCCCTCGATACCTTGGCCCTCAGCGCAAAGTTTGTCCCCGACGCAGCGTTTGTCAAGATGCTCATGGAAGCCTGTGCGCCAGGGACTTTCCTGGAGAATGCGCAAAAAGAAATCCTCGCTTTTCGTTGCCCACCCAGCCAACTCGGCACATTTGATGGGATCGTGACAGCCGAATTGCTGATCAATGCTGGCCTCAAATCGGCCGCTGCACCAAACCATGATCGCCCCGCGATCAGATTCCCTTGGGACATCTTCAGGCTCAATGGCCAATGCATCCGCGAAGATTTTGAGCATGTGATCGCTGGTCGCAAATCTGAGACGCCGACCGATCGCCACTCGATCATCTACGGTGCCGACAATCTATTTATAGCGCCCGGCGTGAAAATGCGGGCAGCAGTCATCAATGCCGAGGACGGGCCCGTATATCTGGGCGAAGGCGTGGATGCACAAGAGGGCGCACTCGTACATGGCACGCACGCATTCTGCGACCATAGCACGCTCAACATGGGCGTGAAGTTGCGCGGCGACACGACCGTGGGCCCGCATAGCAAGGTCGGCGGAGAAATCGCCAACAGCGTGATCCAAGGTTACAGCAACAAAGGCCACGACGGCTACCTTGGCAACTCCGTGCTCGGCTATTGGTGCAACCTCGGTGCCGATACCAACACCAGCAACCTCAAAAACAACTATACAGAGGTGCGTGTCTGGAATTATCGCCAAGAGCGATTTGCCCGCACAGGCACCATCTTTTGTGGCCTCATCATGGGCGACCACAGCAAATGTGGAATCAACACGATGTTCAATACAGGTACCGTCGTCGGCGTGAGCGCCAATATCTTTGGTGCTGGATATCCCCGCAACCTCATCCCCTCTTTCAGCTGGGGTGGCGCGCAGGGATTGAGCACATTTGCCCTGCCCAAAGCCTTTGAAGTCGCCGAGGCCGTGATGGGTCGCCGCAAATTGCAGCTCGAAGCCACCGAGAGGGCCATTCTCCAAGAGGTTTTCAGCCGCACAGAAAAATATCGCAACTGGGACAAGCAAGGCAATGCGGCGGCTGAATAAGCGCTGATTTTGCCTGGGATATGCAATTGGGCAGGGAATTGTAACGCGTCCGCATTCTCTCTTTCAAGAAATCGATTATGCACACAAGAAGAAACATCGCCGCAGGCAACTGGAAAATGAATTTGGGGCCCGCTGCCGCCCAAAAATTTGTCGCGGATTTGCTGGCAAGCTACGACGCACATTGCCCGACACGGCCCGAGATGATTTTGGCCGTCCCATTTATTGACCTAGTGGGCATCGCTGCCCAGTTGCAAGGTCACCCAAGCATCGGCTTGGCAGCCCAAAACCTGCACCAAGAGGATGCTGGCGCCTATACAGGCGAGATTTCAGGAGGCATGTTGCGCGAGGCAGGCTGCCAATATGTGCTGGTCGGTCACAGCGAGCGCCGCGAATATTTTGGAGAAACCAATGCCTTGCTCCTCAAGAAGGTAAAACAAGCCTTGAAACATGGCCTCACACCGATCTATTGCTTTGGCGAGACGCTCGCCGAGCATGATGCAGGCCAGACATTTGCTGTCGTCGCGCGGCAATTGATGGAGGGTATCTATGCCCTCGACGTCACCGAATTTGGCAAGGTCATCTTTGCCTACGAGCCTGTATGGGCGATCGGGACAGGCAAAGTCGCCACACCCGCCCAAGCGCAGCAGGTGCATGCCCATGTGCGGAGCCTCCTGAGCAGCCACTATGGCGCAGCCGCCGCACAGCTCGCCACGATCCTCTATGGCGGCTCCGTGAAGCCCGACAATGCCCGTGAACTCTTCGCCTGTGTCGATATCGACGGTGGTCTCGTAGGGGGTGCAAGCCTCAAAGTCGCCGACTTTGTGGCGATCGCAAACGCGCTTTAGGTCGGCGTTTCCATTTTTTTTCCACATCCTCCTTCTTGTCATTTGCTGGCAAGCGTGCTGCAATGCCCCATTCTTGGACGCATTCGCCCCCAACATTGCCACGATTTTCACAAAACAAATGCCATCGGGCAGCTAGTTGATGTAAAAAAAGTCATAGATTAGTTGTAATGGCCGTAGCATAGGGATTGCGGTCATCCCGCTAAATAGGATTGAGACTTTACCGACCTGGGAAGAATGGCATCTACCGATCAACTGGTGCTAGCAAAAATTTTGGAAGGCGACGAGGAAGCCCTGAATCGGGCCTACCTTGACTGCCGTCAAAAATGCATTGCTTACTTGCGCCTACAATTTACCTACTCAGCAGAG
Source organism: Bacteroidota bacterium (assembly GCA_031415375.1). Taxonomy (GTDB): domain Bacteria; phylum Bacteroidota; class Bacteroidia; order J057; family JADKCL01; genus JADKCL01. The sequence goes on along the minus strand of JANORP010000462.1, from coordinate 536 downwards.
GCCGCCGCCGAGCTTTACAACGATGCATTTGTAGAAATGTGGCGCAATACCTTGGCTGGCAAGCTCGAAACGATCACCAACTCGTTGGTGGCTTACATTTCGGGGGTGATGCAAAACAAGGCCCAAGAGCAATTGCGTACCCACGAGCGACAGAGCCGCCTTTTGGAAAAGATGGCTTCCCAGATGCCCACATCGACCGAGCAAGAGACTGAGCTGGAGGAGGAGCAGGAACGGCAACGCGTACAGCTGCTACTGGATCGCCTCGGCGACCGCTGTCGGCGGCTACTGGTGATGCATTATTTCCTGCATTTCGACGACCATGTTGTGGCCGAAGACATGGGCATGCCCTACGACCGAATCCGCAAAGAGCGCCACAAATGTCTTTCCAAGGCCCGTGGGGAAATCCAAAAGGTAGAAAATCTATGAGTAAGGAACCGATTTCGGAGGAGGAATATGCGCAGCTGGAGCAATATCTCGGTGGTCGAATGCCGCCTGCCGACCGGTCGGCATTTGAACGCTTGCTCCAAGAGCGCCCC
>JANORP010000461.1:0-55754 GCA_031415375.1 Bacteroidota bacterium | reverse complement strand
GGGGAAAGCCCGGTGGAAAAAGATAAATATATGTTCCAGCCCTATTGGTTTTTCCCGGCTAAGTCTCTCTTATAGACAGTGTCTTTGCCGGGAAATACCAATAGGGCTGGATCCTTTTTTTTGCTTTTGCCACCGGGCTTTCCGCCAGCAAGGTCAGCACCAAATGCTGTCGTTTGAAGAGCTAAGAGCGCAAAAGCCAAAAGAAAAAAGATGATTCCTTGCTTTCTCATTACATTATTACCTTGGTTCACAATTTGAGAGGGCAAATTTAAGCCTTTTCGGTGAATTTGTGGCAATAATGGTGGAAGAGATTCTGCAATGAAAATTGAATTCTCCCTTGCAGTTGGGGATGCAAAGGATGCGGGGCTGAAAAAGAGTGGTTGAGCGGGCTGTCGCAGGGATCAGATGTACTTGATGAACTTGTACACGAAGTGATCATCGTTCTCGACGATCTCGATCTTGTCCATGATTTTGGTGATCAAGAAGATGCCCAATCCGCCTTTGGTGCGCTTGCGAATGATCTCTTGCAAGTCCTCTGGCTTATACTCATGGATCGGAAACGGCTTACCGTTGTCGGTAAGCTCAATCAGCAACTCTTTGCCACGCAGACTGATCGAGAGCTTGATGCGGTCATGGTCATTGCACTCATGGTGATGGATGATGCTGTTGGCGCAGGCCTCATCGACCGCCAACACCAACTGGTGGGTGGTGGACTCCTGCACATGGAGGGAGCGCAACTCCTCCTCGACAAAGGCGCGAATCTTTGGCAAGCTCTGCTTAGAACAAGGGGCTACGTAATGTGTCTTCATGCGCCGAGTAGTTTTGCCGCTTCATCCCTGGTGGCCACGATCGTCATCAACTGCTCCAGGCCCAGCAATTGAAAAACCTTGTAAACGTTTTCCGTCATCTCTGAGAAGACAAATCGACCATTGTGAGCGGTGAGCCCCTCCATGAAGGAAATGAAGACCCCCAATCCAGCACTGGAGATATACCGCAGGGCAGTGCAGTCGATGTGGAAATTGTAGATCCCCAGATCGATGCCGTTTTGGATCTTCTCGTCCATAAGCATCGACGAGTTGGCATCCAAGTCGCCGGTCGGCGTGAGGGTGATGAAATTTCCGCTATTGTGTTCCGCTATCTGCATTGTCATTTTCTACGGTATCCTTTCCAATTAGTTGATCTCACAAGAATTTGATTACCAAGACGCTGTAGTCGTCCTCGATCTTGTTTCCAGTAAATGCCTTGACCTGCTGCACCAGTGTCTCGACGATGAGCCGACTGTCGGTCTTGCGCAGGCGGCGCACGATCTCTTGCAGGCGCTCCAAGCCAAACTCTTCCATTTTGCCGTCACGCGCCTCGATGATGCCGTCTGTAAACAGGATCAGGAGGTCGCCAGCGGCAAATTTGATGCGCTCTGGCTCCCCTATAAAGTTGCCAAAGCGATCGTCGCGCACGATGCCCAGTCCCATGCCACCTGCGGCAAGGGTTTTGAGTTCGTCGGCATTGCTGTCATAATACAAGGTTTCGCAGTGTCCAGCGCGCAGCAACTCGATCTCGCGCAGCTCCAGGTCGATCTGCACATAAGTCAGCGTCATGAAGGTGCCTTTGCGCAGGCATTTGCTCAGGGCCTTGTTGGTGATGAGGATGAAGTCACGCACACCCATGTCGAGCTGGGTGAGCGCCTGGAAGATGCCCTTGGTCTCGGCCATATAAAAGGCCGCAGTCGTGCCCTTGCCTGACACATCGCCGATGGCGACCTTGTACTTGTTGCCGTTTTGGGTCACGTCATAGAAGTCGCCGCCGATCTCATCGACCTCTTGGCTCATCACAAAAAACTCGATCTGATCGGTTCCCGGCAGTGCTTGGGGCAAGATCTGCTTCTGGAAGGTCTTAGCCATACGCAATTGCTCGCGATAGACTTCTAGGTCGATAGATTGCGCCACGATCTCTGCATTTTCGATCGAGATGCCAGACTGCTCAGTGAGCCCGACAAGCGAGAGCACAGTGGCATCCTCAAAGGAGCCAGCGAGTTCATTGACCAAATAGATCACACCCACGGGGCTGCGACTCGTGAGGATGGGCAGCGCCAGCAGGCTACGGATGCGGGTGCGTGCAAACCGAAAGTGCTTGTGGTTGCGGATGTTGCGGATGTGCACATATTTTCCCGATTCCAGCACAGCCCTTGTAATGTTGTCGCGGCGACGCAGTTCCTCGATCTCGGTCTTCTCGACATTTTTGGAATACGTCACCAAGAGGTCCTGCAACTTGTGGCTCTCGCCATACAGCTCGATCCAGCCGCCAGTCGCATTGCTCGTGAGCAGGCTCGCGTCGAGCAGCGTGCGCAAGATTTCCTCTGGGTCCAGATGAGACTGTATGCTCTGGTTGATGCGTTGTATCGTCGCCAATTCCGAGCTGCGTTGCTCAAACACGCTGCTTGTAGGCAGGTTGAAGATGAGCACCAAACCCGAGAAAAGGGTATAAATCACGGGGAATAGGAAAAATAGGCCCAAGACCATGTAGCGGTGCGTGAGCAGATTCAGGAAGTTGTCGCCATGTGGCAGGGCTTCATAGGGAAATATCCTGAAGAAGCCTGCATACAACAAGACGATGATGCCTATGAGAAAGAGGCTCCTGAGTTTCTGGTTGAAATTGAGGTAGGCGCTCCAGTTTACATTGGCGCTCAGCAGCAGCGAGACTGCCAAGAAGATCGGGATCAGGATGCGTGTAAAGGTCGTCTCCAGCAACGTGAGCTCCTCGGCTTGGGAGTTGCCGCCAAAAAGATGCGCCAACTGCGGCTCTGGACCGAGGAAGAGGCGCACGATGCCCAGCAAAAAGACGGCCTGCATGATGTGCCAAGAGATGACCTTGCGCTTGTTTTTTTGGTAGAGGATGAGCTTACGGTAAATGAACAAGGTGCTCAAACAAAAGATGAGCAGGGCATACAGCTTGACCGAGACGCTCAATGCCTTGACTTGGGCATACAAGGCATCGGTGGCCATGTAATCCTCGATGATTTGGAAGAGAAAGAGCACACTCACGCCCGAGACCCCGATCACGACCAGTTTCCACAACAGGTCGATCACGTCCCATTTCTCGATGCGCCGCACGATCTGATCGATCAAGACGTAGTTGCTGATGAAGAATGCCGCGTAGAAACCCTCCCGCAGCGGCTCGCTCAGGAAAGGCGGGAAAATGCCATAGTTGACCTTCAGGTAGCTGACCCAATAATAGAAATTGATGATCAGGATGGGAATCCAAGTGGAGATTCCCAACAAGAAAAGAAGGCTATTTTTACTGACAATTCGCAACTTGTCGCGAAGTTAGCAACAATTTAGGTAGCAGGTAGCAGTTAGCAGTTGAGTTTCTTTCAACTGCTAACTGCTAATTGCTAACTGCTAACTCACAAGTCATGACCTAGAGTAATTCGGAGCCTCCTTGGTGATCTGCACGTCGTGTGGATGGCTCTCGCGGAGGCCAGCACTGGTGATGCGCACAAATTTGGCTTCTTGCAAGGCGTGGATGTCGGCTGCGCCGACGTAACCCATTGCAGCCTTGAGGCCGCCGACGAGTTGATAGACGACCTCGGAGACATTGCCTTTGAAAGGCACGCGGCCCACGATGCCCTCGGGGACGAGTTTCTGGATGTCGTCTTCGACGTCTTGGAAGTAGCGGTCTTTGCTGCCCTCCTTCATGGCCTCGATCGAGCCCATGCCACGGTAGCTCTTGAACTTGCGACCTTCATAGAGGATCGTTTCGCCAGGGCTTTCCTCGGTACCAGCAAACAATCCGCCGGCCATGATCGTGCTCGCGCCTGCAGCAATCGCTTTTGGAATGTCGCCCGAGTACTTGACGCCGCCATCGGCGATGATCGGGATGCCAGCCTTGAGGGCATACTTGGCAGCCTCCATCACCGCAGAGAGCTGCGGCACGCCTACGCCTGCGACGATGCGCGTCGTGCAGATCGAGCCCGGACCCACGCCGACCTTGATGCCATCGACGCCCGCATCGCCGAGTGCCTGGGCACCGCCTTGCGTGGCGATATTGCCAGCGACGATCTGTAGGCCACGAAATTCATGCTTGATGCGCTTGACCATGTCGAGCACGCCTTGGCTATGGCCGTGGGCAGTATCGACCGTAACTACATCCACGCCTGCATGTACGAGGGCGGTGATGCGCTCGATGGTGTCGTGTGACACGCCCACCGCCGCGCCTGCACGCAGGCGACCGAGGTGGTCTTTGCAGGCATTGGGGAAGTTGCGCTTCTTGAGGATGTCTTTGTAGGTGATGAGGCCGGTGAGCTTGCCGTCTTTGTCCACGACAGGCAGTTTCTCGACCTTGTACTGTTGCAGGATGTTTTCGGCCTCCTCCAAGTTGGTGCCTTCGGGGGCGGTGACCAAGTTTTGGGAGGTCATGAGGCTGCCGATGGTGCGGCCATCGGCGACCTGAAACCGCAGGTCGCGGTTGGTGATGATGCCCACGAGGATGCCCGTTGCATTGACGATCGGGATGCCGCCGATCTTGTTTTCAGACATGATCTTGGAGGCGCGTGCCAGTGTATCGTCTGGGCTGAGCGTGATCGGATCCACGATCATGCCGCTCTCGTAGCGCTTCACGCGGCGCACGTGCTCTGCTTGTGCGTCGATGGGCATGTTTTTGTGGATGAATCCAAGTCCGCCCTCGACCGCGATGGCGATGGCCATCTGGTACTCCGTGACAGTGTCCATCGCCGCTGTCACGAGCGGGATGTTCAACTTGATTTCACGTGTGAGGTAGGCGCTTGTGCTCACATTCCGAGGCAAAACCACAGAGTGGTCGGGGAGGAGCAAAACGTCGTCGTAGGTGAGGCCTTCGAAGAGAATTTTATGATCAAAAGGCATAGTGCAAATATCTTGATATTTGCGGGTCAAAGTTAGAGAACAATTTCCAAACGACCTTGAAAAAATTTCGGACAGCCGCTCAACCTAGCTTTGGGGGCTGGGAGCTGGCTGAGGGGGAGCAGGTTTCTCAAACGGAAATTCCGCCACCAGATATTCCTCGCCCTTCACGGTGACCGTAAATCCGATCTTGCCTTCGACCTCATAGACCTTGGGATTCCAGGTGGGGTCGATCATCACATTGTCGCGGATGATGTCGATGCGCAGGTCTTCCTCGGCCGCGTAGAGTTGCATGAGGAAGTCCTCGCGGCGGGTGCTGTTGTTGGAGACATAGACGAGGGCATCGGGCGACATGAGCATGCCCAGGTCGGTGAGGATGAGCAGGGCATTGTCGTCTTGGTAGGTGGCCGAGCGACGCTTTTTGCGGATGCGGGTGGCCCCGATCCAGCTGCCAACAATGCGTTTGAGACGTGCGAATTCAGACATGGTGCTTATTTTTCTTGAAGTCCAAAGCTATTGTTTTTCAGCAAGAGCTGGAAGTGGTCTTTTTGGGCGCTCACCTCGATCGGCCAATGAAGGGAAACCCACTTTTGCCCGACTTGGGCGGAGCCTTGCACTTCGTAGCGGCCGGGGAGCAAGTACACGGTGCGCACTTGCACAAGCGGCTCGGCATTTTGAGCCTGCCAATTCAGGATTTGCTGGTCGTCAAAGGTGACACTGCACGCCTGCACAGCCGTGTCACCCGTCTCCACCCGCAGGTCAATCTCGACAGGGATGGCCTGGCTTTGAAGGCCTTGCTCCACAAACGCCACGATTCCGGCTGACGTGCGGGCAAAACGCGCCTTGTCATTCTCAACGATAAAATTGCTTCCTGCGTCGATGATCTCGGTGGTCTTGCCGCCGTGGCTGAACCGCAACGTGACGCCGCCTCGGTCATAGACTTCGCCTTGGTTTTCGGAACGAATGGAAGTGACATCGTCCTTGACGAATTGTGCATACAAAGCATCCAATTTTTTGGGATCGGTTTTGCAGACCCAGCGGTTTTGGTGGCCTTGGAAACGGCTGTCGTGCACGCAGCTGTCTTGAAAGATAAAATATGCCTCACCTTGGTCTTGCATGCCGCCGCCATTGTTGTAGCTGATGACGAGGTCGGCGGGGCGCTGCTTGGGCAAGCCGTTTCCTACATGAACGGCAGCACAAGCGGTGAATGCGAGGGCCACACAGGCGAGCAAAATCCAATGGTTTTTCATTGCCTCAAATTACAAGGGATTGCCTTGATTTCAATGGGTTTCCTCAAACCCGTTTTTCCCCAGCAGCAATGTCGTCTTGCTGGGGCCCATGAAGAGGTCGATGTTTTTGGACCATGTCCAATCCTTGCCATCTAGTCTGGCTGTCGCCTGCAGGAGGTAGCTGCCTTTGAGGGGTTTTGCCTCGCCAGTGAGTGTGTCGCCGGGGGCCATGTTGTCGGCATACTCGATGAGGTTGGTGGCTGCGAGATCGACGCTCAGCGCCTCGGGTTTGGGCGCACGGGCATCGAGCACGAGCTGCACGTTTACAGGGATCATCTGGTCGGCGATGCCAGTGCCCACAAATTCGCGCACAGCAGCGATCACGTCCATGAAGCGGTTGTAATCGTCTTCCTTTTGGATGTAGGTCGTGCCTTGGTCGCTCACGCTGGAGCTGATCCCATTGTACTTGAGCTCCAGTTTGTACCCAAACCGCTGCGGATTGCTGCCTTTTTCTTCTGCGGCCGTGATGTCGATGGCATTGTTTTCCAAGACAATGGCATACAAGGCATCCAAGGCAGCAGAGTCAGGATGGAATATCCAGGAGCTTTCGTGTTTGTCTTCCGTTTTCTTGTAGGCGGCCTGCTGCGACGTGACCATATAGTCGGCTACAGGATCTTCAGTGCTGCCCGACTCATGAAACGAAATCTCGAAGTCAGCTGGGCGCTTTTTGGGCAGCTTTGTAGGATCCTCGTTGGCGGGCGTGGGGGTGCAGGCAGCCAGGGTGCAGAGCATTGTGAGGAGGAGGGGGATACAGCGTTTCATGGCTGTGAATTTATGATTTTTTTTGCGTGCAACTGTCAATGTCGGGCGTTTGGAATGACAAATTCTGGTGGTGGGGAGGGCCCCTGTTCGTCTGCCCTCGCTTTGCGGCTACAGACTCAATTCCTTACCCCAGCGATCTTGCCCAGATCATAGATGTTCCAAAAAAACGGCCCATGGCGGCCCTTGAGCATTTGCTGCTCCTCACGCGCCCAAAAGTGGAGGTTATGCACGGTGTAGAGGTAGCCAAAGTCGTAGGAGGTGTGGCTATGATAGCGACCCGCGAGTTGGGCGACGGGGTAGCGGTAGCGGGCTTCTTGGCGACGCACGATTTCCAAGGCTTCGGCGCGTGTCTGGGCGGCAGTGGCTAGTCCTGCCCGCAGGGCGGCCATGCTGTTGTGGGCGGCGGCATAGCGCTGGGCGGCCTCCATGAGCTGGGCGCTGTGGCGGGCGCGTAGCGCGGTGATGAGCAGGGCGTCGGCCAGCTCCCACTCCAATTGGGTGCCCAGCTGGCTGGGCGTGGACTCAAATGCGCTGGCCCAATGCAGGCCGACAGCAAGCTGCTCGCAGTCGGCGGCATAGCGTTGGAGGCTATCGATCGGAAGTTCTGACAGGCGCTCAGGGTGCTGCTCGGCAACATCCCGCAGGTCGCCGAGATTGGCGAAACCGCGCGGTTGGAATTGTTTGTTCATCGGCATAGGCAATTCGTCGGTGGGATTGCTGGGGCATAGCCAACGCAGGAGGTTGTGGTCGATGAGCCATGTCTGTTGCAGATCGGCGATGGTGGCGACTTGCGCAGCAGCGTTGGGGTCAGGGAAAAATGATTGCAAATATTGGTAAGGCCCGCCCATCGGGCCGGGCAGATGCTTGATCATGCCATCATTCGTTTCATAGTCCCAGCTCCATCTGGCAATGCTCCAATCCACCAGCCAATAGCCCCATTCCCAACCTGAGGAAAAGGTCACGTGCCCAGGGATTCCCATCGCGGCACAAGTTTGGATGTCTCGGTACCGCGCATTCAGATAGGGCAGGAGCAGCAGGGGGATCGAGTTGTCAAAGGTGACCCAGTAGGCGCTCTCGGGGTAAAACCAAGTCTCGCGGAGTTGATTTTGCGCCTCCAGCATGGCTAGCAGGTGGCTGAAATTTTCCAGCTCATACACGGGTGCATGGCTGTCGGTGAGTGCATAACACATGACCGTGTGTACAAGGATGCCCATGCGCGGGTCGCTCGGCACGTTCAGGCTTGCGTTGCCGTGACTCCCGCCGACTTCGTCTTCGGGTTTCACGACATGCTGCCGACCAATGAGTTTGGTCTGCGGGTAGTGGGCCATCTCGGCGATCACCGCATCGCGGAGGCGGTTGCGGAGGTTTTCCAATCCGCCGACAAACTCGGCGAGGGCAAATTCAAGGTTGATGAAGTCCCAGTTGGCGCGCATGAGGCGGCGAATGCGGCTTCCGATCTGCTGTTCGTAGGGCCTGAAATCGCCCGGCGGAAACTGGGCGAGCTGGTAGCTCTTTTGCTGGATCATGTGGATCGACAGGTCGAGTCCACAAAGGATGCCACGGTCGTGCGCATAGCGCGTGAACTGTGCGGCGTAGGCAACCCAGGTGTCGAGCTCATTATCCACGCCCTCCATGAGCGAAAACTCAAAGTAGTTTTGACCATTGCGAGCGAGCCAAAGGATGTATTCCTCGACCATCGCCAAGCCGCCGGGGAAAGTGGGGTCGTGCAGCGCCTCGGTGAGTTCGAGTGGATGCATGGTGTGCAGGTGGAAGCCCTTTTTATCAAATTTGGGTTTCCCACGCCATGTCCATTCGCCAGCGAGCGGCCACTCCCGCAGCTGGGGGATGATTGTCTGGCGGGCGTGGATGAATTTGAAGCCGAGTTTTTCTTGCAGCAGGGCATAGAGACCATTGGCGATGCCTTGGGCGGAGGATGCGGTGAGCCTGAGGGTTTCAGTGTGAGTTTGCGTGAGGGGTGTGGACGACTGTAGCCAGGTAAACCCATGGTCGGGGTAATGGAAATAAGGGTAGTTGCGGCCCTGGGCAAAAGCAGTGGGTTGGGTGTCGCTGCCCGCTGGCGGAGCTTGGATTTGGAGAATGACAGCTGGCACATCGGCCTGGGCATCGAGGCAATGGCAGGCCGAGTCTAGCAAGACGCTGAAATCGGCGAGGGCATTTGCAGAGATCGGGTTTTGGCGGATGGCAGGATCGGCTTGTATGCGCAGCACAAATTGGGCTGCGCTGCTCACGAAGCTAAAACCGACAAAGACGATGATTAAAAGGGCTTTGAGACGCACGTATGCAAGATAGCAAACATGGCGCAGAATCACCATGACAGGCAAAGCCTTGCGCAAACCATTCACCGTGCCTGGTAGCGCGCCTCAAACTCGGGATGCGAAAAGCTCAACTCTTCACCCAGCTCATCTCCGTCGGCATCTTCCTCCACGTAACCTAGCAGGTATAGGATGTCGGCCTTCTCTAGGCATTGGCAGATGGCTTTGACCCAAGCTTCCGCGCCCGAGGCATCGCATTGAAGGTGGGCATCCAATGTATATGTCGCATTCACATCATCCATCGTCTCGACACTCATTTGCAAGGTCGAATCCTTATAAAACATCTGGTAGCCTACAATGCGAGACCGAAAAGTGAGCTCGCCCACCAATGCCTTCAACAATTGATGGAGCCGCTCGGGGGCCACGTCGTAAATGCTGGCACGAATATGAAATTGCTGCATAGGGTGCAAAGCTATCAAAGACGTAAGCAAGGTTGCAAGTCAAATGAACCGCCAGGAATTTGGAAACTCACATTTCCAATGTTCAGGTGCAGAAACTTGGCTTGGTTGTTGGCGAGCATCGACTCCGCATTGAATACAGCCCTGATTTGTCAAAGCCGCTTTTCCGACGGCTGCCGCAGCCTTGGCATCAAGTTCGTCAGCTTTCTTCATGGCCGCGACGATCTTTTGAAATTCAGCCATGTCGCCACCAGCCCGCATTTCCCAAAAAGGCATAAGGACCCAAAGATGGAGGTACAAACCTCGGCCTTTGAGTCCTCGTTGCCAAATCTATCGATGCGCGTGTGCGCTATCACGCAGGGGAATTCAACTCACTGGGCCACCATTGGTCTTGACAGCTTGTGTGTCTGCGAGATAGTAGCTCGCCAGATTGGTCGGGCCACCTTGCCCAAAGAAATAGAAGACGGTGGTCGTGCTGAGCTTGTTGAGATTCCAAGCGGTGGAATAAACCGTGACGACATCTCCTTTGCGCACAGGAAGTGTGATCGTGGCCGGGCAAGAGATGGATTGGCCTTCCTGTGTGTTGCCGCCCACGCAGCCGACTTGGTAGGTGGTGCTGGGAGCAGCTACGGGTGCCACCACCACAAACAGCCAATAAATGCAGACGCCATTGTAGCTACTCGGGTTGGGGCAGTAGCCGACGACGCTGCCGTCGGTCGGCACCGTGAAGGTCTTCTGGTAGGTAGAGCTTCCCGAGGCAATCACATTGGGTGCAGCGAGCACCTGCACGGTGGCACTTTGTGCTGTCAAGGGGCCATTGAGGGTCGTGACACCCGACACCTGAAGTGCTGCACTGACGGTGGTCGCGGCTAGATTGCTTGCGCCAGAGACTTGCAGGCTGCCAGCAGTGGCTTTTTGCGTCACGTTGAGGTTAGCTTGGGTCGTGATATTGCCCACCGATGTGATCGTCGTCGCATTGGTAATGCTATTGGACTGGAGATCTGGGTTGGTGCAAAAAACGGTGATGGAGTCATACAAGCTGATCGTCTCAAAACCTGGTGCCGTGCCACCAGAATTGGGTCCGCCCACAATCTGGGCCTGCAAGATATACGTCGTGTCGCTGGTGATGCCGCTCACTTGAAACTGGGTGTTGATACCGGTATAGATCGGCGTTGATCCTTGGGCTGTGAAGATGGAAAATGTATTGCCATTGCTCTCCCAGCTCAGCACAAAAGCGGTGTTGCGAGCAACGCCACCAAAAGGCACATTCACATTTCCAGCATTCGCAGACACTGTCAAATTGTCCAGATAAAACGTGGCCGCAGCCTTGGTGAGCGTAAATTGGCCAAAGCCTGGGTTAAATGGGCCAGCTTGCACGGGAGAGGTGTACTCTGTGATCAGGACGTTGTACGGTCCAGGCACACTATCGACGCCCGTGATCTGGAAACTAAACTGCAGGTCATAGTTGAGCTGCACCGCAGCAGACTGCGGAAAACAAGTAAACACCATATAAGTCACGCCGAATTCTGCCAAACCGATCGGCAACATGGAAATATCGGCCAATTGGGCGGTGCTGATCGTCCAACCTGTATTGTTGACGGTCGCCAGCGGCAAATTACTGGAGAGAAAACCCGCGCCGACTCCGATGGGAATATAAATGTCGATCTCCGATGTCCACAGGCTTTGACCCTGCGCAGAGACCACGACATTTAGAAAGCCATTGGCAGCGACATTGCTCACGCTAGACTGCAAAGGTGAGGGCTGCGTCGGAAAAAGATAGGTAAACAAAGTTGTATTTTCCATGTGTTCAATTGATTAAGTGGAAAAGGAAAGATGTTGCCGATTGGGCTTATTCTGCATCGATGATCAATTGCAGGTAGCCGTCGCGCAACGTCTTTTCATTGGTTGTGATATTGGCGACCCCATCTGCCTGCTGCAGTCCCAGCTGTACCCAATCAAGGGGTTCGACAGTCGGCTGCCCCAATTCCCACCAGGACCATGCACCGCCCTGCTCGGCGGGTGTCGGAATCTGGATCGCGTTGGGTAGCAAGGCGACTGTCTTGTTGTCGGGATTGGCCACGATCTCGGTGAGGAGGGGCGCGACATGAAAGGCGATTTCCAAGCTGGAAAGCACAGGATCCACATACACGTTGGGCAGGCTCAGGCTGAAGACCGGAAAAAGACCCGTCATAGCATGTACCGCTGCCCGTGGATCGATGAGCATCATCACGTCTTGGGTCGATTGCCCGTCAAATGGCAGGGCGATGTAGTTGCCAGCACCGACCTCGCTTAGGTAACTGGAGCTCGCACCATCGGGCATGTGCACGTTGTGAAATGTCCCGTAGTCTTGATTCAAATAGTAGCCGATCATGCCATCTTCCCGCAATTCCTGCTCCCCCAGCCTTATTTGGAAGCTTTCTTGTGTGTAGCTCGGGATTGAAGTGTCGAATGTCTTGGGCCAAGACTGTTCACGTAGTGGTGGACCCCCAAGCTCAAATTGTAGCTTGGCGCGCGTGAGGGCGAGTGGGCGCCCGATGAGCACCGACAGGTTTTGGTCGTTGCGACCGCCCATGGGATCGACTGTCCACAAGGTCTCGTCGATCGCGCCCAAGAAATCTTGAAAGCCATCTACGCCTGCATTTTGCAGTCCATTCAACCAGGTCCACATCATCGGGGCCGCTGCTTGAAACTGGGCCATGGTCTGAATCACGGAGTGCGGTGCGGGTTGCCAGCCCACATGTTGGTTGCCATCTGTGCCGACTGTAAGCCGCAGATTGCCTAGGCTCGCGCCAGTAGGATCATACAGCGAAAGGCCATTTTCCAAATGATTGGGGATGATCCAGCCGCCGACAGGGTTGGCGGTCTGGGTGACATCGACATATTGGGATCCCGTGAGGGCATCGACGAGTCTGAAGCTCAAGCGGGCTGGCTGAATGAGGCGTGGCGCCAGTTGCAGCAGTCGCCAAGGGTTTTGCGGCACAATGGGTTGATCGGGCGTCATCTCCGGTCCCAAGATCGGGTGGAAATTGTCTGAACTCTTGAGACCACTACTTGTCGTCACGACATCCAATGCCTGCCCAAAGGCATCATAGACCAGCATGCGCATCACATAGGCCTGGCCACGGCGCAGACCCTGAAAAGGCTGAAGGTCAGGATTGGTAATATTCATCGGGAGCACCTCGGTCTGTCCCCCCACCAATTGGCCTACGGGCACCGTCGTGCTGGGTATTCCCAATGTCGTGCTAGAGATTGTCGTCGTCGGATCCAAGCGATTGTTCGCGTTTACCATCTGTGCAAGCGTGTCGTTGAACCCCGCGAAAGACTGTGATAGGAAATCCCAGTGATCGACATTCAGCTGTCCCACCATTTGCTGCATTTGGCCGTCGGGATGCGCATCCAGATAGGCATTCAAATGCTGCTGAAAGACCCCAGTGACCTGACTGGTCATCATCGAGCGACCCCAGATATTGAAGGGGGTCGGATTGGTCGGCAGCTGACCCTCGTACCGATAGTCTGTTCCATCAAATGTCCAGTTGGGCCGATTGCCAGCATCCACTGGACCGATGGGATAATAGTTGACTTGCCACTCAAAATACAGTGGATTCCAAGGCTGGATCCAGTCTTGGAGGGTAAGTGCAGGCACACTGCCTTGATAGTTGGCTGCTGCATGGGCTTCCATCAGTGCTTGCACATCGGCCACTACAGTACCTGCAATTTTGGATGAAATCGCTGGCGCATTCACGGGATCCAGCAAAAATGCCTCTCCATAAAGGGCATTCATCACCGAGGGAATGGCCGTCGAGCCAAGGCTGGGAATGTGCGTTCCGAGGTTGCTGACTGTGACCGTGCCTTTGCCAGGGTAGATGAATGCGCTCACGACTTGATCGATCAAGCGCACGGGCAGCAGGCCATTGCCAAGCACCTGCTGCTGGGTATGTGCCCCGCTCAGGAGCATCACAGGGTCGTTGGGAGAGAAAAAATCTGGCTGCACCGTCGATTTCAAAATGCGGGTTGCCGAGAGCAATCCTGCATTGCGTTGGGTGGCCATATAGGCATCAACGCCATTTTGCAAAGCCGTTTCCGATGTATCTTCTGGGGTGAGGTAGATCGGCTGCGGCACTAAAGCAGCCTGCGCGCTCACTTGTGCACTGAGGGCATTCACCAAAGTCACGATGCCATTGGGATTTGCTGGGTTCAGCGCATTGGCAAAATCATCGTTGGTCACGCCATAATTGTTGGGCGCAAACGGGTTGAGATTCAGTTTCTTGAAATAGGCAGATTTCCACCAGATGCCATAGAGATCGCTCTGGGCCCGTGCCAATGCCCGCACGAGGTCATCATAGCGGTCCTGGTCCTGGTTGAGTTGTATGAGCCAAGGGTTTTCCAATTGCATCTCAGCAGCTTGCTGAGACGGGTCAGTGGTGCCTAGCGACATGTTGTTGGCATCGACAATTGTCCACCGTGTGCCACCAGGCCGGGGAGTAAACCACTGTTGTCGTATGGCGTTTTGCAAGGCGACATTGCCGCCCGGCTGCTCCAGGAGATAAAGCAAATCATATTGGAAAGCCTCGAGCAACTGTGAGGGATCGGGCAATTGGTCGAGCAGGGCCTGGATATCGGGATCGGTAGCAGCCTTGTCTTTCAATTGCTGATACACCATGTTTTGAAAGGCATCGTTGGCGTTGTTGCCGATGGCCACATGCAGATTGGTTACATTTTGGATCTGGTTGGCGGGAGCGGCCGCGTTTTGCCAGATCAAATTATATACAATGCCATGGGTAATGAGCGCGTCGGGGATCGTATTGCCGCCTTCGGCCAATTGCCACTGGAGGGTCGCGAGCAGCGCTTGAAAGGTATCGGTTGTGGCGCCAGTTTGTTGCAGGGGTGCCAATGGGTCGGCACCTGGCACGCTGTACCAGCCAGCAACAAAATAGCTCAGCGGCGTGTTTTCTGTCACGTCGGGATCATTTTGGATCCTGTCGTGAAACGAGAAAATATTGGCCACCATCGGCTGAAAGGCGACAAACTCGGTATTGCCCGGGGCCATCGCTGTGAGAAATTGCTGGTCGATGCCTTGCTCGGCCCATGTCGCCAAGTCAAATACTTTGCCCAGCATCACATTGTAAACGGTGTTGGCGAGCGGTATGCCGCTGGGAACGGTTTGCTGGGCGACGGTCTTGCGCGCGGGACTCTGGCTCTGCGCCCACAGGGTGAGGATGTCGGGATCCATGAGGTAGGGCGACGAGTCGTTGTTGTTATTCACGGTGTCGTCATTGGGGCAATCGCTCTCCAGGACCCAGGCCTTCATCTTGCGGGCACTTCCTGTGCCATAAAACCGCACGACTAGCCAGCGGTTGGGCAGCATTGGAAAGACAGGCGTTGAGGTCGAGTTGTTTGCAATGCCCTGGCGCAAGGATTTGGGCACTTGCCATTGTAGGTACACCCCCCGATTGCTGTCGTTGCTGTTGAAATTGGGGTCGAGGTCGTTCTGAAAGGGCCCTGGTATCGGACTCGTATAGCTGTTCAGCTGGGTATATTGCTGCCGCCAGCGCCTAAATGGCAATTTGAGCACCTGCTGATTGATCATCAGGGCATTGAGTTCCATCGGTGCAAGCAAAAAAGGTCCAGTGCTCATACGTTTTCTCTTGAATAGGGGTAGAATGTCAATTCAAAATGCAGGGGTGACTTGCTCAATTGGGCGGATCAAAGGTCTGTTGCATGGGCGCATTCACCATTTGTAAGGCAAAGGCTGCTGGACCGACTGCACTCTCAGCAACGCCTATCGCCTGCGCGATGCTCTTGATGAGGCTCGTGCCATCGCTAGGGTTGATGTTGAGCACGCGGCCTTGCGTGTCGGTGCGCATGCAATACCCATCGGCTCCATCCATGTTGCGGATGTGCAACTCCCCGACAGGATCGCCAAGTGCATCCCCTTGCGTGAGACTGCGCAACTCGATTTGTCCGTCTTGATTCACACCAAACCGAAAGCCTTCCTGCGGCTCAGTCAGCAGCAATTTTGTCGGCGAGCCCCAAAAAAGAACGAGCAAGACATCGTCTGAGACATGGTCTTGGCGCAGCACTTTGAGCGTATTGCCCGCTGCGTCCAAGCCTTGCACCGAGAGTCCCGGCCAACCCGACACGATGGCCGAGCGCATCACAAAGCCCGAGACGTGGGTGATGCCATCGGTTCCAGGCTCGCTGTCCTCGCCGAGCAAAGTACTGCGGTAGGTCGCCATCGCCTGGTCGATGCCTGCATCGATGAGACCGCGGGTGCTTTGGGAATAGTAGGTGTCGCGGCTGCTGTGCTGCGCGATCGACAAGGCCCCGTCACGCAAGGCGGTCATCCAATTGGCATCGAGGTAAAAGAAGCGCAGCGACTCCTCTGGGAGCAGTCGTGCATCGGCGACGATATTGTTGAATGGCACTCCATAGAGCATGGAGAGCCTGCCGAGCCAGTTCACAACCTGATTGAGCTCGGCTGCTGTAGCTGCAGACACCGCAGCCTGCACATCTGGATCGACCATCAAGCCCCTCAGCGCACTGAGCACATCCCCTTTGGCACTGCCTTGGATGCCCAGCATGGTCGTGGACGGTGTACCATCGCCACCCCCATGCACAGTATTGGCAGGCTCACCGACAGCTGTCAACAGATATTTTTGCAAGAGCAGATCAAACGGTTGGTCCAACAAACTGCCCTGTCCAGCAGCAGCAAGATGGGCACGCGCCTGCAATGGCATCATGGTGCCAGCATGTTGAATGCGATCGACGACCATGCTGGCCTTGCGGCGCAGACTGAGCAGATTGGCTCCAAAACTTTTGTCTGCCAAGGCCATCGCCCGGCCCACCTGCCAGCTCGCCGCCAAGGACAAATCGAAGAGCCCATTTTCGGCATCATACACGATGGCCGCATCTGCTGTGGGAAACGCACCAGGTGTGACAAAAGTGCTTGGCAAAAATGGCGCAAATGGCCCACGGTACCAAGCGTAGGTCTTCTCGCCCGTTCGGGTAAGATAGTTGAGCGGCACATAACCCGCCGCGATACGGTTTTGTGCCTCGCCAGCGGCCAAGGTGCTGCTGTCAAGGCGCATCCAGAGGGCACTCGGATCTTGCCCACCTACTGACCCCTCGGCCGCCACCATGGCTTGCATCAAGCCTTGGAAATCTGCGTTCGGGTCGGGCAGAGTGCGAAACGTCCAGCTGTAGAGCGAGATCAATTCCAAAGTGTCTTTGCCAGCGCCAAAATTGGCACTGCCTGTAAGGTAGGCCTTCATGCCTTCGAGGGAGACGAGGTGGGCGATGTTTTGCTGCCCCAGCGGGTCAGACGCGCTCGCTTGCGGGAAACGGTTGGCGACCACCACAGAATATACGCCTGTGCCTGTGAGACCATCGACCGCCTTGTCGCCCATGTTCAGTGCACGCACATGGGCGAGGTACTTCAGCTCGTCTTTGTGTGGGGCGATTTGGTTGAACAAGGTGATGGGAATCTGCACGGTATTCATCGCATTCGTTCCCATCACATCACCATCGAGGGTGATCGTGGGGCGAAAGATGTTTGCGGCCGGTGCCGAAGTGTAGGCCGCGACGGTGGTGGCATTCGCCTTGGTGGGCAGGGTACTGGGGCCAGCGAGCTCCTCGGGCGCGCAAATGAGCAGCGCCATCCAAGGGATGCTGGTGTCATTGCCGTCGAGCGGGCGCTCCCAAGGGAGCAAGGCTAGATTGAGCACGATATGTGGCAAGACATCGCCATACTGCCCGGTGAGATTTTGCGGCGGATAGGTCGTGTTCACATCTGTAGGGTCGATGCTCACTTGGGGGGCGGCCACGACAAATTTTTGCGTGGTACCTATGTCGCCGGTGTTGATGCCCGAGAGCGTCTGCGCGACCGCAATGGTATAGTTGCCTGCCGCGAGGGCCGGAATGAGGTTGTCCAGAAACTGGATGTCACCTACTGGGATGGAGCTGAAATCATTGGCCATAGTGCTGTGTGGTCAAATTTTCAATGGGACATTGGTAAATAGATCGCTGGCCGAGTCAGCATATTGGTTTAGGCTCCCGTTCCATCCGCCAAAGAGACCGGCGGTCGAGAGGGCAGCATAGATCGCATTGCGGTTGCCTTGGACGGCGCCCATGAGCTGGGCGATCTGTGCCACGGTATCTGTGGCCACGGCAGGCTCCAATGTGTTCACTTCGCTCGGGACAGCAATGAGCGGGAGCATGCCATCGGGCACGACGGGCTCGGTCGAGAGCTTCTGCACCTCCAATGGACCAGGGCTGCCGCCTAGCGTGGGCGGTGGCGCGGTCACGCCGATCCCCGAGGGTGCTTGCGCGACAGTGTCGGCGGTGGGCACACTGGGGTTCATCATGAACTGGCCCTTGCTGTTTGTGAGCGGCATCCCCCACAAAGCCGCTGGCATATCGCGCAACACGGGTGTGAGCGACCAGCCATCGAGTGGGATCGGGCCGCTACTGCCCGCACGGGTGATTTTGAGATCATGCTGCGACACGACCGACTTTTGATTCATCGGCCGAATGTTCACCGCAAAATCCTCTCCATGGATGGAAGTGCCACCATTGTAGGTGAGCTTTTGGGCAGGGATGACCGTATTGGTCGTGAAAGCGAAATTGTTGGCGCGCACGACCGGTGTGCCATCACTGAGCTGGGACTTGAGTCCCGTGTTGATGTTCACCGTGTTCTCCTTGCCCTCTGGCAACAGGCTCTTGAAGGTATCCCAATCCTGTGGTGTATTGTCGATTTGCTGCGCACTCGGCCCAAATGCGATCGTGAATCCAAAGAGGTAAAAATCGATATACACAGAACCACCGACCTCAGGCCCATAGAAATTGAGTTTGGCACCCAGCGACACTGTAATCGTCGTGGTTGTGAAGAGGAGGTTCAGGCGGTAGGAGACGCCGACACTCACGCCGATGCTCACATTAAAATAGAAGGGATTGAAGGTGATGAGCATGTCGGCTTGGGCGGTAAACCATGCCTTCAAGTCACCATAGTGAAAATTCATCGCGAGATTACCCCCAGCCATCACGGCGCTGGGAGTGAGGGCAAAGTAGGCATTGCCCGAGATGGAGAGCAGGCTGCTGATCACCCAGCTCACACCTAGTCGCGGCACGGTCGGGTAATAGGACGGTGCCTTGAATTGCGGATGGTAGCCGCCAAGGGTGACTACGAATTGTCCAGCATGGTCGCCGCTATACCATACATAAAAGGCAAATCCGCCAGTGAGATGGCAAGCGGGATCGATGACAAATGAGTTTTTGGACAATTGGGCAGAGAGCCCAAAGAAACCCGCGCTCGGTTTCCAATCCACCTCCAGCATCAGCTCGACATAGGCGTAGAGATTGTTTCCAAATTGCGGCAATTGCAGCTTGGAAACCCCCAGCAAGGCCAGTTCCAACTCGTCCCCAAACTTGGCGACGATCATCGCATTGGAATGCAGGATCTGATAGGTGTTGAATTGGATGCCAAATGCAAGCCAATATTCGCCCAGCTTGGGGCTGATCCACTGCTTGGTCTTGCCACTTGGTCCAGGTTTGCGCCCTTCCATGATCGCCAAGACATCTGCCATGCTCGTCGGCATCTTGGGATCCTTGTTGGAGATCGCAATGAGCGGGAAGTCCAGCACCTCGTCCATGCCCGGAATGAGCACGTCGCGGTTGTAGCCAAAACCCGCACCAAGTCCCGTGATGAAAAATGCGGGGATCGGCCCGATCGGCAGGTTCACATTCGCATACACAAAGAGTGATGGCTGCCCACTGTCAAACTGTGCATAGGAACCAATCGCAGTAATGCCCAGTTTCCCGACCTTGATCACGACATCGCCATCAAACTGAAAGCTTACACCTGCCGTGGTCGGCGGATCGACGATGAGCAAGCCGCCGCCGATGTCGATGCCTGGCGAACTGTATTCAATGCCGATGCCCGAGAGTGTGAATTGCAGATCAAACTTGGTGAGCGGCGTGCCAAAGCCAGCGCCTTGCAGGCTGATGCTGAGGCCCGAGACGGTAAAGGAAGCGTCGAGTAAAAAGAAGAGCGTTCCATTGGTATAGTCCACCCCGACGCGCCCGAAGTAGATCGGCCCGATGGCGCGCTGCAAGGAGAACCATTTGGCATTGGAGAATTGCTGCTGCGCGGGTGCTTGGCTGCTGGGGATGGGTTGTGCTGCCTGCGTGGCATTGCCGGTCATGTCTAGCCCAAGGGTGCTGTTGACGGAGCCAAACTGCATCACCGCCACTGCATTGACGCCAGAGGGAAATCCCTCGGCCTGCAATGGCTGCGCGTCGGGGGCATACTGCCTGAGCAAGTCATTGATGCGGCCTGCATCGCTTGCAGTGAAGAGGTTGTTGCTGTACTGGACCTTGAGGTTTTGGAATCCCACACTCTGGTCAGCCGGCAAGACCTGGCCCACCAGGGGTATGTCGCTCAGGTTAAAGGTCGCGCTCAGATCCATCGCGATGGTCCACTTCTTGGTCGTGACGGCATTGGCCACGATGTTGTAGTAGGCAAAGATCACGTCCTTGAGATCTATGGCCAGGCTACTCGGGATGATCTGGGCCAGGCCAGGCGAGATGGATTTCACCAAATCATAGAGCATCACCGCCTTTTGGTCTGCTGTGTGAGAATACACGGCCATGAAAAGGTCGGTCTCGTCTTGGGTGTTGAAGAGCAACAAAAATTCGAGGTCGCCGATGTTGATGATGCCTGCGTAGGTGCTGGTATAGATAGGGGCGCTGACCGGGCCGGTGGTTGTGATGGAGATAGAGGGAATGAGATCCACGGGCACCTCCTGGATCTGGAGGTGCATTTCCAACCCAAAGGCAAAGTTGCCTGTCTTGGTCTCGTAGGAGAAATTGAGGTTGTCGAGCGTCATGTTGGCGATCGACGTGGGCACGGTGATGTGAAAGCCAGCGCCCACCTGTGCGATGAATTTGCCGACTTCAATCTCGGAGTCTTGCGTAGTGCCCCCTTGGAAATACCAGCCCCGGGTATCGTCGTAGCCAGCGATCAGCATGATGCCAACTTCGGCAATTGTGATGGTCGCATCGATCGATCCTTCAAAACTGGTTCCCGTATAGCCGATGTTGAAGGCGATCGTGTCCAGCGATAAGGGGCCCAGTTCCCAACCCGTTTCATCTGAGACGATCGTGCTGACGATATATGCACCGATCCTCAAATCGATCATCACGGCAAACTGTGTGAGCAACAACGAGTCAGGAATGCCCGTGGTCGGCAATCCAAAGCTATCCATCATCGTATTGATCTGCACGGGGGTCGTAGGGTCCAAATACCCATTGATCACCAAGCTAGGATAGGAAAAATCGACATGGTAGTCGATGCCTTTCAAAGAAAGCGTGCTATAGACCGTAAAATAATCGAGCGAGAGCGTTTTCCAATTGAAAGCGAACGTAATCTGGTTGATCGCGGCATCAAAGCCTTGCTGATCGACGTCCAAGGTCGTCATATTGCCGGTGACGGTCTGCTCCAATGCAGGCCCACCCAACAAGGCAGCGATGTCGGCCAGCCCAGGAAAGGCCGTGCCCTCGGCTGGCACGATGTTCACCATCCAATTGGGGGTCGCGTTGGCGAGCAAGATCACTTTCACGCCCACCGACCCGATCATGAAATTGCTGACCATGATGAACTTGAGCCCAGTGCCGATCCATTGCCCGCCAAACTGGAAGCCTGTGAGCGCAAAAACGTCGGGCACGATGGTCCACGACACCGAGGGTGCATCTTGTAAAAACTTGTAGTTAGCGCCCTTGGTGGTCTGCGGATAAAAATCAATGGTGAAATTGCCGATGGCCACCGTGAAGCCTTGATTGAGGAAATTGGCAGTGTCGGGGATGGCGATGGGCAGCTTGCCGACCTTGGGGAAACCGAGCAATGTCACAGGCGATACGCCGTCGATTTCAGCAGTATTGGCGAGGCTCCATTTGCCTGCTGCCGATGTGGCGCTGCCGACATTCACGGTGCCCAGCACGCTCCCGAAGGAAACACTCCCGCTGCCAGCAAACTGTATGCTCAGGCTACCGCTGCCACTTATGGTAAAGGTGCCGCTGTGCATCGCAATGTTTTGCCCATTGATGCCTTGGATGGGCCATGCCGCAGTGATGGTCCCTTGCACGGTGAGCATGCCACTGGCCTGCGCAATCACGGGGTTGGTCACCGTGATCGTCGTCTGGGGTGCAGTTTTCAGGAAATCTTGAAAATCAGGCCCCAATTGGGTGTCGATGCTGGCCAGCGTAAGTGTCCCAGAGGCACTCTGTGCGGTCAGATAGGATTGAAGGGTTGAGATATCCATGGCCAGATGACTTAGAAGTAAATGATTTCTTGGCGTGTCCCAATAGCGTCGATGGCATTGTCAGGAATGTCTTCTTCCCAATAGGAGACACGAAATTGCCGATAGACATCGTCGTCATCCAAAACGCCATCGGGACCAAGAATGGTCGATTGTGACTCTTCTTGAGAGATGTACAAGACGATGTCGCCACGGCTCTGTTTCCGTTTCCATGTATAACCAGCCGGCGCTTTTTCTCCTTGGTCAAATTCATTGTCACCCGCGAGTCGCGATCGATTGTCTTCATCGTCAAGCTGGTTTTCGGCATTGGTCGCGGGCACGCCATCTCGCAGCACTTTGCAGTTGGTCATAAAATAAAGGTCCATCTCATCGGACTCGTTGAACATGTCGATGACGGCTTGTGTGGGCAACACCGTATTGTCCACACCAAAGGATTTGGATCCCGAGGAGATGAAACTGCAGCGCGTTCCAGTCAATTCAAGGTACTCGGCTGAGTTGGATTCAGAGGATCCATGATGCCCGGCTTTATAGACGGGAATTGTGGCGGGCCTTCCCATCGTTGGATTGTCGATGACAGCATTCGGGATCATGTCGAGGCCACTTACCGTGAGGTCACCACCTGTAAAATAGACAAATTGATTGAAGACCACCGCCAACCCTATGCTCACCTTGTTCAAGGCGTCACCGCCGACCGGGCCAGCACCATACAATACATTCCCCAAGACCGACACGCAATACACTCTGGGAGCCGTGGTGTCTGCTATACCCCAGAGTTCTTGGCCCAAAGCCGGGACTCTAGGATTTCGTGTAACCGTCGGTGCCTTAGCATCGCAAGCAAATATTTTCACCTTCCCGATCACCGCATTGGAATATGCCTGGACATTGTTGTTGGTGGGGATGCCTACTGGATTCCCGATGTTGAAGACCCTTGTCGCGGCGTAGAAATTGGCCGTGTAAAAGCCGTAGTTTTTGTTGGCTTTTTGGGTCGTTGCTGTAACGGTAGGTTGAGGTGCAACCAATTCAAAATAGGCCTTGGTCGCGGCTTGTCCTTGTGTGAAGCCAATCGGGAGGGGACCCATTACGGCACCGACCGTCGCGATCGCTGCTTGGAGGGTGTCTCCGCTAGGCTGATTTTTCATCAAGCTCGCAGCACGCTGATCATTGGGGATCGTCTCCATATACCTCAGACCGTAAAAGAGGCCATACTCCACAGCATCTACAGCAGTTGTGGGCAGCCCGACACCACTTGCCCAATTGGTCAAAACATAGTTGATGGCGAGCGCAAGAGTAGCGGCGCCGGTGCCATAGGCGCCAGCGATCACGGCCCCAAATGCTCCAGCCCCTACTGCGGCTAGCTGAAACTGGTTGGGGATACTCACCCTGCGACTTGCGATGTTATCTGCGACCGTGTTGCCGATGAATGAAGCGACATTGCTGAGGTTGTCTGCCAAGAGGATCGAGATCTGCCCCTCTGAATGGTCCTCGTCATAGTGTGTGGTCACCATCACATCCAATTTGGCTGCGGTAGGTAGCACTTGCTTCACATAGTTGTGTACAAGCCGACCATATCGCTGCAAGCCGCCATCGATGAGCATGGACTTGATTTGTCCAGTATCATCGTTACTTGCAATCAACAGACTAGACTCGCCTTGGGCGACGTCGATGGTATGAATTTCCAGATTCCACCCCATAAGCAATACATGATAATCCCAGCCCGATCAAGCCGAGTTGGTAAAGTTGGCAATACAAAAAACGATGGGCAAGCGCCCCTTATTTCCATAGCTGTTCTCAGACGAACATTCATGCGATGATACGCAAATGTCATCAGGAAAACAAGTATTGCTGGATACTGCATTGACATCAAAAAGCACAAATACCGCTATGCAGTGGATGCTCACCAAGTTGGATGAATTCGAGGCTTCTCAAAAATTGGAAATGCGCCCGATGCGGTAGCACTGACCGGCATTTGGCGGTAATTTCCTGCGCACCCACAAAATATTTGTCGTACACCCTAGAACTGCAACCAAATTTCAAAACAACAACAACCCCCAATACCCAAAAAACCCAATCAATACCCAATACGTCAAATTGTTCATCCAAAAAAGTCCTTTGGAGAAGGTCGGCCAAGCTGCGTCCCGCGCGATTTTTACGCCGATCCAGGCCATCGGCACAATCAAAACCAGCATGAGAAAGGGAATGTAGGCCGCAATATTTTGGATGGAAAAGGGATGGTCTTGAAAGGGGGCTGGGAAATAGAAGACATACATATTCGTCTCCAAGACATACATGTAGTAGGTGAGCACCAGTCCCAAAGGAAAGAGCATCCACTGCAGGCGTGCATATTGGTTTCCAGCCTTGCCACGGAAAAACTGGATGAGAAAATAGCATCCCGAAAAAAGAAACAAGGCTGCACACAATAGCAAGAATATCCGAATGCGAGGACTATTTTGCGGGATTTGGTAGGCGATCAATTGCGCATATTCTGCATTGGGAGGAAATAGTGCTGGGATATCCAAGGAATGATCGCCCTTCGCCAACTCGGTTTGCAAATCAAATTGCACCAAGTGTTCAAAATCGTGGTAGAAATACAAATAGACCTTGCCCGCCTGCGCATCCCAAATCGTCGTGAGCAATGTGCCATCGCCGATGCGCGCGCGGCACACAGCCATGGTGTCGGAGAGCGCCGTGCAAAAACTCAGGGATGGATCGATTTGGCCATGCCTGAAATCGAGGCCATTGCGGTAGCGCTCCAGCTTGCGGGCATCTGCCAGGCTCGTCGTGGAGGGGCAAAAATTGGAGAGCACCAATTTAGTGTCGTGGCCCATGGTCATCGTGTCGGGCTCCACGATGAGGTAGTCGCCCGCTTGGTCGGTGTACAAAAACACCGTCCCTGGAAATTTGCTGCGGTCATATTGCGCAATATGGTCGTGCACTTCTTGCAAGGTTTTGCATTGGTGCAAAATGTCCTTCAAATATTGCGCAAGGCTAGGGATTTGTTTTTTGCGTGGATCGGGTGCCATGGTGGGGTCTTGCACGGCCGCGCCCGTGAAGGCGATGCCGCAAGTATTCATGCCCGATTGCGGGCGATTGCCATTGGGTCCCTCTGGGTTGCCGCCCGTGAAGACGGCACCGCATTCGCCTGGCCGCCTTGGATTCTCAAACCAGATTTTCGCGGTCGTGAAATAAGCATCGTAATTGCTGCCCAACATGGTCTTGCCGTGGGCGGTGAGCTTGTACATGCTGCAAGCCAATGCATTGCATGTTGTGAGTGCGACGATGAGTGCGATTAGGACGGCGAGTCTTTTGAAATTCATAGAGAAATCTATTGGGCTAGAACGTGGGTTGGGTGGAAAGATACATGGGGATGTAAGGTTCTTGCGGCCTGGGTGCAAAAAAACCTCCCAGCCTGCTTGGAACCCTTTTTGCGCCTTGCTATGAACCCAAAATGCACCTAGGCGCACACAGTCTTGCGCCTAAAAGTTGGAACTTAATCAAACCTATTCCTGAGAAAACCCCATTGTGGGAAATCAGGAATATTCTTGAGGCAGCGGCTCATGGAATCAGGTAATTGTTGGAGAGAGGGGAGAGAATCATCGCTTTTTGCGAATCGAGGGAGGGTTCTAAACCCAAAAAAGGCTGCCCTTATGAGACAGCCTTTTGGTGGATTCATTCATTGGAAATTAATTGGGACATGGTGACTGAATGTACTTGGCCGAAATCCCAATTCCCAAAGTTGTTACACTAAACTCGGTTCCCTGCAATAGAACTTGGAGATCATTGAACGGCCCCCCGGCTGCTGGTACAATGCCAATGACCAGATTTTGAGCGCCGTCAAGAAATGATACGACGATGACAGGTGGCATCATGAATAGAGGCATTTCTGGAAACGTGCCACTTAGCGATTGACTAGATGCCATTTTGGGCCATGTGCTGGTCGTCAAGTAATCGTTCGCTCGTATTGAAACCGAGACATTGGTAATTTCGTAACCTGTAGTGTTGACTACCGAAATCGTGTTAAACTTTAGACCACCAGATGAATCTTTTTCAGTTGACATAATTTTAAGAATTAAAAGTTAAAATACTCCTACTCATAAGGCTTTTCAGATTCCGCCCCCGACACTAGCCGCGTCGGGACAGGCTCCGCAGGAAAACCTCTGCGAAACAGGTTTCCACGATTGACCCATGTGGAGCGGGGTTCCAAACTCGACTGCCTAGGGCAGTAAAGTAGATGGAGAAAGTCTTATTGCGTGATCGACCGCACAATGATGCCAGCAGCAGGCAACAATGTTGGTACTTGGAGAATGGTGGGATAGCTGTTGCTGTGCTGCCACCCAGCCTCTTCCCCAAAAGCTTGCAAATAGTTGCTGAAGGTATTGTCACCCGTGGTGGTAATGTCCAAGGGTGGAACCAACTCGTTGAGCGGCTCAAATGTCCCCTGTAGCTGAACGGCGCCGTTGACCACTTGACCATAAGCATCAAGCGTGAGCGCTGCCGCCAGTTTCGTCAAGATCTCGTTGTTGAAGGCCGACCAGTATAAAGCTTGACCATACGTTAAATTCCCAAAATCAATGTTGCTGCCATAGGTCGCAAACATGAGCGAGTAGGGGCTGCCATTCACACTTTGTGAAATGTTGCCAGCAATGCTAAACAAGGGAGCAACATCGAGGTCGCAACGCACAGCATCACAGTTGGTTTCCAGCGTCGCGTCCCAGTTGGGCGGGGGCGTCTGCCCACTGAATGCTTGGTCGGAATAGCTTGCAAAAGCTTGGTTGCCCGCCGTAGGTGCGGCAAAGCTGATGCAGCTGATTGTGGATTGACCAGTGATGTCCCAGGTGGATCTGTTGTCTGAGAGGTAGAGTGCCATGGTGCTCGCCAGCATGCCGCCGAGGCTGTGACCCGTTACACAAACATTTATCGCGGCGGGGCTGTCTCCATTTTGGCTCTGCAATTGGAGAAATTGGAGCAAAGTCATAGGAACCCCAAATGGCCCTTCCCCCACCATGCTGAGCAGTACATTCATCCCTATGCTGGCCGACTCAGAGACCATTTCTGCCGGTGCCGGGCTGTTGGTGTCTCCCAATGGCCAAGGCATCATTTGCAAGATGTCAAAATCTTCCATGAGCCAGTTGATGTCAGAGATGAAATTGGTGCCGCGAATGGCGATGGCATATTGGCTCGGCTCGGCGATATTTTGGACGGCAAACATGAAATTGTCTTGGTATTTCGCGCCAGGCACGGTATAGGGGCTAGCATACCAGACAAGATTCCATGGCGAGGCAGCAAGTGGTGGAATCTTTGGCATGGCATCCCAGATGAGGCCAGGCATGGTAGCTTCCTCGGTGGGCGTGGTGAAATTCTCGCCTGTGTAGGCGAGGTAAGCGAAGCTCAACATGACTTGACGTTGTGCGAAATTTGGGATCGTGGTACTCATGATCGTGTGAATTGAGATGATTGACATGCCTACTCTTTTTCGTTTTCCTGCTTGCGCAAGTGGCGGGTTTTGGGCGATCCCCGGCCATTTTTATTGTGCCTTTTTGGTCAGGGTTACCCCTGTTGAAAAAGGTGCCAATCGGGATTTTTTTCCAGTGATTTCAGGGCGTAGGCTGCGATGCGGCCATCATATTCTGCATACAAGTAGGTGTCGGCGGCGGCAAGTCGCACTTCACAATTGCCATCACAATTCAGCTTGTCGCTGCCCAAGACTTGGGTACCGTCTGCCGACCAACCGTAGATCGAACCATGTGTGCCGACATACAGGTTGTCGTCTGCCACCAGCAGGTTCACCGAAGCGAGCTTGCCTGGCAGTGCGATTTTCTCCACCCCTCTGGCAGCAAGCGTAGTGACATCAAGGAAAAAGACATTGCCATAAATACCCGCATACAGGTAGGGCTGCTGCATGGCAAGGCGCACCTCGCCATTGAGGTCCCATTGGAGGGTGCGTGCCTGGAGGATGGCACCGCTTTTGGAATCCAGACTTGCCACCCGACCTTGGAAACCTGCGAACAACAGCCCATTTCCTGCGACGATGTCGATGGCAACCGCAGATGGATTGACCTTGATGGACCAGTGTGTCTGGAGTGCAGCATCGGCGCTCAGACAATGCAAATCACCCTCGGAAGATGCTACAAAGAGTCGGCCATCGGTCGCCAGAAGCTTGGCATGTTGCGCCGAGGCAGCTGGTAGGCGGTACGACCCAAGGGCATGACCCGAGCCCACTTCTTGCACGATGATGCTGCCCTGGACGTAGGAAAACCGCAAGTCACCGACGCAGACACAACTCAAGTCTGGAAACAAATCATGGCGCATCATCCCCACACGCGCTTGGTCGGCCATGTATGGCTGTTTGTCGCTGCCTAGCAGCGACTGCGGGCGGGGATCGGTGGAGGATGCGGGTTTCATGATTTTGGGAGTTGAAACAATGTTTTTTGGGAATGAAAAAGGGCATGGCGTGGCCAAGGGCAGCGTTTTGCTGCCGAAGACACTGAAGCAGAATTGAGGTTTTAGGGTTGTTTCAGTAGGATCATGCGCCCCGTCGCGCCGTCTGCGACGGGGCACTTGTCCTCACGATTGCGCATTCTAGGCGAGTTGTGGATCCAAATCGATCTCGCCCACGATGAGTACGCCATCCTCTTGGTAGGCAAAATCGACAAGGAGCGCGGTTCCATTTTCATCCGTCACCTTGATCGGGATTGGAAATTCCGTCGCGGGCGAGGTATCCCCTATGGTGGAGATGAATTTCTTGTCAAACATGCCAGTGCTGTCCTCGTGACGGACACTGATCGATCCCGCCAAGTCCTTCATTTCAGGATTAGTATAGAAAGAGAAGGTTGCCTGGTCAGTTGTAGATTTCCCAATCTCAAATAACTTGTTGGGCAACATCATATTTCCATTGCTTGCCGGGCCCTTCGCATCCAAGTACACCGTGTGACAGGGATTGCATTCCATAATGACCTGCGCTCCGTCGGCACTCTGCCCCCAATAATTTAGCTTTTGCATATGGCTGAGGCGCAATGGCGTTTGGGGCGCGGCAAGGCCACTGGTAAAGTTCTGCAACCAAACGACACCGCTTTGTTCGAATGGACTTGTTTCCTTGTACTTCGGCTGAACGAAATATCCCAAACCTTGCGTATCCATTGCGAACAGATAATCCACTTTGGTACCCATGGGCATTGGGGAGTTCATCGTTTTCTGCACGGCATAGAGTCCAGCGAGTGGGCGACTTTGGGGAAGATCAGCGACCTTCACCTTTGTCAGCGTCAAAGCATCCCCTGACTCGGCCCTTGTCACCGTAAGCATATAGACCGCCTGATGATCGGACACGTAGATGGTCGTCGGATTCAACATGGCGAGCGCAGTGACCTTCGACAAATCGATTCCTGGGTTGGGAAACTTCGTCGGGACAAGGGGGTCCTCATCCAGCGCAAAACGAGCGATGACTTCATTTCCAGCTTCTGAGTAGAGGACGAATCCATGGCTTTCAGCGATGTCAATATGCCGGACATTGTTCAGGAATGGAGTGGATGTCCATGCGGCATTTGGTGTCTCCGTCTCGAAAGACCACCATTGACCTGCATCATCAAGCGCATAGACATCGGTATCATGTGCTTTCATCCACAGGATTGTGACGCCAAGTTTCCAAGAATTACCGGCCGTCGCCACACCCTTTGTCTCTGTCGCAACATCCTCAAAGGCATAATAATACGTTGCTCCGACGATGGCAAATGGGCCGGTTGCGGTTGGCGTGGGAGCGCATGCCTCCGCACTCATAAGCCCTGGGCCACCCGACATTTTCAAGTAGTAGCTTTTTCCAGGTGAGGAGAGTTTTTGAATGCCGGCTGGCATTGGGATTGGAGCACTCATACATTCCGTGATCAATTGTGAAACAATAGGTTGAACTTTCTGAACCAAAGATGCGGCTCCTTTTTGGGCCTACCGAACCTTGTTGCGGGATTTGTTGCATATCCAAAAACAAACAAATTGGACAATGTGGGCTTTTGAGCTATATTGATCAATGTATTTGATTGATTTCTTGCGTATCCAGAGTAAATAATCATCCAAAAATAATGTCGTCTCAGCTGCATGCGCTCATAAATTCCCTCGACAAGGCCGAAAAAAGGTTCTTAAGGCTCTTTGCTGCGGGGGGAGCTGGAAGGTCTTTTGATAGCACCCTGCGGCTTTTTGACCTGATCGATGCGATGCCGCAATGGGATGAGGAGGCAATTCTCAAGTCATTGCCCAAACCCAGCATGGTTGCCAATCTTTCCTCGCTCAAGACGCGGCTCTTGGATTTGATCACCGAGAGTCAGCGGCAGTTGCAAGCTGGAAAAACCATTGGCTCTCAATTGAGGGCGAGCATTGATGACATCGAGTTTCTGGTGGGCAAGCAACAATTTGGCTTTGCAAAAAAGCGACTGCGCAAGGCCAAGGGATTGGCGATCCAATATGAGGAAGAGGGGATGGTATTGCAATTGCTCTACTGGGAGTTGCAGCTTTTCTTGCGCAGTCCCGAGGAGCAGGAGAATGTGTTTTTTGAGCGTTTGGAAGGAGATCAAGCACATCACCTGGCACGATTGGCCTTGCAACAGGGCTTTTTGCGGTTGCATGAACGCATTCGCGGCCTCATGCGCACCTTCGTGAGGGCGCGCAAACCAGCAGAGATCGACGCCTACCGCGCCATCATCCTAGATCCGCTCATGCAAACGCCTCCTCCTGAAGATGCCTTTTTCGCCACATCTTTGTTCCTGCAAATACGTGGCTCCTACCATATCGCGATGGGTGAGGTGCAAAGTGCCTGGGACAATTTTGACCTGCTCATGCGACGCTGGGAGCGCCACGCCGACCAGATTGAGCATCGCTCAGACCTTTACCTGAGCTCACTCAATAATTTTCTCGGCACCTGCCTGTCAGACACCAAATTTCACCGTCATTTCTTGGAGGGCATCTCGCGTGCCAAACAGCTGACGGGCATTCCACCCACGACAAAAGCAAAGATGAATCGCGTGGTCTTTCTCCAAGAGCTACTTTTTCGCATGAATTTCAGCACCTTCATGCAGTCCCAAGCTTTCTTGGTGGAAATCGAGGCTTGGTTGCTGGCCAATGCATCCACACTGGAACCCGCCCGATTGCTCAACTTC
This sequence comes from Bacteroidota bacterium, assembly GCA_031415375.1. Taxonomy (GTDB): domain Bacteria; phylum Bacteroidota; class Bacteroidia; order J057; family JADKCL01; genus JADKCL01. The sequence continues at coordinate 24,653 of JANORP010000461.1, read as the reverse complement.
TACTACAACCTTTCCCAATTCCACTTTCTTGCTGGCAAATTCAAAGGCGCCAACCGCTGGCTCCAGAAAATTCTCCAATTTCCCACCACCGACGCCCGCCAAGACATTCAAAATTTTGCCCCCATTTTTCAACTTGTCTTGCAATACGAGCTCGGCAATCTGGACTTGCAGGAATACCTGCTGCGCAATGCCACCCGGCAACTCAAGCGCGAGGGTAAGGTCTATGAGCTGGAAAAAGCAGTGTTGCGTTGGGTCAAGCGGATGCAAAAACTGCCATCGAACCCCGCGCCCGATGCGCAGCGGGCCTTCCTTGATTTGGTGGAAATACTCACGCAGCTCACCGACATACAAACAGGGAGACCACCGCTGGGCTTGACTGAACTCATGATCTGGGCAGAGAGCAAAGTGCATGGCGTGGAAATGGGTGAATATGCCGAAAAACGGATGCGAGGGGAGGATCAAAACATTGACAGGCCCCAGCAAAGGTAGCATGAGCAACCTAGCAGCTCCTTGATAGAGGTGCCCTTTGCTTTTCTGCGAAAGTGGAAACCCGCCATCCCCCATTTTGGGCCGCAAATGAGCCTGCTCACAAGCCCCCGATTGCATTCTCCTGAAAACCGCCTAAATTTCGATCCATGGCAATAGGCGCTTTGATCAAAAATAGCTGGCAGGATGCCCGCAAGTCGCGGACCGTGATCGGTCTGCTAGTCGCTTTGCTTGCCTTTGGCCTCAATACCACGATCCACGGCACCATCAACCTCGATTGGCAGCACCTTTACCGCCCGCAGGACTTCCACACCTGGGGCGACCTCTGGAAATTTCTCGCCGAATTGCAGACAGGCATTTCGCCAGTTTGGGCGTTTTTGGAGGTGAGCGCACAGCTCATTTTTGGCACGACAGCGATGTTTTCTTATGTGCTGTATCCGCTCACGATTGGGCTGAATGCCTATTGGGCCACGACTTTGTTTGCACGCACGCGCGGGCAGGTGCTGCTGTCGGCAGGCATGTCACTCGTCTTCGCAGTCGCCATCCGCTTCATCCACAAGGGCAATCCGCAGCTGTATGATATGCTCATGCCCTGCCTCATCCTCGCTTGGCTCGCTGTGCTGCAGCAGCTACGCGCCCCCGCCGCCCGTCGGCTGCTAGGTCTCAGCCTTGCGGCCGGGACCCTCATCAGCCTCCTCGAACTCACGCGCACCCTCATTTTCCCCTTGCTGCCGATTTTTCTGTTGCTGAGTTTCCTCGCGATGCGCGCCTTGCCCATCCGCTATTATTTGCTCTTTCTGCTGCCGATCCTGTTGCTGTCGGGAGGTTGGCACCTGAAACAGATCGTCTTGCATGACCAAGTCCACTGGTCCAACCACGACGGCTTCAACATGCAAAAGAGCTGGTCGGAGTTCACCGGCCCCGTGTCCACAGACTTTCAAGACGACCCGCCCCTGTATGCAGGCGGCTTCGACAACATCAATACCGACCGCCACACGGCCTACAACAAGGTCGTGAAGCAACAGGTGCAGCAGGCGATCTTGCGACAGCCCCTGCGCGCCGCTGGACATATCGTCACGCGCCTCGTCCAATTTTATCGTCCCAAGACCGAATTGTTCATGGCGCATACACCCGGCTGGTACAACCTCATGTATCGCCCCACCGTCTGGCTCGGCGGCCTCAGCGCCTTGCTCGGGCTGGTTTTGTTGCTTTGGAATACGGTGCGCGCACCGCTCAAGGGCGCGACTTGGCTGGCCTGGGGTCGGCCGGAGGCAATCTTGGCGGTCATGATTTTGGTGATCAGCTGCGTCTTTGCTGCGGGCGAAGTCGGCGAGGAGGCACGCTTCATGATTTCGCTCCTGCCGCTGCTCGCGGCAGCGGGTGGGGGTATTTTTCAACTTCCACGAAGTTCGGGACTTCGTAGAAGCTGAAAATTGAGCGTCATTCGCAGAAGCTGAATCCTTGCCATTGTTTCAAAATCCGCAACACTGAAAAATACATCCACCCAAAACCCAAGCACAAAAATGGAAGACTACCAAAACTTGAAAGCCTATATCCAAACCGACATCGCGGGCGATTTCTACAACGTCAATGCTTATGTCGCAAACGATGGATTCAAGACAGCAGGATGGCAGACCGAAAAATACGTTTCGGCCGAGGAGATTCCCGACTTGAATCCCGCGCATGTGGTCGTGGGTGGCATCGGCAATGTGCGCAAACGGCTGGGGCTGTTGGGCATCGCGCGGCCTGTCGGGGAAATCGATTATCCTGCGGAATTGCAACCTTATCTTGGGCGCAAGATTTGGTCCACGACATTGGAGGCGCTCATGCATGAGGAGCATCTTTGGCCCGTCTTCGCCAAACCCAAAAACGAGACCAAGAAATTTGCTGGCAAGGTGATGGGCGCATTCAAGGATTTCATCGGCCTCGTGGATCCTGCCAACCCGACGGAGATTTGGTGCTCGGAATTGGTGTCGTTTCAGACGGAGTGGCGCTGTTTTATTCGGTATGGGGAGATTTTGGACGTGCGCCGCTACAAGGGTGTTTGGGATACGCGCATCGACATCAGCATTGTGAAAAGTGCCGTCGCCGATTTTGTCAATGCGCCCGCAGCTTATGGGATGGATTTCGGGATCGATGCGCAAGGGCAGCTGAAATTGGTGTGATCAATGACGGCCATTCGCTCGGGACTTATGGCATGAACGGCTTCAATTATGCTAAATTTCTCGCCGCACGCTGGGCAGAGCTCACGGAGACCCAGGATTATTTGAACTTCTAGCCGATCCAGATGGAAAATAAATTCGTCCAGCATTTCGCCAGCATCAGCCCGCTCTCGCCAGCGGAGGCGCAAGCCATTGCCGAGAATATGCAGGTGAAGCATTACAAAAAGGGCGATTTTTTGCTGCAAGAGGGCCAGATTTCGGTGAATTCCTATTTTGTCTTGGAGGGTTGCATCCGTCAATATTCCATCGTGGACGGGGAGGAAAAAACCACGGATTTTTTCACCGAGGAGCAATGGGTGATTGCGCTCAATAGTTTTTCACAAGCGCATCCCGCAAATTTTTATTGGGTCTGCAACGAGGACACGACGGTCTCCATGGGCAATGAGCAGCAGGCCAAGGAAATTTTCAAGCAATTCCCCCGATTTGAGACCATTTCGAGGCAGGTGATGGAGGCTGTTTTTGTTGCGCAGCAGCAAAAGATGACGTCCTTCATGACCGACACGCCCGAGCAGCGATACCTCAAGCTCCTTAAATCCAGACCTGATCTCGTGCAGCGGGTGCCGCAATATCAACTCGCCAGTTATATCGGCATCAAACCGGAGTCCCTCAGCAGGATGCGCAAGCGACTGGCGAAAACCGGAGGCTGATAAACCCACGAGTCCGAGTCCAAGTCCGAGGCCTCTGGCCGAAGGACGATTGACCATTTGCCTCTGGCAAACGCAATATGCACTTCGATTGCCGGAGGCAAACGGTTGTTGGTCCTGCGGCCAGAGGTCTTGGACTCTTGGTGATGGATCATTTGCCTCTGGCAAACGCAATATGCACTTCGATTGCCGGAGGCAAACGGTCGTTGGTCCTGCGGCCAGAGGCCTTGGACTCATCCAACCACCTCGATTACCACAGCGCCCTTCTTGTGCCCGAGTTCCACATAGCGATGTGCGTCTGCCATCTCCGCCAAGGGATACTGCCTGTCTATCACGGTACGCAATTTCCCTGTTTGCAGCAATGTGCGAATCTCCATGAGATAGGCCAATCTTTGTTTTACAGGCAGCAGGCCCGTCGATGAGGACTTCACTTTCTTGCCGCCGACGATTGATGTCCATAATATTTGGCGCATCACCGTGCCATTCATCACCGTCGGGAGATAGATGCCTTTGGAAGTGAGCGAATTCTTGCAAGCTGCAAAGGAGCCTTTGCTCACGGTATCGAATATGATGTCGTAGCGTTTGCCGTTTTGGGTGAAGTCCTGCTGCGAATAGTCGATCACATGATCGGCTCCGAGTGACTTTGCAAGTGCAATATTGTTGGTGCTGCAGACTGCGGTGACTTCCGCACCATAATATTTCGCCAATTGTACCGCATAGGTGCCGACGCCACCGGAGGCACCATTGATCAGGACTTTTTGCTTGGCTTGAATATTTGCCTTGCCCTTCAAGAAATTGAGGGCCGTGATCGCGCTGCCGCTCACGGGAGCCGCCTCGGCAAACGTAATGTTTTCTGGCATGGTGGCCACGACATCCTTTTCACTGACGCAGACATATTCCGCATAACATCCCAATGTCGTCGTACCACCAAATACCCTGTCGCCGACCTGAAAGGCCGTCACTGCGACACCCTTCGCAACGATTTCCCCCGCAAACTCAAAACCTAATATTTTTCGTTTGGGGCCTTTCAACCCCAGGTACAACCTTCCGATTTCGGGTTTGCCCTCGCGCATCATGATATCTGCGGCGGTGACTGTGGTCGTGTGGACCTTGATCAAAAGCTCATTCGGTTTAGGGGAAGGCTGTGTGACCTCATTGAGTTTGAACACTTCAGGAGTGCCGTAACTTGTGTATTCAATTGCTTTCATTGTGCTTTATCTTTTTTGATGCTGCAAAGTTCAGGTCTGCGGATTGGGGGTTCGTTGACTTGGGTTAAGAAATTGAAAATTAGCCGACCCTTCAAGTGCGTCACTATGAGGCCACCCAAAAGATTGCGCTTTCATCTACATCCAATGGCCGCAGGTTGCCCGACATACTTGACACCTTTGACAATCATCCAAATGCTGAGAAATATCTCAAACAGACCGCCGGGCAACGACAAGGCGATGCCATAAGGAAATGACAACAATTCTCCAATCGTGCCTGCGATAAATATGAGGTATCCGATGAATCCCCATACTGCGATGCCCCATGGCACGAACCGCGCCTGGTAAAACAAGTAACTCATCAGCAATCCACCGCATCCCCAGATCGCCATCCCGATTTGATAGGCAAAGAAGTTTCCTCGGCTACTGAGCAGACTTAGCGTCTGGAAAGAAGTGTTGGTTGTCGCACCAGCCTCTACAAACGCATCGCTTAGAGGAATTTGCAACAATAGAAACGCTCCCCCCACCATGAGCATGACTGTCGATGCAATGGCTGCGGCAAAATAGCCGAAGGCGATGGATTGGTTGTATTGCCTCAAGATGGAGAGCATGACAGCCGCCAAGCCGATGTTGGAGAGGGTATGAACGATGGCGATGAGTATGCCCCCGAGCGCCAATTGTGGCTTGTGGGCATGCACATAAGCGAGTCCGCTAGGTGCATCAACGATGGCCGTGACCAATCCGTTGCCCGCAGCATAAGCCACAAATGAGAGCAAAAAAAGCATTCCAAAAATGCGAGAAGATGTTTTGTGCGAATTCATTTCTATTTCAGTATTCAGCGAATGGCACAAAGTTCTGGGCTGTAGGGTGGGCGTTCATTGACTTGGGTTAAGAAATGGGAGTGGAGAGCGGTGCCGTAGTAGGTCTGGAAATCAATGCTTCTGCCACTCCGATGACACGAGCAGTCCACAAGATGTGAGCAATCGATGCTGAATTTTGTCATCTCCGTCTTCATGAAGCAGACTTACTTTTTTAGGCCTATCCGCAACTTTAACCGTAAGCATAAAACGTGGTCATGCCGAGCGGAACGAAGTGAAGCCGCTGTGTCCCGCACAACGTGCGGGGAGGCATCTTGCAATCAGAAGCACCTCACGCACAGCAGCATCACTTACCGCAATGTGATCAAAAAGGCATTGAGCATAAGCGCTGTGCATTGCGCATTGCGACGCGTCAGTACCGCTGCGTACTTCGCGCGGGCATCGATGACAAGATTTGTATTATGCAGATAATCAGGAGATTGGGAAATTGAAAAAATCGTTGCAAAGGGATCGTGTTGCCGCTTCTGATGTTGTCTCCGAAAAGCGAAAATATTTCCTTAAAGGTTGACGTGGACAGCATGAAATTCGACTGTCCTTTTTGCTTCAATGTAAGGAATGTGTTTTCATTAACATCCAGCATTATGCATGTCTTTTTGACCTCTTGCCGCTTTGCAAAATTAGCCCGTCCCGAACTCGGGATGAACCAATTCTGCGCCTTCTCAGAAGCCAAAAATCCGGTGCACAATCATGGATGTCAAAAAAGCATATTCCTAAGAACACCTAAAAAGATCCATCACATATTCCGCCGATATTGCCCACCCACCTCATATAAGGCACGCGTCATCTGCCCGAGCGAGCACACCTTGCCGGCCTCCATCAGGGCCTCGAAGAGATTTTCGTTTTTGATTGCCGCCAATTGCAGGGTACGCAGCGCCGCCTTGGAGACGCTTGCATTCCGCTTTTGCAGGCTGTGGATGTCGGTGATCTGCGCGATTTTTTCTTCCTCGGTCGAGCGGATGACCTCTTTGGGAATGATCGTCGGGCTACCCTCGCTGCTGAGGAAGGTGTTGACGCCAACGATCGGGAGCTCTCCGGTGTGCTTTTGCATCTCGTAATAGAGCGATTCCTCTTGTATCTTGCTGCGTTGGTACATGGTCTCCATCGCGCCGAGGGCACCGCCGCGATCGGTGAGCCGTTTGAACTCGACCATGACGGCGTCCTCGACGAGGTCGGTGAGCTCCTCGATGATGAAAGCTCCTTGCAGCGGATTCTCGTTGTTGGCGAGGCCGAGCTCCTTGTTGATGATGAGCTGGATGGCCATGGCGCGGCGCACGCTGTCTTCGGTCGGGGTCGTGATCGCCTCGTCGTATGCATTCGTGTGCAGTGAGTTGCAGTTGTCGTAGATCGCGTAGAGCGCCTGCAAGGTCGTGCGGATGTCGTTGAAGGCGATTTCCTGGGCGTGCAGCGACCGGCCGCTCGTATGGATATGGTACTTGAGCTTTTGGCTGCGCTCGTTGCCGCCATATTTGTTCTTGATCGCCTTGGCCCAGATGCGCCTTGCGACGCGGCCGATCACGGCATACTCAGGATCCATGCCGTTGCTGAAAAAGAAGCTCAGGTTGGGCGCGAAGTCGTCGATGTTCATGCCCCGGCTCAGGTAATACTCGACATACGTAAAACCATTCGACAGGGTAAATGCCAGCTGCGTGATCGGATTGGCTCCAGCCTCGGCGATGTGATAGCCCGAGATCGAGACGGAGTAGAAGTTCCTGACGGCGTGGTCGATGAAGTATTGCTGGATGTCGCCCATCATCCGCAGCGCAAATTCGGTAGAGAAAATGCAGGTGTTTTGGGCCTGGTCTTCCTTGAGAATGTCGGCTTGGACGGTGCCGCGCGTGGTGCTCATGGCATTGGCCCTGATCTTGGCATAGACGTCGGCGGGCAATACTTGGTCGCCCGTAACGCCGAGGAGCATGAGGCCGAGGCCGTCATTGCCCTCGGGCAATTCGGAGCGGTAGCTCGGCACGGGCTCGCCCTTTTCGCGGTAGATGGCAGCGATCTTGGCTTTGACCTCAGCCTCCAAACCATTTTCTCGGATGTATTTCTCACACTGCTGATCGATGGCCGTGTTCATATAGTAGGCCAGCAACATCGGCGCTGGGCCATTGATGGTCATCGAGACGGAGGTCGTGGGCTTGCAGAGGTCAAAGCCGGAATAGAGGCGCTTGGCGTCATCCAAACAGGCGATGCTCACGCCCGAATTGCCAATCTTGCCATAGATGTCGGGGCGGTAGTCGGGGTCTTCGCCATACAAGGTGACCGAGTCAAATGCCGTGCTCAAGCGGGCTGCAGGTAAGCCCTTGCTCACGTAGTGGAAGCGCTTGTTGGTGCGCTCAGGACCGCCCTCGCCCGCAAACATGCGCGTGGGATCCTCGCCAGTGCGCTTGAAGGGATAGACACCTGCGGTGTAGGGAAATTCGCCGGGCACATTTTCCCGGAAACTCCAGCGCAAGATCTCGCCCAAATCCTTGAAGCGCGGCAGGGCAATCTTGGGCAATTTGGTGTGGGACAGCGACTCGGTGTAGTTGGCGACCTTGATTTCCTTGCCCCTGACCTCGTAGGTGAAAAATTCGCCACGGTACTGCTTGCCCTTGGCTTCCCAGCCATTGAGGATGTCTTGGCTCTCGGCCGCAAGGCGGCGGTGAGCATCCTCGCGCAGGCCCTTGAGCGTGTCGATGCTAGGCGCGTGGCTGGCATCGAGGCTTTTGAGGTGGCTGATCGTGCCGTCGAGGTTATAGACGGTGGTTGCCCATTGCGTTTGGTCCTTCACCCATTTCTCAAAGCGGTCATTTTCCTCAGAAATCTCGGCGAGGTAGCGGATGCGGTCTGGGGGAATGATGTAAATCTTTTCGCTCATCTCGTCGGTCGCCGCAAAGTGCGAATCGAGGGGCGTCTTGGTCTTCTCGTGCAAGACCCGCATGATCTGGCGATAGAGCTGATTGGTGCCAGGATCGTTGAACTGCGAGGCGATCGTGCCGAAGACGGGCATGTCGTCGGGATTGCTATGCCAGAGGTTGCGGGTGCGCTGGTATTGCTTCTTGACGTCGCGCAGGGCGTCGAGCGCGCCGCGCTTGTCGAATTTGTTGATCGAAATGATGTCGGCATAGTCGATCATGTCGATCTTCTCGAGCTGTGTCGCCGCGCCAAACTCGGGCGTCATCACATACAAGGATACGTCGGCAATCTCTGTGATCTCGCTGTCGCTCTGCCCGATGCCCGCCGTCTCGACGATGATCAGGTCAAATCCTGCTGCGCGGAATACCTTCACGGACTCGTCCACCGCTGCACTCATGGAAATGTTGGCCTGTCTGGTTGCCATGGAGCGCATATAGACGCGGCTGTTGAAGATGGCATTCATGCGAATGCGGTCGCCCAAGAGCGCGCCACCGGTCTTGCGCTTGCTGGGATCGACACTCAGCACGGCGATGGTCTTGTCTTCAAAGTCCATCAAGAAGCGGCGCACGAGTTCATCGGTGAGGGAACTCTTGCCTGCACCACCTGTGCCCGTGATGCCGAGGATCGGGATCACCTTGTCGGCAGGCTGGCGCTTCTCGACCTCGGCCATAAAGGCCTTGCCGAGCTGCGGGTCGTTCTCGACGATGGTGATGACGCGACCGATGAGGCCATGGTCTTTGGAGCTCATCTTCCCGATCATGCTCGGGTGGATGGAGTTGAGGTTCGCGAAGTCGCATTGCTGGATCACGTCGTTGATCATGCCTTGCAGGCCCATCTCCCGCCCATTGTCGGGCGAGTAGATGCGGCTGATGCCGTAGGCATGCAGTTCCGCGATTTCGTCGGGTAGAATGGTGCCGCCACCGCCGCCGAAGAGCTTGATGTGGCCTGCGCCACGCTCCTTGAGCAGGTCGTGCATGTATTTGAAATATTCGACGTGGCCACCTTGGTAGGATGTGATGGCGATGCCCTGCACATCCTCCTGGATCGCGCAATCTACGATTTCCTGCACCGAGCGGTTGTGGCCGAGGTGGATCACCTCGACGCCCGTGGCCTGCATGATGCGCCGCATGATGTTGATGGCCGCCTCGTGGCCATCAAAAAGCGATGCCGCCGTCACGAGACGGATTTTATTGACGGGGGTGTATGGGGTGGGGGGGGTCATTGCGCTTCCGTATTAAGCAGTTTTTCCACGTGGCTTCTGAGGGCCACCAAATCTTCAAATTCAGAATATTCAAATTGCTCAATAGCTACATTGAGGAATGTTCCCATCGAGAATTGCGGAGAGTGGGCCACTAGCCGTTTCGATAAGATGTTGATGATATCCTTGGCTTGGAACCATTCTAGAAACTTCAGATGCTGATAGAAATCTTCACTTGCAAAGCGCGAATAAAACTCTTCATAGGCGCTTTCAAAACGCTCAAGGTCGCTAATCTCTTCGGCTTTTAATCGATAGTCCTCAACCATTTTTCTCCCGGCGGCGAGACAGGTTTCGGCATCAAGAGTACTTGGTACATCTCCGCTTCCCGTTGTCCATGTGGTTGAAACCTGGTTCCGATCCCTTATTTTTCCCAATGAATGCCGGACTGCTTGATAAGATGCCAAACTCCGAGCAACCTCCTCTACTACCTTGCAATAAACCTCAATCGTAAGGTCTTTGAATTTATTTTGCCGATCCAAGTCTTTGAATTTCAGAAAACTCTTAGGTGTCAATAGATAGTTTTCGATTGTGATTCGGTGACTAACTACGACTTTTCCCTTGTCAGGAGATGGAATGTTCAGTTCGGTAAACTCGTACATCGGGTAGTCAAAGTCTCGGTCTCTGAAGGCAAAGTAGAAATTAGGGGCCACTGTTGAGTTAGCCAGGAATCCATCCATGTAGGCTTTTTGTCCAAACTTTCCTGCTCCTTGTCGCACCGTGATGCCAAGCCCATCGATAACTTTATTGATGATCCTTGCATCATTTTTCCCTTCAACGAAAATGAGTCCCGAAGCTGTCATGATAGGCGGATGATCTGAGAGTCTCCAAACATTCCAACCACATAATCGCTATGCGTGGTGATGATGAACTGATTGTTCTTCCCAAGCTTAGGTAGCGCTCGAACCAAGGCCTGCTGAAGTGGTGGATGCAAGTGTAGCTCTATTTCATCAATGAGGATGATGGAATTGTGGATCTCCCATGTGGTAAAATCAATCAACAATGGAAGTATTGCTCGTTCTGCTCCCGACATACTTGAGAGTTCATACTCTTGTCCCCTTTCATTCCGTAACCAAAAGGGACTTGCATCACTTTGGCGCTCTGGTGACGGATGCGGAATAGATCCAACTAATGATCTTCCTGGGAAAATTGCAGTGAACAATCTCTCTAACTCAGCGAACCGATCCCGCTGTCCATCCCGTAACTGAAATCTAGGCCTTCTGGTCATGTCGTGAAAGCTCGTCCAGGAAAGCAAGATCGATCTGAGTTTTTCATCCGAGATTGAAACCTGTCCCTCCGAAGTGCCGCTTTCAATCGCTCGAATAATACTAGTGGCAGTCCTTTGCTCCGTATACCAATAAATTCCCCCAACGCGCTTTAAATTAGCAATCAACGACGATTCTCCGCCATTCAATTGCAGCGCATATTCATAGCCTTTGCCTTGAAAAAAGTGTTTTGGATAGTCGGAAAAGACTCTCGCATTTCTGAAATCCAATTCAAGGAAAATTTCCTCCTGTTCTCCTGGTGGGACCAAAGCAGGGTTTTGGAGCCTTATTACTTCTGCATATTCCTTTGTTGCAAGAATTTCATCCTTCGTAAATTGGATTGTTACTTTGGCTTCAGGCAAAGCCCTTCCATTTCGGATATATTCAAAGTCGAATCCTGGCCAATCTAGCAAATCAGGTTGCATCCTTCGTCTCGCAGCACTCCCAACCAACATCGCAATCGCCTGCAAAACCGACGACTTCCCGCTTCCATTTGGCCCCACGAGCACAGTCACGGGGTTCACATTCCCCAGATCATCGACAAAGGAAATCGGCGGCGCATCTGCCCCAAAGCCCTTGTAATTGCGCAGTATGAGTTCTTTGACTTTCATAGAGCCACAAATATAAGCATTCCTAAGCCTACAAAAATCACTTCACGCCAGCCAAATCCGCAGTGAGGCGGGCGTCGCTGGGCGCAAGGCGCAGGCCCATTTCCAGGTATTTGCGAGCGCGCACGCCGTCGCGTTTTTCGTTCCAGAAGTAGCCGTAGGCGACGCGGTGGAAGAAGTCGGTGAGCTCGGGAATGTGCTGCCCGCGCTTGCTCAGGTATTCCAAGTACTGATCGACAAAGTCGGTCGGCTTGGTGCGCAGGGTGTTTTCAAAGTAAGGGAGCAGCTTGGCGATGTCGCCGTCGCGCTGGTAGTAGGCGGCGGCGATGCCATCGCGGCAGGTATGGGCGTCGTAGTAGGCGGGGTAAATTTCAAGGGCTTTGTTCACATAGGGCCATGCCTCGTCATAAAGGGCCTTTTGCTTCACAGGATCCTTTTCCTGGAGCGCCTTCTCATAGAGGGAGTAGGCATAGTACTGATTGCTGCGGGCGCTGTTGTAACTCACTTGGATGCTGGCGGCCTCCAAAGTTGCGGCGTTTTCCCAGTCGGGCACGCGGGTAAAGGTACGCACAGCAAAGCCGACGCCCATCACGGCAAGCAAGCCATAGGCGATGGCCTTGCCTACATTGGGGGAGAGCCAAGCGGGCAGCTTCACAACGAGCATGTAGGCGATGAGCATGCAAAAGCCGACACTAGGCATGTAGATGAAGCGCTCATTCATAAAGGTGCCGACCGGGAAGACCAGGTTGGAGACGATGCTGAGCGTGATGAAAAAATAGAGGATGCTGAAAGCTGTGACCTTGGACTTGCGCCACATCCAACCCGCCAAACCGAGCAAACCGACGACCAGCGACAGCGACAACAAGGCACGCCAGTCGCCCCAGCCAACAAGCGGTACATGATAAGGGTAATAATCGTGGGTGAGCGGATGGGGAATGAACAGCAATTTCAGGTACCACCCGATGGTCATTGTGATGGTCGCATACTTTTGGCCCGTGGTGGCATCGACGAATGGATTGTTCATGAGGTCGGTCACCTGTGTGCCGCTATCGAGAAAAAAGCCGATTGCCGAGCTGCGAATGCCGAGAAAGATCACAGCAGCAGCCAGCAATGGCGCAGTCGCAATGGCCAATTTCTCCTTGGGTACCTTCATGAACAGCAGCATCGCAATGGGGATGATCGCCAAAAAGGTCAATGCATTCTCTTTGCCAAGCAAAGCGAGCAGAAACAGGATGGGTGCTGCGACGACCCACAGAAACTGCTGTGTCATCACATACCGCAGGGTGGCATACATGGCGCCCAGTGACAGCAAGAGGGCTAGGATTTCATCGCGGCCCTTGATGTTGGCGACGACCTCGGTGTGTACAGGATGCAAGACAAAGAGCAACGCCCCGATGAAAGGCACCGTGAAAAACCAAGGCGATTCCTTGGGCGGCGGTGCCAAAATGAACAACAATCGGTAGATGAGCAGCCCCGTCAATGCATACAAGAGGATGTTGATGGCATGGCTGAGGCCAGCCTTGGCACCAAAATACTGGTGCTCGAGCGCGAATGTCGCGATCGACAGGGGGCGGTAACGGGAACCCACGACGAGATTTTGCTGTGTGCCTAGAAAGCCCGTGAAAGACTCGGTTCCAAAAATTTCCTTGATGCCCTTGGTGCCTTTCTGGACAAATTTATTTTCTGACAAGACGATTTTGTCGTCGAGCACATACCCAAAGCTTGTGGCTTGGAAATACAGCAGGAAGGGCAGAAGCATCAAAATGACCGCTGGCAGCCATTTGGATGACCAAAATCCAGGCACGAATGGACCTCCAGCACTGGCTGCTGATGTCATCGTTTTGTTTGACTTTGGGGTAACGGATTTTTTTGGGGCACTCATGCGATCAAATTGGAAGGAAGTGCTGAAAATTCAAAATGTGGAAGCATTTTTTCGGGTGCAACACCTTTTTCACAGCGTGTCGTGGCGGTTCAAAACAAACGCATGCCTTCAATCGTCGTAACTGTCGTGAGGGTAGGTAGAATTGCATACTCTTGACACTTCTTTTTTTTGGATATTTGCAAGACAGATGATAGGACGTCGGTTCAGTATGAAATACAACATCTTCAGATTAGCAATTGCTCTTGTACTCAGTGGTACCACGGTGAGTGGCTTGCTGGCCCAAAAAGTCAACGCGGATGCGGCCCCTGTGGTAAAACCTGTGGTTGCGAGACCCCCGGTGGATGCAGAGGCTGTGAAGCCTACGGTCACGGTCGAATCCATGAGGCCGCTCACAGCCAGCGAGCAGGGCAAACCCAAGCCCGCGACCAAGGAAAAGAGTCGCTTTGATGGCCAACATGGCGTTTTCATCCCCAATTGGCAGACAGAAACGCAAGTCAATCCTAAGGGAGACTTGAACAAATTGATTCCCGCGCCCTCGTTTGAAGGGGCCAACTACGACGCCCAGGTCGTGAACTTGCCATATTACCAACTGGTTGTGCCAGTCAGCAAGACCGAAACGGTCGTCGCAAGCGATGTGCAGCCCGAGCGCGTTTCCGAGCTGAGCGGCACGCTGTTTCAAGCAAGCGTGGTTGCTGCAGCCTTCAAAACAAGTGAGGAGTGGTATCCCGCATCACATGTGATCCCAGGTGAGATCATCACGATCCAAGGACAAGATTATCAATACGTGCAGATCTACCCCATCTTGGTCAGTACACGCGGCGATCGTTTCCGCAAGGCTGAGCGCATCAGCTACAATCTCGGCAAACAACAAGACGCCAAACGCAAAGCCACCAACTACAACGGTCGCATGGGCTACGTGAACCAAAGCGCGCTGAGCGGTGGCAATTGGTATAAAATCGGCGTGACCTCAGAAGGTGTATATCAATTGGATTTCAGCTTCTTTAGTGGATTGGGTGTAGATCCCAACACGATCGACCCCCGCACGGTCAAGGTTTATGGCAACGGCGGTGCCGCATTGCCCCAAATCGCAGGCACCTATCCCTACGACGACGTGATGGAAAATGCCATTCTCGCCCAAGGTGCCGGCGATGGCCAATTCAACAGCGATGACTATTTTGCCTTCTATTCCCCAGGCATGGGCCGCTGGGAAAACAATGCAGCAGTGGGCCGCTACATCTATTTCCCAAACTTCTATTCAGACACGACTTTTTATTTCGTGACTTGGGGCAATGGCAATGGCAAGCGGGTACAACCGCAGTCCACAGCCGCCTCGCCGACCTTTACGCCCACCTACACCACCAAATTTGGCCATTATGAGGTCGATAAATTCAACTCGATCATCTCTGGCAGGCTTTGGATGGGAGAGCGTTTTGACCTCACCACCGTCCAAAGCTTTACCATGAACTTGCCCTATGTCGTGGCTGGCAGCAATGTCAAGACCACCGTGCGCGTAGGGGCACATTGCGTCGGTGCAACCAGCAACTTTGTGGTGCGTGAGGGCGGAACCGCCTTTGCGACCATGCCCATTGGCGCGGTGTCAAGTGTGTATGGCACAACAGACTACTATTGCAACAACAAAACGTTTAACATCCCCTCCAATCAATTGGGGGATGGGCAGCTCAATCTAGAATTGACCTATGACAAACCGACTACGAGCGCGGTAGGGTTTTTGGACTACATCGAATTTGAGTACCAACAACAACTCAATATGGGTGGGCAGCCCTACCATTCCTTTACCGCAACCGAAAACGTGGCACCAGGGCAAGTCTTCGCCTATCAATTTACAGGGGCATCAGCGGCCCACCAAGTCTGGGACGTCACCGAGCCGATCAATGCCAGCAGTTTGCCCGCGAGCATCAATGGCAGCAATCTGAGTTTCAATGTTGCTGCCGACAGCAACAAACGCTTCATCGCCTTCACCAGCAGCGGTTTTAAGCGTCCGGTATCCAGCAAATACATCGCCAATCAAAATCTACATGGATTGGGCCAAGTCGATTTCTTGATCGTGACCAACAGGATTTTTGCCGACGAGGCCGCTCGCTTGGCAGAGTTTCACCGCACCGAGTATGGGCAATCTGTCCATGTTGTGACGACGGCAGACATCTTCAACGAGTTTGGATCGGGTGCCCAAGACCCTACAGCCATCAGGGACTTTGTCAAAATGTTTTATGACCGTGGCTTGGCTGGCGGCACGCCGACCATCAAGTATGTCATGCTCATGGGCGATGGTTCCTATGACTACAAGGCATTGCAGACCGCTGTAGGCACCAACTTTGTGCCCACCTATCAAAGTCGAGGCTCACAATCGCCAACCGCCAGCTATACCAGTGACGACTACTATGGTTTTCTGGACGATGGCGAGGGCCTTTGGGGGGAAAACGCAGCCAATAGCAACCAAGAAATAGTGCCGCTATATGTCGCCGAAGGCGATGTCTCACTCCAGCATCATGGTCTTGACGTTGCCACTGGGAGGCTACCGGTAGCCTCCGTCACTGAGGCCCATGACATGGTCTCCAAGATCATGTCCTACCACCAAGACTATGCCGGCTATGGTCCTTGGCGCAACCGCGTTGTCCTCGTTGCAGACCACAAAGACGATGAAGGTGCAGCACACATGCTCCAGGCAGATGGCTATACCGCACTCATCGAGGGTGCCTCTCCCTGCACCAACATAGACAAAATCTACATGGACAACTATGTGATGGAAAATCAAGCCTCGGGCGACCGTTTTCCAGACGGCAAAGCTGCCCTGCTCAAAGCCTTGGACGAAGGCAGCCTGCTTGTGAACTACACTGGCCATGGTGGCGAAGTTGGTTGGAGCAATGCACAGATCCTTGACATCTCAGACATCAACAAGATCGACAATGGGACTCGACTCCCGGCATACGTCACCGCAACCTGCGAGTTTGGGCGGTGGGACGATCCAGGCCGCAAGGCTGGAGCAGAGGTCTTGCTGATCCGCCCAGAAGGTGGTAGCATCGCGATGTTTACGACGGTGCGGGTTGTCTTTTCTGCACCCAACCAAGTAATCAATGCCAACTATTACGGGGAAATATTTGACTATGATGTCCTCAATCAGCGCTGGCCCACCATGGGCGAGGCTTTCATGCGTACCAAAAATGTGAGCTGGGGCAATTCGGTCAACAATCGTAACTTTTCGTTGCTCGGCGACCCCGCTATGCAATTGGCCTATCCAGAGCACAAGGCAGTCGTTACAAGAATCAATGGTATCAACGTGAGCGATACGATCGTCGATACCCTAGGCGCACTCAACTTGATCACGATTGAGGGCGAAGCACGCGACGCCCAAAATAACTTGATCAGCACCTTTAATGGCCCGCTGTACATGACCGTGTTTGACAAACCATCCAAGTTCACTACCCGTCGCAGGCCACAGGATTTCATTTGGCAGAAAAACAGAGTATTCAAAGGTTCATCGACCGTACAAAATGGCCTTTTCTCCTTCCAATTTGTCGTGCCGGTAGATATTTCCTACGAGGATCAGCTACCAAACCTCAATGGTAAGATCAGCCTCTACTACAACGACGCCTACTCAGATGGCGGCGGTTGTGATCAAAACATCTATATCGGGGGAGATGGCACAGGCAGCATTGTCGATACAAGGCCCCCTGAATTGGACCTGTTTATGAACGACATCAAGTTTGCCGACGGTGGCCTGGTCGATCAGGATCCCGTATTGCTCGCAGAGATTTTTGACGAAAACGGCATCAACACCGTGGGTACTGGGATCGGTCATGAACTCACTGCTATCATGGACGGGGATGATGGCAACGTGTTTGTGCTCAACGATTTTTACGAAGCCAACCGCAATAGCTATCAAGAAGGCACGATCAAGTTTCCATTCAAGGACCTTGAAACGGGTCCCCACAATCTCCAAGTGAAAGTGTGGGACGTCGCCAACAATAGCAAGGAAGGCGAGATCAACTTTGTCGTCGCCGACAATGCCAGCATGGCCCTCGGCCACGTCCTCAATTACCCCAACCCCTTCACCACCAACACCAAGTTTTTCATCGAGCACAACCGCAACGGCAGCATGCTTACCGTCTTGGTCAAGGTCTATACCGTCTCGGGCAAGCTCGTCAAGTCCCTGCAAGACAACATTTTTGCCGATGGAAACCTTTACTGTGACCTCGAATGGGATGGCCTAGACGACTATGGCGACCTCATCGGTCGTGGTGTCTATGTCTATGAGGTGATCGTGAAAGATGAAACGACCGGCGAGCGTGTCTCGACCTTTGAAAAACTGGTCTTGTTGCGCTGATCGCGCATGGCAAGACCACATGACGCTGGACTTTCTCGATGGAGAGTCCAGCGTTTTTTTTGAAGTTGCTTGGGGGATCGCGTTTCGGCAGCTGTATCTTTGAAGTGAATGCGCAGATTGGATTGGATAGGGTGTCTAAAAAATGGCCTATTTTTTTTCAGTTCTTGTGCGCAACTTTGGATTATTGTAACGAGGGTTCACGTCGGGCCTGAGAAAAAATGTACGCAAAGTATTGACCTTATGGCCAAAAGTCTTAAATTGGCCCAAAGATTAAAGCCTATCGGATAATTATCTACTTTTGTAAGTATTTTTGAATTGAAGGTAATAGGAACTCCTTGGCCCAAAACCGAGGAACAAAAGTAGAATATAATGAGAATCAAGGTATTTTTGACAGCTTTTGCTTGTGCTGCGTTGTTTGTTACCCTCGGTACACATCGCTTGTATGCCCAGTCCACTACAGGTGGCCAAGACATCAAGGCGATTACGACGGCTGTGCCCTTCTTAATGATTTGCCCAGACTCCAGAAGCGGCGGCTTGGGTGAGGCAGGTGTAGCCATTGCCGACAATGCCAATGCATCGCACTGGAACTTGTCTGCCTTAGCCTTTAGCCAAAAGAAATTTGGGGTGGGCCTGAGCTACACACCTTGGTTGCGCCAATTGGTCCCAGACATCAACCTCTCCTATCTGAGTGGCTACTACAACATGGGCGAACGTGCAGGCGTAATTTCTTCCTCCCTGCGCTATTTCTCCCTCGGCAACATCATCTTTACCGATGAAAATGCTGTCGAATATGGTAAGTTCAACGCTAATGAGTTTGCTTGGGATGCAGGCTATACCCGCAAAGTCACCGAGAACCTGAGCGCAGGTGTGGCCTTGCGCTTCATCTACAGCAATCTCGCTGCCAATGCTAGCGTGAATGGCTTTGAGACCAAGCCGGGTGTCTCGGCCGCAGGTGACCTCAACGTGCTGTACAACAAAGATGTCGATGCAGGTGCCATTCCATTGAACATCCGTTGGGGGGTCAATATCTCCAACGTGGGTGCCAAAATCAGCTATACCAACAGCGCCAACAAAGACTTCATCCCCACCAACCTGCGCGCTGGTGCAGCAGTGAAAGCTGGCCTCGATGAGTACAACAGCATCACTGTGACTGCCGACGTGAACAAGCTCATGGTGCCCACCGAAGGTGGCCAATCCAAGCAGACTTTGATCTCAGGCATGTTCTCCAGCTTTGGTGACGCGCCAGGTGGATTCAGCGAAGAATTCAAGGAACTCAACCTGTCGTCAGGTGTCGAGTACTGGTACAACGACCTCTTTGCAGCCCGCGCTGGCCTCTTCTTGGAAGACGCCACCAAAGGCAATCGCAAGTTTGTGACCTTGGGCCTTGGTGTGAAATACAGCGTGTTTGAACTCGACTTTGCCTACTTGGCATCGCTGAGCCAAAACCACCCGCTGAAAACACCCTTCGCTTCTCGCTCGGCTTCTCCTTTGACGACGCTGGGAACCGTTAATTTGTAAGTTGATTGATTTTCTATAAGGAAAGACCCCGGCTCCCCGCTGGGGGCTTTCTTTTTTGGGGCAGGTTTTTTTGGATTGTAGGATTTTGGGCTGCTTATATTTGGGTTTCATATTTGTTTTGTTTCGCTGCCAATTGTTTGGACCAATGCTGAAATACCTAAAGCTGGAGAATGTCGGGCCTGCCGCAAAGATGGAGCTGGACTTGGCCCATAGGCTGAATATCATCACCGGAGACAATGGCTTGGGAAAGAGCTTTTTGCTGGATGTGGCGTGGTTTGTGAATACGGGGAGCTGGCCCAGGGATGTGAATTCGGGGCTTACGAGCGGCTATAAAGCACTGCCGAGGGACCGGTCGGCAAAAGCGATCATCGAATTAGACGCTGGGTGGTTGGTAAATTCGAACTCCTCCGCCCAAAGGCATCAGTATGAATTCGAACGGTTCAGCCAATCTTGGTCAAGGATTGAAACTATGTTTTCAACCCCCAAGATCTTGACGATATATGCGTTGGCAGATGGAGCTGTTGCGATCTTTGATCACGCACGCTCAGGAAGCCCAAGGACAGAGGTGGTTGATGCTGGCAGGTCGAACGATAGCCATATACCTGCATTTGTATTCACCCAGCAGGAAATTATGGATGGAGCGTTTATCAAGCAAAAGGAAAAAAGGGATATCTATTTGAGCAATGGCTTAATCATGGATTGGGCTGGTTGGCAAAAAGAGAATGGAGAGACCTTTAGGATTTTGAAGAAGGTTCTTGCAGCGTTGTCACCCGATCAGGCGCACCCTATCGAACCTGGAGAACTCACGCGCATCAGCATCGACGACGCACGTGACATGCCAACAATCCTTATGTCTTACGGTGATCGTGAAGCAGAACAGGTGCCAGTGGTTCACGCTTCATCAGCGATGAGACGCATCGTTTCCATCGCGTACATGCTTGTATGGATGTGGGAAGAGCACAAAAGAGTCGCCCACCTGATCGGCCATCGACTCGCTGACGAGTTGCTCATTCTTCTTGACGAAGTCGAATGCCATCTCCACCCTAGCTGGCAGCGGAAGATCGTGCCAGCACTCTTGGAGGCCGTCGGCGAATTGTCCAAGGATTTGAACGTCCAACTCATCGCCACAACCCATTCCCCCCTCGTGATGGCCTCCCTGGAGCCCCACTTCGATGCAGAAAAGGATGCCTGGTTCGACCTCGACTTGGTGCGGGACAATGGGAGCAAGCCTGAGGTTGTGCTGACGAAAAGGACATTTAGAAAATATGGGGACGCGGGGGCCTGGCTACATAGCAGGGCATTCGACCTTACAAGCACGCGGTCCCTTGAGGGTGAAGCACTGATCAGAGAGGCTGAAAAATTGATGGGGCAAGCGGATCCTTCTGTCGATGAAGTGAGGGCAGTGCATCAAAGTCTCGTGGACTCGCTGGATCAAATGGATGAATTTTGGGACGATTGGCGTTTGTGCTGGCGAAAGAAGGGGGTGCTAGGATGATTCCCGTTCATTTACAGCCAAAACCAGCTCTTTTTGATGAGCTTGTATCTGACCCGGGAATGACGTGGATGCAAGAAAACGGCATCCAGCTAGATCAACCCTTGCCAAAGGGGACGACCCTCCCAAACTATTGGGTGAAAGTCCTCTCGGATCTTTGGTCGGCTTATCAAGGCGTCTGTGCCTATTACGCCTTTCGGTTTGAGCTCGGATCTGGTGCGCAATCCACAGATCATTTTGTGGCAAAGTCCATGTCGCCAGACAAAGCTTATGCCTGGGAAAATTTGCGCTTGGCTTGTCTTGCTGCAAATCGGCAGAAACATATACACGATGACGTCTTGGATCCAATGGATTTGGAAGAGAGCACTTTCCACCTAGAATTGTCGAAAGGGCGGATATTCCCCAACCCACAAAAAAGTTCAGAACTCCAGAAAATGGCACAAATCTCCATCAATCGCCTGGAACTCGATGACCCTACCCTTGAACAGTTAAGAGCGCGCCAGTTTAGGCTGTTCCGTACTGGGAAACAGTCTGCCGACCTACTTCGTGAAGACAATCCATTTGTGTACGCCGAGGTAAAGCGGCAAGGGTTTCTCTAATTATCCATCGTCAATCATCCACATCCCCATGCATCTCCTAGCAGAATCCGGCGGCTCCAAGACACAGTGGTTCCTGTATGACCAGGAGGGTCTCAAAGCGACCTTCAGGACCAGCGGCTTCAACCCCAATGTGCAATCCGAGGCCGACATCGAGGTCCAGCAACGCCTTGACTGGGGCGATGCGCTCCCCAGTAGTGCAGGGCTCTCGATCGACTTTTATGGCGCGGGCCTGGGTGCTCCAGACACTGAGGCGAGCGTGCATAGTATGCTCGAGCGCCTGTTTCCCGGCGCGCAATTGCAGGTGATGAGCGACATGCTCGCTGCTGCCCGCGCGACCGCAGGTGATGCCCCCGGCATCGTCTGCATCCTCGGCACGGGGAGCAATTGCTGCTATTGGGATGGGGAAAAGATCACGGCCTCGCTCGGCGCACATGGCTACCTCTTCAACGACGAGGGCAGCGGCGCCGACCTGGGCCGCACCCTCATCTCTGCACTGCTCAATGGCGAGGTGCCCCACGACGTGGAGCACCTCTTCAAGCATTGGGATCCCAAGCCGCTGATGCAGATCCGCACAGAAATCTATCAAGCGCCCAAGGTAAATGCTGCCTTGGCCGAATATTCGCGTTTCCTCGCTGCTCACCTCGGCAATCCCACACTCAAATACATGGTGATTGCGCGCTTCATGGCCTTCCTCACACGCAATGTGCAGCGCATCCACAACCACCGCGAATTGCCGATCCACTTTGTGGGATCGATCGCCGAGGTCTATGAAGGCCCATTGCGCGAGGCCATGGCCCTGCTGCAATTGGCACCCAGCAAGATCATGGGTGCGCCAGGCGAAGCGCTGCTGGATTTCCACCGTAGCCGATTGGCCGCAGGGCAGCCATGAAATGGAATTGGCCCTATATCAAAAGTTTCTTCAACGAAACGTTGGTGGAGCAAGGTCATTCCAAGCTGAACCCCGGCCTCGCGGTCTGGTATGCTTATGGCCGCAAGATGCTCAACACCACCCATGTGAATTATAGCTTTGGGAGGCTCGACAAAGTGTTTCGGTCTGCCTTCCAGCAGCTGGGCATTGGTGGCCGCGGCCTGCAAGACGTACTCTTGCTCGGCCTAGGAGCCGGCAACGTGCCCCGCATCCTTTGGGAATATGACCCGCAGATCAAGGTTGTGGCCGTGGAGATCGACCCAGAGGTCTTGCGCCTCGCCGCTGCCCACTTCGGGATGCAGCCAGGACCACAATTGGAGATCGTGTTGGCGGATGCGCTGTTGTATGTCGGCGAATGCAAAAGGACTTTTGACATGGTGGTTGTGGACTTGTTTGTGGATGCAGAGGTGCCCGAGGCGGCTTGCAACCAACTGTATTTGCTACAATTGACCGCTTTGCTCAAGGCAAATGGGCTGCTCGTTTTCAATCGATTGGCCCATACAGCGCAGCTGCGTCAACAAACCGTGGACTTTGGCCGTAAGATGGTCGAGGCATTGCCGGGTGCGTATGCGCTGGACGCCGATCTCAACCGAGTATGGGTTTATGAAAAAAAGTAATTCCAGCAGTATTTTATTGCTTGCGACACTGCTAAGCTGCGTGTCAATTGCAGGTTGCGCAGGCAACCGCAGCATCATCACGAGTGCAGGTCTGCATGACTTCAAAATCGGCGCGCCGATGCCCCCAGCGGGCAGTGACAGGTTGCATGGGCACAGCGTGCGCGACACCTTTGTCGCGCAGGGCGAATTTCAATGGCGGGAGGTCGTAGTCGATTACCGCAAAGGAGCCATCTATTTGGAAGAGGATTTTTTTGGCTCGGAGTTCCTGAGCCGCGTGCGCATCTACACGCCTGAGCTACGCTTGCGCAATGGCCTGCACGTGGGCATGGCCGTGTCTGACCTAGGCGCAAAAGCCTCTGATTGGGTTCTGGTGCCACTTCCTGACTATCAATTGATCGATGCTTACTCTCGCACCATGCCCAGGATCCACTTCCTGATCGACGATCCTGCAGCCTCCAAGACCGGCAATTGGGAGGACTACAAGCTCGATCAATTGGCCCCAACGGCCAAGATCACGACGATCGTCGTCTTCTGAAAAACTTTCCGTCGGCTAAATCGTTTTACCTTTCAATTATTTTCCTTTATTTTTGATTCTCTAGATTCAAGATAAAGCAACCACATAGCTCAGTCAACATGCACAAGTTCATGGTCACCATCACGCTACCCTCCTACTTTAGCCAGGAATATATGGCGTTGATACCCAAGCAGCGGGCCATGATCTTGGAATTGTTGTCGAGCGGCAAACTCTCCAGCTTCAGCCTCAACAAAGATCGCAGCATCGCGTGGATGGTGGCGACGTGCCGAGACCACGATGCATTGCAGTTGTTGCTGGGGAAATTTCCGATGCATTCCTTTTTTGAATATGAGATCAATGAACTCATTCTGCACGACACCCAATTTATGGGGTTGCCCAAACTGGTGCTGAACTGAGCATTCACGCCATCCATCCTCATTTATTTTCAATCTAGCCTCACAAAGGGATCTTTGTGTTCTTTTTTTACGATCTTCCAGCATGTTGCAATGGAATATCACATCTGAGGAGAAGGCGAAACCTGAAGACCTGCGTTTACTCATTGGCAAGCTGCGCGATTTCAATGACGCACATGCTCCCGCGCCCTTTGAGCGCAAAGACATTAGGCTCTTTGTGCGTGACGATGCTGGCGAAATCGTGGGCGGATTGCTGGGCACTGTCGGCATGCATTGTTTGGTGATCCAAATCTTGTGGGTCGCGGAAGAAGGTCGTGGACGCGGGTTGGGAAAACAACTGCTAGACGAGGCTGAGCGTGTTGCCATCGATGCCGATGCCTTGCAGGCCATTGTAGAGACTACAAGCTTTCAAGCGCCTGGTTTCTATCAGAAACAAGGTTATCAAATCCTATTTGAACTCCCTGATGCACCCCTCGGTTCAAGCACCATTTTCATGGGCAAGCGCTTCGGACCGATACCAGAAACCGCAGCCAAGGAGTAATATTCGGTAGCGCTATTGGCAAATGAACGCTTTCCCTATCGATCAGGCCATTTGAGTGCATTAACCTCAGTTCTGGATTAGAATCATTTGAGTGTGTAACAATTTGGGGGAGCCCCATCTTGGACACGCGATTGGTTCATCATGGGCGAAGTCTGCAAATAGAGGCAAAAAATCAGATCATTGAGTGTTCTTCTTTGGTTGCAGAAGCCCGGAGGGCTTCAATGTGGATAGCCCCGGACGAAGTCCGAGGTAATGCGCATTGCCAAGCCGACAACCACGAAGTGGTTGAATGTAAACACTTTAGATTGAGAAATAGATACATTCAACCCCTTCGAGGTTGTACATTGCG
>JANORP010000460.1:0-5496 GCA_031415375.1 Bacteroidota bacterium | reverse complement strand
GCTGGTACTATGTGCAAGTGACCGACGGCTCTGGCTGCCAGAGCAATTTAGATTCTGTCTGGGTCGAGGTCTTGCCACGCCCGATCGTGAATGCTGGCCCCGACATCATCCTTTGTGGCGACAATGCACCTTGCCAAATCTTGTCACCGACGATTTCTGGTGCGCCCGGCCCATTTGCCTACCAATGGTTGCCCTCGACCAGCCTCAACAATGCCTTCATCGCCAATCCATGCGCACGGCCCGATACCACCACGATTTATGCCTTGGTCGTGACGGCAGGCAATGGTTGCAGCAGCAATTTCACGACAACCGACACGCTCGCCACGGTCACTGTACATGTGAATCCGATCCCTGTTGCAGACGCTGGTCCAGATCAGCATATTTGTTTGACCGATTCTACGCTGCTAGAAGGTTCGGGAACTGCTGCAGGGCCAACCTATCAATTTCAGTGGACGCCGAGTGGCGGATTGGCGGAACCTAACAGTGGAAATACGATGGCCTCCCCGTCGCTCACTACGACCTATACCCTCGTGGTCTGGAGCAATGGTTGCCCGAGCTATGGCGACGACATCACACTCTACGTGCACACTTTACCGACGGTGAATGCTGGGCCCGACCGCGAGATTTGCCTCGGCGACAGCATCTTGATCGATGCCCAAGCCGCTGGGGACTCGACAGCGAGCTATGGCTTCATCTGGTCGCCCGGCGGAACGATCAGTGCCACCAACACTGAGGATCCCAGGGTGTGGCCCAGCAGTACCACGATGTATTACGTCGAGGCTCGCTCCAATTTTGGATGCGGCAGCTCCTTTGACAGTGTGTTGGTCACGCTTTTGCCCAGCCCGATCGCCAATGCTGGCCCCAATGAGACGATTTGTGTGGGGCAATCATTTGACTTTCAAGGCAGCTATTCCTATACCAGCACCAACCCCGCCAATCCCAGCGATGTCTTCCAGTTCTGGTCGCCATCCTTGGGTTTGACCGATCCCAATTCCTTGACACCCAGTGCGACACCGACGGCCTCGGGGCTGTACACATTGACTGTATATACTGGATTG
Organism: Bacteroidota bacterium; assembly: GCA_031415375.1. GTDB lineage: Bacteria > Bacteroidota > Bacteroidia > J057 > JADKCL01 > JADKCL01. Next base: position 4,438 of record JANORP010000460.1, on the reverse strand, counting down.
TGCAGCAGCCAAGACAGCATGTTGCTCACCGTGCTGCCTGCCTTGGGCCTCACGGCTGGTGCAGATACGAGCATCATCTGCGCTGGAGACAGTGTATGGTTGCAGGCGGGCACAGGCGTGACGGGTGTCACCTATACCTGGTCACCAACGACGGGATTGGCCGATCCATCGGCGGCTGGTACCATGGCTGCGCCAGGCGATACCATCAGTTATGTCGTCTCGGCAGCTGCTGGCGGCTGCCTGGAAACAGCTGTGGTGACATTGGCAGTGATTGCACGGCCTGTGGCAAGTTATTTGCAGTCGCAACCGAGCGGCTGTGTGCCACTGACCGTGAGCTTCTTGGAAAATACACCAGATGCAATTGCCTATACCTGGAACTTTGGCGACGGGTCTCCTGTGTCCAATCTCGCAGCGCCGCTGCATACTTTTGAGCGGCCAGGCACTTATTCTGTCGCGCTCACAGCGGTGAATACGGGTGGTTGCGCATCGACTTTTCTCGGCAGCCCCGTGGTGGTGAGTGAGCTGTTGCCCGCATCCTTACACAGTGCGCCGAGCTTTCCGGTCGTCTTGTCTTTGCCAAATACTGAGGTGCAATTTTACAATGATGCGCCGGGTGCATCGGCCTACGATTGGGATTTTGGAGACGGAATTCGCTCAAGCGAAGCGCATCCTAGCCATACTTATACGGGCATTGGGACCTATTACGTGACGCTCACAGTCACGAGCGGCGATGAATGCGTCTCCAAGGTTGTCGGCGGCCCGTTTGTGGTGACGACCCCCGACCTCTTTATTCCAAATGTCTTCAGCCCCAACGGCGACGGCGTCAATGATGAATATCTTGTGCAATACACGGGGAACCAACCGTTCACATTGCAAATTTTTGATCGCTGGGGCGTGAAAATGTATGAGGGCAACAACAAGACCAAGGGTTGGAAAGGTGATGATGCCAAAGGTAATCCGGTCACCGACGGTGTTTATTTTTACCGTGTCGCGACGGGTGATCGTAATTTTGCAGGGCAGCTCACACTCGTGAGATGAGTTTTTGAGCGATCCTTTTTTTTGCTGTGGGATTCAACGAATGTGTTTGTCTCCAAAACAAAGGTCGGCATTGGTGGTTGGAATTGTACTGGATCCTCAAAAACTGAAAATGTCAGCACCAAAAACTGTACTCATCACAGGCGCCAATTCTGGAATCGGCCTCTCATGCACCAAAATTCTTGCCCAAAAAGGTTGGAACGTGTTGTTGCTTTGTCGCAAGCAGGCTGCTGGCGATGCGATCGTCGCTGAGTTGAAGCAAGCCTATCCGACTGGCATATTCAAATGTTATGTTGCTGATCTGGCTGATTTTGTTGCTGTGAAAAAGGCTGCCTCACAAGTATTGGCCGACAACCCGACGATCGATGTCTTGCTGAACAATGCAGGCTATTACCCCGACAAAATCGAATATGTTGACGGGATTGAGAAGGCATTTTATGCCTCGCACCTCGGGCATATGCTGCTCACGCACTTGCTCATGCCGGCGCTCGAGCGCGCGCCCGAGGCGCGCATCATCAATGTCTCCTCACTGATCCACAACAATGGTTTGGTCGCGCGCTTTTTCACCCAACCCGAAGGTCATAGTTCGATGAAGGCTTACGCCGATGCCAAACTCGCCAATATCCTATTCACGATGGGACTCACCAAGCGTTTGCCAGCCCATATCACGAGCTATGCATTGCACCCTGGCGTAGTCTCTACTGGCTTTGCGAGCGATGGTACAGGGTTTATGGGATTCATGGTGCGCCTGTTTAGCGGTTTGCTGATGTCGCCGGACAAGGGAGCTGCGACGAGCGTCTATTTGGTCACAGAAGACATTTCGGTTTTGAAGCCGTTGGAAGGGAAATATTTCGATAAAAAGAAAGCTGTCGCTACCCGCAACAAGGACCTGACAGGAGCCAATGCTGATTTGCTCTGGGCCAAAAGTGAGGAAGTTTTGAAGCGCTATTGGTGAGCGATTGCCTATTGCTCCTTGCGTATCCAAATCTCTGCCCGCTGGGCGCTCTGTTCGCCTGCAGGTTGGGCAAAGCTAAAGCCGTTTCTGAAGATTTGCTGTGATTTGCCACCGCCCCTGACCAATTCCAAACGTATGATCTCGTAGCGCAGATTCAGGAGATCGCCATCCTCACCTTGAGGTAGATAGACGCCTGCGCGCCATGTGGATTGTGCAGCAAGTAATTTTCCAAGCGCAAGCAGCTGTTTTTCGGTGCTTGCATTGAGGTCAAAGCGGGCGATTTCAAAGAGGATGGTTTCTTTGACTTCGGTTGCGGCAGGAGTAGGGTTCATGGGAGGCACGGGGGGATTTCCCAAATCACGTGGCTGTTGTGCTTGTTTTATTTGGGCGACGCTGTCTTGACGCTGTTGCTCGACCCCGCTTGCAAGCGCTGGTGTCTTGGGTCTTTCTGATGGCTGCACGGTGGGTGCTACCTGCTCCATGCGTGCCATGCTATCGAGCCGCGCTTGGTTGGAGCGCTTGAGGCTGTCCATCTGGGCCAAGGTGACAGGTGGCTCTGCGACATGGATCGGCTCGAATGTGCCCATGCTATCCAAGGCGGCAATCGCAAGCGCAATGGAATCGGCTACAACTTGCACACGAATGAGGCTATCGGCAGTATGCTGGGCCGCGAGCTGTTGGCGACGGAGGGCATGCTTTTTCTGCTCCAAACTTTTGAATGAACCGCCTTCCAGTAGCACTGCGGAATCGATCGTGCCATCGCCAGCATCGGAAACCACAATTTCAAAGTGATAAACCTGGCGTGGCGTGACACGGAAGCCGACAGATAAGACCTTGGTCATGCCGTCAAATTCGAAGTTGGCGAGCACGGTCTGGTTGAGATTGGCTTTGACCGATTCATTGATACGACCGACCAAGTCATAGGGATTGTTGTTGGCAAAGTACTGTCGATTTTGGTTGGGGTTGATCGAGTTGACTGTGACAGGCGTGCTCGTGCCGGGCACGACAGCCAGATTTTGACGCCCAGCGATGCCTGGTCCACTCACGACGATTGCAAAGACATCGTTGAAGGTGGAGCCGACAAAATCATTGTATTCTTCGCTGGCAAAAATGAAGTTGAGCGTGACACTGTCCTTTTCTGCTTTGAAATCAAACTCCAATCTGGCACCGTCGAATGTGCGTGAGCCTGCGATGGCGGCAAGATTTTTGTCACCGGGGCTGCCATTGACGGTCGAGGTTTTGGGATTGTCGTTGGGGCCGACGATATCGGCTGCCAAGCCTGTGCTCAAGACCATCCCACTGCTAAAAAATGGTTGTGCCGAAGGGTTGGAAAATTCTCCCAAGGCCTGAATCATGCCCATGAAGCGCACATTGTCCACGACGATTCCCTTGCCTACCACAACCTCCTTGACCAATTGTATGGGCTGGGAAACGGGTTTCACTGTGATCTGAGCGTATGCCGCCACCGATGCAAGGAGCAAAAAAAGAAGCGTGCCGATGCTTTTCAGATGCCTGAATCCACTCATTCCACGATCATTTTCTCTACAAACTGCCGATTGCCAAGTTGCACGTGCAGCAAATACATGCCCTTGGCGAGTCCTGACAACGGTATTTGCACCGTGGATTGGCCCGAGGCGATATTGCTTGTACGCAACTTTTGTCCCGCAAGGTTCCATACGCTCACATTACCTGCCGGGTGACGCATGGCCTCCAATGTGAGGGAGACCATGTCTCTGGCTGGCTGGGGGAACATTTTGATCTGACCAACGGCAAATGTGGATGGTACACCGACGGTAAAGCTATTGCCGCGCAAGGTCACTGTGCGGCTGGCTGTTGCCGGCGCGTCGGTATTGAAGGTGAGTTGTGCGGTATTCACTTGGTTGGGCGCCGATGGCGTAAAACGCACTGCGATCTCGACGAGGCTGTCTTTGGGGATGGTCAAATTTGGATTGCCAATGAAGGTAAATTCAGGGCTGCTCAAGCTCAGGTTACTCAGGTTCATGGTCGTCTCGCCTTGGTTCACAAAGGCATAGAAGCCATCGCGTGAATTTCCCGAAATGACTTGCCCAAATTCCAAGGTATCGGCGACCCAGTCTGCGATGGGGGATGTGTCGCCATTGTTGACGGTGCAGAGGCTAGCTATGCGGTCCAAAAATTCAGGATGATCGACAAATGGGTTGCGGTTATGCTGGAATGAAAAGGCGTCGTCGTTGCGTTTCACATCTACCGAATCGGGAAGGAATTGCTTATTCCAAGTCCTGAGAGTGGACTCCATACCACAGATGAAGCCTTGGTAGTCTTGGTAGCGGAAGTAGAAGTAAAGCAGCGCACGTACAGATGCACCCTTTTGAGCGTCACGCGGCTCAAAAGTACTGTTGTTGGATTTGGAGCCCCCTTGGGTCCATGATGGATTGGCCACAGGACCAAAAGGCTTGTTTGCACGCTCTG
>JANORP010000459.1:0-18189 GCA_031415375.1 Bacteroidota bacterium | reverse complement strand
GAAAATGGCGACTTGTGCCAGGCTAGCGCCGACGACGCTATTGGGGTTGAAGAGCATGCGTCTGATCTCGCAGCCAAATTCTGGACGGTTGATGCGCTCGCCTGGATTGGTGAGTAGCACCTGCTGTATGAGCTGGATGATGTGCTGGCGATAGTCGTTTTCCTCCGCCCAACTCTTCATGCCGGCGTCGATGGCCAGTGGATATTTGAAGCTCTTGATTCTTGTTTCCATGAGGATCTTTTTAGAGGGTCATTACAGCAATGGATCTACCGTGAGGCTGGTGGTCGCGGTGTGGGTGTGCAAGGGTGCATTGCCATTTTCAGAGGAGTTGGAGATGACAAATGCGTCGGGATTTGCGGCAAGGTGATTGATCACACCTTGGGAGATGGCCACAAAGAGGAGACGCATCTGATCATTGAGCGCAGGCTTCTCTTGGTCAGGCATTGCAATCGGCCATTCCTGCAAAAAGGCATCTTCCATGGCCTTGGCCATCGATTCCGCCCATTCGGGAGCAAAAAGGCCAACTCTACTTGCGAAGATATTTCCGGGTTTCAGTCCCATGGTGTCAACCTGTTTTTACTTTGGTGGAGAGCATAGAGGGCGATGGCGTCGGGAAGGGTGGAACTGGGGGAGCTGGCGTCACCGGCAATACACCGAGCGCCATTTCCCCAGGGTGTGTATGCGATTGGAAAATCATGCATACTTGGTTCAAGTAATTGAGCAGGTCGTCGCCAAAGACGAGTGGATGGGTGGCCCCCTCGACCAACTCGATCGAGGGGGCTTCCACCACGCACTTAGTCAAACCCTTTAACTTGATCAGTCCATCGCTCACTTCGAGCGTGATGATATTACCTGCGCTGTCGTCGCTGATCGCAATGACTTGGGCCGTATCGTCGAGGCTCACGATGAGTCCCGATTTGGTGCGCAGCACCTTGACATTGGGATCGGGTGCGCCTGATTTTTCATTGAGTGGGGCCTCATTATCGGCCCAAAATGTGCCTGTCCAGATGGGGAAGGAGATGTCACCCCCTTCAAATTCCACCCAGACGCCCGCCTCGACCTCGGGAATGAAGTAGTGGCCTGCGTTTTTGCCCGCATAGGGCACGCAAGGCATGGCCCAAGAGAGCAGGTCGCCGAGCACGCCGGGCACGCGCACCTGCACGCGTCCCTGTTGGTTGGGATCGGCATTGTCGGTCACCAGTCCCCGGTACTTCCCATAGTAGCGGCTGCGGGTGAGATCGACCATCTGTGCGAGTGTGTTGTCATTCATCGTCTTGTATCCTTGATGTTTTATTCGGCGCTGGGCCCGAGGGCATTGCGCAGGAGTTCTACTTTCATGGTATGGGCAGCTTCGTCGAGGCGATGCGTGACGGCTCCCACGAGGTATTTGCCACTGTGCATCTTGCCTGCGCCTGTGACTTGCACGACAGTATGGGCGCGCACGAGGCGGTTCAGTTGGTACAAGCTGGTCTGGCAGCTGGCCTGCACGAAGTAGCTGGCCTCGATCATGGCCGCTTCCAGGCGTGCGGTGAAGTCGCCTGCATCATCTACAGGGGCGGTGAGGTCGATCGTCACTAAATCTGGGGCAAATGCCTGCTGTGTCATATCACCTAGCAATGTCTCTGGGCTGGCGGGCACGGTGCCCACGATATCGCTTTTGTTGGCGAGGTCGAGTTGCAGCCCTTGGGCATTGCTGGGACGGTGGGCATCCCAGGAAATTTGAAGGGAATTGGTATTGAAATCTGCGCGGTTGATGATGAGCTCGGCAGCTGGGGCGCCGTCTAGATTAGGGCGATTGAAGTGTGCGGTCTCTATCCCCAGGGCGTCGCAAGTGATCCAAAATTTAAAGCCGTTGCGCCGTGCAAGCTTGCGCACAAATTGCAAGTCAGAGCTGCGTTGGATCAAGCTGTGCTTGGCTTGCATGTGCATTGCTGGTGTGCTGCCCACATCGGGGATCAGGGAATAATTGCCCAAGACGGTGGCGACCGCTGTGCTGTCGGTGGCCTCGTAGGCGACCGATTTAAATTCCCTGTCCATTGCCAATGAGCTATCTGCGCCCTTGACCATGAGGGTCGAGGCATCACCGCCATTGCGCAGCATGATTTCCTGTGCGTATATCGGGCCTTTGACGAGGCAATCGAGCTCGGTGCCGTTGGGGACGAGGATGGAAATGATGGAACCTGGCCCCAGGCGGGGGTCTGCGAGCAGACTGATGTCGCCATCGACGATGTCGCAGCTGAAATGGATGGTGAAATAAGTAGTGTCTCCCAGCCTTTCATGGACTTCGATGAAGGCGACCACACCTGGCGTCATCAAGTCTGGCGCAGGTACATTGTTTACAGCGATGATGGCTCCAAGTCCCATGGTCGTTCAGGTATTAAGATTTAGCAGGGATCGCGATTTCAGGTTGCTCGGTGAGGGTCTCGGCAAGCATCACGCCGTTGAGCTCGCCGATGCGCCAGTAGGCGGCGGCGTCGCCGAGGTATTTGTAGGCGAGGTGGTCCATGCGCTGCCCATTGAGGAGCAGGTGGTAACCAGCGAGCTTGGCAAGGGGTGCACAGGGTGCTGCCACGACTTGCACACTGCGGCCTCGGCTGTCGGTGACCGTGTAGGTCTCTGCGTTTCTGTATCTACTTCTGTCGCTAAACATGGTTTTTCAGGGTTGGAGGGTATCAGATGGGCAACATGCCTAGGATGGATTCGACGGAGTTGGCAATGTTGGCGACGGCGAGGACCTGCTGCTGGGTGCGGTAGAATTTCCAGGCCATCTTGGCCATGTCGGCCGACAATTTGTTGGTGCTGTCTTGGTAATCACCCTCGCGCAGGATCTGCATGGCGATATTCACCTTGGCACGCAGCGGGTAGAGTGTCGTCATGAATTCCTGCTCTTCGACGCTGAATGTTGTGAGGCGCACGGGCAAGATGCGCCCAGGCCCCCAGACAAAAAAGGTGAGGGGCACAGTGAGGCGCTCGGGTGGGGCAGGCAAGGCATCTGCCAGTCCCAGCGAAGCGACGAGGTCGCCGAGCAAGCCTTGGCCACTGGTGCTGGGGTAGAGGAGCATTTCCAGTGCAGCGATGCGGTCAGCAACGCCAGAGAGCATCGCTACAGGATGACTTTCTGGACTTTCGAGCGCGTCGGTGGCGTCAAACTCCAGCGACAGGGTGATGGTCTCGACGGGCGGCTGTGGCTGTGCAGTCTTGGGCTCCGTGGCGGCTTTGCCACCGCCATCGTCTGCCTCGGGAGACTTCACTGGGGCGATCGCAATCGTACGCGTGAGGCTGGCTGGGTTGTATTGAAAGATCACGACTTGCGGCACAGGCACCACGAGGAAGGTATCCAGTTTCACCAGGGCACCTTTTAGCAGCTTCGGACTCAGAGGGTTATTCGATGACATTACTGTGGGTGATTTAGAGATGCTTCCTTATTGACGGGTGGGTGACTGGGCGTCGATGGCGCCCACCATGGCGCGCACGATGGTGGCGACGAGGGCATCGCGCGACCGCTCGTGGGTGCCATCGAGCTTGAGGTGCAGGTCGCCGATGCTGCCGCCTTGTGGCCAGCGCCATGCCTGCTGGGCGAGTGCGCGGCTCACTTCTTGGGCGATCAGCCCGGCTTCCTGTTGCCCGATACCGGGGATGCGCATCACCATTTCTCTGATTTCCATCGGTTTAGCGTTTGAAGTAATCCAGTCGTTTCGCGGTTTCAGGGCTCAATCCCTTTCCTTCTTTGGCGAGCTCGCGCTCGATGCCCTTGAGCACTTGGTTGATGCCCAATGGCCTGCCTTCGCGGCGTGCCACAAAGACGGCTGAGAGCACGGCATATTTGATCTGCGCCCCCGTGAGATCGACCATGAGGGCGATCTGCCTCAGGGGTTCGGTCATTTCGGCGACAGCTTGCCGCCCGACCATCTCGCTGAGCAGGAGCTCCCACAGTTGCAGGCGTTGTGAGGCGTCGGGCTTGTTGAATTCAAAGACAAACCGCAGGCGGCGCAAAAAGGCCGCGTCGATATTGGCTTTGCGGTTGGTGGCTAGGATTGCTACGCCGGGGTAGTTCTCGATGGCCTGCAGCAGATAGTTGGTGTCTGAGTTGGCAAAGCGGTCATGGGCATCCTTGATGTCGGTGCGCTTGCCAAACAGTGTGTCGGCTTCGTCAAAGAGCAATACCGCATGCATGGACTGCGCCTGGGTGAGGATGCGGTCGATGTGCTTGGAAGTCTCACCGACATATTTGCTGATGACGCTCGACAGGTCGATGCGAAAGAGGTCCAGGCGCAAGGCGGCGGCGATCACCTGTGCGGTCATCGTCTTGCCCGTCCCGCTCGGTCCAGAAAAGAGGGCCATGAGTCCCTTTCCTTGCGGAAACAGGCGGCTGGCTGAGGCACTTTCCCACCAGATCTCGCGTTCTTGGGCCTCAAAGACAAAGTCTTGCAAGCTTTCCAGTAGCATCGGGTGCAGCGAGAGGTCTTGCCAGACAAAGGTGGCGGGCAGCAATTGGGCGAGCTTGCCCAAGCGGTGGCGACTATGGTCGCGCAAGATCTCGATGGCATCGGCGGGGGTGGCCGCTGCGCGGCGGCCGACCATCGCAATCTGCCCGACGGTCGTCTGGTAGCGGATCACCAACTGACTCAGGATCTCTGGATCCCAATCATGGCTCGTGGGCACAAGCTGCTCCCAGAGCTGCTTGCGGATGGCGATGTTGAGTGGCTTCAGCTCGGTTTTGAGATCGACAACGCCGACTTGGGCTTGCAAGATCTGCTCCTTGCCGATCGCGGCAAATTGCAGCTGCACGGGCAGCACGTTTTTGGGCCAGGCCTTGTCGGCGAGGTCATCGCCGCGCCAGAGCAATGCGAGGCCGCTCAGGTAGGCTTGCCGTTGCGCATGCAGGTGCAGGTCGTCCCAGTCCTCGGGCGAGAGCTTGTCGGTGTCGATCGACAGCATGGGCAAGCCAAAGCGTTCGGCCACCAAGGCCGCAAAGGTCTGCCGTCCGCTACCCTCCAAGCCTTGGACACAAAGCCGCAATTTCTGCTGCGGATTGTGCTCCAAAATCCGCTCGATCTGCTGCATGGCATCCTCCATCGGCCAGTTCTGGATCGGCGCTGCCAATGCTGGGAATTGTGCACGACCAACTAAGATGGGATCCAAGGTATTCTGCCCACGCAGCCAGTTCTGAATCCACGGGTCGATTTCCAACAAGGCAGGCTCTCCCTTGGCGCCTGGCAATTCACGAATGAACCGCCAGCTCCTGAGGGCATGCAATTCGGTTGCGTTCAGCTGGTATTCCATGCCAAAGAGCTTGGAGACCAATTGTAGCGTCACAAATCCGCGCCCGTTGTGGTCCTGGAGGTAGCTGCACACACGCTCCAGCTGCGGCTCCAGCGCGAGGGCGATGCAGGTATGCAAGACGGCGGTTTCGGCAGAGCTGAGGCCAAAGTTGATGACCAGGGCCGCTAGGCGAGCACTACGGTCTGCTTGCAGGCGTTCCTCTACCCATGCGAGCTCGATGTTGAGGGCTATCAGCTCAGGGGCTTGGGCTTGCCAAGCATTTTCCTCGCCGAGCTGGTCGCGGCCGAGCAAGATATGCTCGATGAGGGTATGGTAATTGGCTTCGGTGCCATCGGGGGACTCTAGGCGCAGGATCTCCCTGAGCCAGAGGCGGCGACGCTGTGCCCTGAGCTTCACGCGTTGCAGCACCAGGTCCAGTGCGTCATAAGCCATGGCTTCCAACGGAGTTTCCTCTGCGGCTACAAATGTGGTAAGTGCGGCTCTGCTCATGGTGCGGTGATCCATTGTGGAGCCGACTCGGCACCATTGGCGAATACTCTGAAGGGCAATACTTCTCCCGTAGAGACGGCGGTCGGGAAACGATAATCAAGCGTAGTAGGGCTGGTGATTTGAAATTCGCCAGCTAGCGGTGCCACAGGGACTTGCGTGAGCTTGTGTGGGCCGAGGAAGATCTCCACCTTGATCTGCTCCTTGGTCAGGATTACTTCAGCGAAAAGATAACCTGTGATGCTGCCTGCAGTGAGCAGATTGGGAGGCGCGACGATGGGCTCGATGCGCGGCACGATGGCAAATGGGCTTACGTTGGACGTCAATTCGATGGGCCATTGGCTGCCGTCACCTGCGGTTTTGGTGGTGCTGGAGACGATCTGCGCCCCAAAGATGCCCGGGATGATCTTCACAGGCAGGCCGGAACTTTCCACGATGGCATTTTCCCGCACGACGGCTGTGAGACCGACCGCAGAGATGGTGATGAGCCAAGTTGCATCGGTCGTGGCAGGCTCGGTCCAACGGCTGCTCGTGAGCCTCAAAAAAACATTGCCATAAAACTCCAGGCCCTTGAATGTGACCAAATAGGGCGTGAGATCGATGGGCAGCACGCTTGGTGCGGGTGGCACTTGCGCGGGTTGCAGGATGAGTTGGCGCACGCGGCCATCGACGGGGGAGGTAAAGCTCACCTCGTTGGAGCTGTTGAGGATCTTGGGTGCGCCGTTGGCGAAGGTGAAGACGTTGTAGCCGAGCACGATGCCGCTGCGGGTGCGGGTGGTCTCTGGATCTAGCAAAACTACATTCACTTCATAATAGGCGCTGAGTGTGAGCTTGGTATCGCCTGTGCTCCAATATGAGATGGACTCATTGGGCATGATGGGTTGATAGACGATCTTGAACCGATTGCCGCAGCCGATGATGTCGATGGGGAACAAAGGCGTCAAGATCGGTGCCGAAAGCGGGTCCAAGGCACCTTCGACAATGGTGTCATCGGTGATTTCGGGGTAGTCATGGAGGGCTTTCATGGCCACGGCCAGCATCTGCTGCTCCATGAGGCCATCTTGCTCGCCCTCGCCATTGCCGCTGGCGGCTTGGTAGGCGCTCAGTTGATAATACAATGTGAGGGCAAGGGAGGTAAAGCGCACGGGTGGCGTCTCACGACCGGGTGCCGGCAGGTTTTTGTAATGTGGATGCTCGACGATATGGTAGAGAAACATGCCGAGTCCATTGGATTTGGAGCGCACAGGCGGCTCAGACAATACCTTGGGCACGGTCATGTTCACGGGCCAGTTTTCTGGCACCTGGAAGGCGCGCTCGATGAGGGTCATCAAGGTCAGCGATACGTTGGATATATCTCTCAGTGCCATGTTCAGAGTTGGCCGAGGCCATATTTGAGGGTGCTATCAGGACGGTGGGAAGGTGTGCGCGACGTGGATGACTTTGTGGCTGGCGCGGCGATGGTCTGGGTCACGACGGCAGGCTTGGGCGCTTCGATCACTTCGATGGTGATCTTGCCGATGGTGAGTCCCGGCCGGGTCGCTGCTGTCTTGTAGGCAGCGGCGATGGGTGTCGGCGGTGCGGGTTGCTGCGGCCGAAGTGTGGGAGTTGCTTGGAGGCGCTGCCTATTTTGCTGCGTCTCTGGGGGCAAGGTCGCTGCTGCGGTCTTGGGGGTAGGAATGGAGGCTGGCTGCATGTGCACTTTTTCGGGTGTCAATGCAGGAGCCTCCTGCTTGCCGGGCGACAATTCGTGTACGCTCAACTGGTCGAGCGGGCCTGTGCTGCTACCGACTACCCGCAAGACACGCATGTAGGGCACTTGGGCGGGCGGCGTGAGCGTGGCACTGCGCGATTGGTGGAGACTCTCCAGCAAATCCAGGCCTGTGAGCGTGTCCTCGGCAATGGGGGGCGCGACTATGCTGGACTTCGCCGCAGGCTGCTGCCCGATACCAAATTCCAGTCCTGCATTTTGTGGTTGCAGCGTCATAGGTGATGCGGTCGCTGGGGATTGTGGCAGTTCGCCGTGCGTTGGATGTAGGGCAGGAGCTTGCATGTGCAAGGTGCCTAGATGGGCCTCGATGGTGGGCGGGCTGATCGATTGCTGCAAGCTAGGTGCCTGCGTTTCGGTCCTCGGTGAAATGGATGCAGATTCCTCGATGCTGCCTTGATCGAATCGGTCTGGCCAAGCTTCCATGTGCAGGTGGTTACCAGTCAGGCCGCCGCGGTCGCCCGAGGGTGTGCCGGGCCATGCATTGCCCTTTTGGGGCTGCAAGGCGACTCTGGGCGCTACACCGATCGATCTGCTGGCAATTCTGGCAAAGTATCCTTTCATGGCTGGTCTAGATGCTGGTCATCAGTTCAGATTCGATCAATGCCGTGTAGCGCTTGCGCATGCTGCGCGGGAGTTGCAGGATCTCTTGGAGGCTCCAACTGTAGGCGGTCGCGAGTCGGTGTACCTCCCAGCTGAGGCGCTCTTGGTCTTGCAGCAAGGATTGCAGCAAGTAGGTCTGCATGTCGAAGAGGACCGACATGCCATGGCCGCATTCTGGACAGCTTGCCGCCATTTCGGTCTGCAACATGGGCGCGACTGCGGCGAGCACTTCTTGCGCCTCGGCCTCGGCGGCCTTCAGGTCGCCCTGCAAGAGGCAGCGCGTAAGCAATTGCGCGATGGCCGTTGCCTCATCTTGTCCCATGACAGCCAGCTCGTCGGTGCCTGTCGGGAGCCGCAAGTGGAGGCCGCTGTCGAGCACATAGCTGCCGTCGGCCTGCCGCGTCGCGGTCGGAATGGTGGTGCTTGCATAGGTGTGGCCCACAAATCCCGCCAAGGAAAAATCCATGTCGTAGGGCGCTTCACAGGCTGCACATTCCAATGTGCTCTTGATGCGGTCGCCATAGGTGGCTTGATAGACGGCGGCCAATAGCCGGTCGCGGTCTGCCGACACGAGTGTATGCGCCGCCGCATCCGCCCGATGCCCCGGTACCAGCAATCGGTCGATGAGTGCGATCGCTTCAGCCACATGTGTGCCTGCTACGCTTTGCTCTTCGATTCCTGTGAGTTCGCGCAGCCAAGCCTGGGGCCAGCCAGCTGTAAACAGCAGTGATTGTGGGTAATTGGGCATCGGGATGGTGCTTATGGTGGGTGATTAACGTTCGGTGGGTTCGGTGATGTCGCGGTCACGCTCCCAGCCTTCGTGGGCGAGCACCATGGACTCAATCGCGATGGCGTTGCCCTTGGCGTCGAGCTCGGGCAGCGCGGTATATTGCGTGACCCATGCACGATAGACTTTGTAGGCCTTGGCGACGGTGCCCTGCTCGTTGAGCAGCTCGATGCGCAAGTCTTTGCGAAAGTCTTTGAGTGCCATGGCGGCTGGGCCGTCGATGTTCCAGACACGGTTGGCCCAGTTTTCAAATTCTAGGTCGTGTGTCACGCCACGCTCCAAGGTGATGTTTTCAAAGGTCGTCTTGGCAGGCGATTTGCGGATGACATTGGGGTCGCCGCCCTCGCGGTGATCGACGGGCTCGACCGTGTGCTTGAGGGCTGAGATTTTGCTCACGCCAGCAACGACTTTGCCGTCCCAAATGATGCGAAACTTGAAGTTTTTATAGGGGTCAAAACGGTGCGCGTTGACCACAAATTGTGTATTAGCCATAGGTGTTACTTTTTATGAATTGATAATGTGGGATGGGGGTGAGGGCAACGGTGGCTTTTTGTGCCATTTGGCTGTTGCTATTGCCAGCCGGAGGCTGGCATTCGTGTCGGCGTTGGGAGCCGGAGGCTCCCGCCTCGTTTTTTTGGCTCCCGCCTCATTTTTTTTGGCTCCCGCCTCGTTTTTTTGGCTCCCGCCTCGTTTTTTGGCTCCTGCCTCGCTGTTGGCGCTAGCCCCTAACCCCAAGCCCCTAGACTTGGATTTGACCAGCGATTTGTTGGATGTAGAGGACGACGAACTCTGCGGGTTTCAAGGGGGCGAAACCGATCCAAATGTTCACGATACCGAGGTTGATATCGTTTTGGGTGGTGGTCTCTTTGTCGCATTTCACGAAGTAGGCATCGTCGCGCTTCTGGCCTTGGAAGGCACCTTGGCGGAAGAGGTTTTGCATGAATGCGCCTGCGTTGAGCCTGATCTGTGCCCAGAGTGGCTCGTCGTTGGGCTCAAAGACTGTCCATTTCAGGCCCCTGTAGAGGCTCTCCTCGATGTAGTAGGCGAGGCGACGCACGGGTACATATTTGTATTCCGAAGCCATTTGGTCGTTGCCGCGCAAGGTACGGGCACCCCAGACGACGCTGCCATAGACGGGGAATGTGCGGAGGCAATTCGCGCCTAGCGGATTCAAGGAACCGTTTTCAGGGTCGGTGAGGGTGTAGTCCAAGCCTACTGTGCCATTGAGGGTGGCCTCTGTGCCTGCTGGGGCTTTCCAGATGCCACGGCTGGAATCTGTGCGGGCATAGATGCCTGCGATCATGCCACAGGGGGCCGAGATGCGTGGTTGGCCACCGTTGAGCGGGTCGGGAATCTTGATCCAGGGGTAATAGACCGCTGCATTGTCGCTCTTGGGCAGACTCGTGCCGACGATGGCCGTGGACATCTCGGCTGGCGTGTCGTCGAGGCGTGAGCAATCGATCACAAAAAATGCACGACGCTCTTTGCAATAGGCATCTGCATCTGACAATATGCCTGCACGCTCGGCGACGCCATTGGGGATGCCGGGAAGGCACAATATATTGAAGATATCGACGCTTTCCAGGGCATACAATCCTTGGCGCAAGGCGCGACTGCCGATATAGACGCTGTAGGCTTGCGCGTCGGTAAAGGTCGATTCAGCACCACTTACGAGGTTGGAATTGGTAGGTAAGGTGCAAGCTGTCGTGAGACCATAGTTGGTTGCTGTCACCGAGGACAGTATGGTGATCGACGAGCCGAGTCCTCGTGATCCTGAAGTGAGGGTGAGAATCGCCGTTCCTGCATTGTTGCAAGTAAATTTGTCGTAGCCTGGGATTCCTGTGCGCAAGGCGCGCACAGCCGCCTGAATACGCGCCGCCAAATCCGTTACCCTTTGTGCCAGTGTGCCAACATTGCCGTTGAGACCGAGAGGCACATTGATGTCCACCGTTTGCGCAATGTTGCCATCGACACTGATGCCAAAGGAGCCAATGAAAGGAAGGGCATTGGCTGTGACAGCAGAGATTGCTGTGCCGACCATTACCGATGAAATGGGCGTGATCGCTGGCCTGATCAATACAGCGGCATCGACTTGGGTTCCGCCATTGACTGGTCCAAGTTGCAGGCGTGATGCGCAATCGTTGATCAACCCAGGGAGGATGTCAATTCTGGAGTGCTCTCCCAATATTTTGGAGCTAATGACGATACGGTCATAGGTGAGCTTGGTCAACGCATCAGTGGTACAACCAAAATTGGCACCACCTGCTGCATCGATCGCTGAGATGATGCTGGCATACGTCTTGGGGTAGGGGCCAGCCAGCGTGACCGTAATAGGTGCGCCACCGTTCACAACCACCTGAAACTGGTTGTGCGTGGCATCTACCAATTTTGCATAATTGAGGTCGATGCCTGCCGTTAATTGATAGCCGCCGGTAGCAGTTCCTGGTGCTGTGGCGAGGACAGTGGCTAGCACCGTTGTCGTGACGAGTTCGGAGGCTCCGTTGACCACGTTTTGAATAAATCGTGGATGCCAACTGTCCATCGAGAGATTGGCGAAGAGTTCGGTGCGGTTGTCGGCGGGTGCTGACCCGGAACTATAGCGTACAGTCAGGTTGAAGGTGCTGTCAGGGACAGTGGTGTTGTAATCCACATTCAAGTCGATATCATTGCCCTCTGCTCCCAAGTTGAGTGCCGTGACCCTGAGCACATCGATAGGGTTATAGTTGGGGAGGAGGCGAGAAGCGGCAGTGGGGTTTAGCGCCAGGCGCACGATGACGGCTTGTGAGCCGCCATTGAGGAAGAAGGATCTGACGGCATAACTCATTTCAGAGTCAGACGACAAACCTCCGAAGCGTTTTTCAAAGTCGGCGTAATTGTAGATCGTGACAGGCTTGTTGATGGGGCCACGCTTGGCCGTGCCAACAAAAGCTGTCACCGACGTGCTCACCCCTACGATGGTTCTCACACCGCTGGGGACCTCTTGCACATATACGCCAGGATAAGTGGGCTGTACCGGCATTGCTTTAAAGTATTAAGGTGAAAAATCGAATTCTCCGCTCAGGCTCCTTGGTGAGGATAAAACCTTTCGCTTTGTTCAATATTCGGTCACAATTTCAGGGCCTCCAACAGGCATCGGAGCAACGGTCGATGTGGAGAAGGAACGGTCGAGCGTGGGTGGATAGGTTGATTGAATGCGCGATGCCCTAGGTAATCGCCATTGGTGAATTCCGCAGCTTGCCAATAAAAACGTCCCGACAATGGATCGGGACGGTCTTTTAGGTTGCCAAATTGGCTTGCTGAATTCTCATAATTTGTGGTCAGATGGCGTATTGCATCTGTGAACTTCTATACGCTGTCAAGGATCGCAAACAGCTTGCTGTGGCGCATGCTTTGAAGCTCGATTTTTGATCGGGATAAGCATCAACCTACCTCATAAAGCTGCAATGCAGGCTCAGTGGCCAGCAAATCATAGAGCGGCACGCCAATGCAAGCCTCAGCGAGCGAGAGCACGTAGTCCTCGGTGTAGTGTAGCGGGCTCGCTGGATACCAATCGGGGAAATGGCCCCGATCGAGCACAATATCATTGGTTGCATCGTTCTGGAAATGCAATGCGACCCTTTTGCCATGATGGTAAACAAGATGCCCGCAAATCTCTGTGATGGAATGCATATAGGCCACGAGTATGTCGGCGGTTTGCGATTGTTGTAGCAGCCATGCTTCTTGGGGGGCTGAGGGTGGATAGTCCGCAGGCCCCACAATCGTACTCGCTAGGAGCTTGCTGAAGATGAAAGTATTGCCATCTATGGACCCGATGGCGACCTGCACATCACTCAAAAGCCCTACATCAAAAGCAGATCGGCAAAGCCCCAAATGCTTTGGATCTACAAACAACGCTTCCATCAATGGACCAAAAGGTTCTTGAAGCGCTTTTTGAAGGATAATGACTCCGATTTTGTGTCCCATATCAATGTAATTGAGGTATTAGTGCTTGGGGTTTTCTTCTGCCATTCTATAATCGAAGAGGATGGTTTTTTTTTGCTGATGCGCCTTGGCAATTTCTGCCGCAACCGCCTTGGCTTCTGGGCTTACAAATTTCATCTGCCCGATCTTGTCAGGGTCCTTGCTCTGGACCAAGGTTCTCAGCTCCGTTTGCCCTTTTGAGACCTCGTTGATTCCCGTCTTGAGTTCAAAGAATACAACTTTGAGTTCCGCCGGTTGTTGAATCAAAACTGTCACGTCTGGAAAAGTCTTGGCTGTTGTTGTTTGGCCAGGCACGATGACACCCAGCGAAAATTCGCCCATGACTTTCGTACCGTCTGCCACTCTGCCGGCTTTTAACTCTGCTTCGAAATATTTGGTGAGTGCTCGTTTTGCAATCGCCTCAAAGAAATCGCCTCGTTTGGCTGCAAAGGTGGTATTGACCAATGTATCGATGCGTTTATTCAGTTCGGCATCGCTCATGGTTGCAGCTTTGCCACTAGCCCCATCGCCTTCTACACGAATGCGCAACGGCCCTTTTAAGAACGCGATGAATTCTGTACGCATCGCAGCAGTAATCTCTGCGAAGGAAGAAAAATCGGGCCTGCCAGTGGCAATACTTTCGCCCAATTTTGCATCACCATATTTCTCTACGATGGCCTTTGACACATCGGATTGAAGCATCACCTTATGTAAGTAGGTCAGCAATCCCCCTCTTAGGCCGTCCTTCCCACTGCCGATTCCTACTTCGGCAGCTTTGAAATTCAATTGGATACTTCCACGGCTTACTTCGTCATGCAATTTGTTGGCGTTGGCGATCGCTTCTTTCACTTTGGAGATAGACATCGCTCCGGTCTCCTGCGACCTGCCAATGATTTCTAGCAGTCGCCTCATATCTGGGTTTGTGGCCCCTTCTGCGGGAGCTGGGTATCCTGCATTGTTGACCAAATCTGCCACCGCTTTTGCGGAATCTACATCGGTTTGCGTGACGATTGTATGCAGGTGGTCAATGGTTTCTGGTAGGGTGATATCCATTCCAGATTTGTGCAAGGTGTCTATATCCTTGATAGATAGTCGCTCCACAATTTTGCTTGTCTTTGCACCTTGATACTCCTTGCGCATAGGTTTGAGCAACGCCACCGCTGTTGATGCAGTTGCTGGGTCCTGTAATCCGTGGAGTAAGCGATCGTGTGCAGTGGTGTCAGTTGCCTCTCCTCGACTCGTCAAAAGCCGTTTGAGTGACAGCATCTTTTCTCCAATATTGCTATTGATACGCTTCTCCTTTTCGTCCAAATGATCTTTTATGATAGCAGTATTTTCAGCCTCAACGATGGCTCCCAAGTTCTTGAAAACCTCAGCGGCCATTTGATTGCTCAGACCAAGTTTATTCCATTGTTTTTGAATCTCTGGGAGCAATCCAGGAGGTGTAGATTTACCATCGCCCCACTCAGCTGGCATTGCATTGCTTTGATCTTTTGCTCTTGCAAGTGTACCTTCAAAATCCTTCCCCAATGCGGCAATGACATCTCCTAGACTGGCCGATGCGCGGTGCGCATATAGGTAATCGTTAAGTTTCTGGAAATCAGTAGCGTCGAGAACTTTGGTTTTGCTATATTCCTTGAGCACTTTGTCCAAAGCGATTACATCTGCTGCCGTGGCATTGGGAGGGAAGCAAGGCGAGTTGCAATGCTTCAGCATGTCTGCTGCTCCTGTATGTTCCAGCAATGCTTTTCTCAACTCAGGCTTTGCAAGCAGTACCGCATAGGTTTCTGGCTCCATGCTGCCGAGTCGTCCAATCTCATTCCAATCTTTTACATTATTGTGGTCCAATATGATCTTCTTGTCGCTGATGTCGGCCAAGAGTTCGTGGTCTCTGGAGAGTAGGCTATGGAGGCCAGGATATTTTTCTTTGGAAAACCGACCGGTGGCCGCAATGATTTTTTTCCCGAGCGTAATGCCGTCAAACTTGGGGCTGGGCAGTCGCACAGTTTTTTCACTAGGCTTGTTTGAATTGTTTTGAAGCGTTATACCTAGTTCACCTGCAACGATTTTGGCCAATGGACGCGCATAGTGTGCAAACTGCATTGCTGTGGATTTCAGTGCGTCAGCGATTGCCATAGCCCTTTTTCGCCTCGCCTCGGCATGTGAAATAGCTCCTGTCATTTCTTGGTTTGAGATGTCAATGATGGTGACCAATGAGTCTGCTGTACCAATAATATATCCACCCAAGTTGAGTGCCTTGTCCGCGAGCTCGACGACACTATTGGCCTTTCTCATTGAATCCAAAAGGAGTGCAACCTCTTCATGTTCAGCAGCAAGGGCAAACATATTTCCAGCTTTGAGTAGCCGCAGTTTACCTACGACCAATACGCCGCTCGCAACCACGCCCAAGATGGTCATAAGGTCTGTCACTGCCGCTACGTCCCAATCCATCGTATGGTCATCGATACGCTGTTTGATGCGTGCTGTGGCCAAAATCGCCCCGCCAACCATGGCGACTTGCCCTAAGTAAGGCACGCCGATCATGCCGAGTACTGCCAGCAGGGTCAATAGATGGCCAATGTTTGCCTTTGCCTGTCCGACCCCTAGTGGATCGCATTTATAGGTTTTCTCAGGCATATCGAGCGCATTGCCATTTGGCAGGCCGACAACAAGGAGTCCACGCCCATAGGGGCAATCATTGGCATATTCCTGAAATGCACGTTCGATTGCTGTAATCTCGTTGTCAGCTTCTCCCTCATAGGTGGTACTACCTTGAGAGGTGACATCCGATAGCAGGTAGCGGTATCGGTACACTGGTTTGTTGGGCGTTGAGCTGCTCTTGAGACTGATCTTGGCAGCTCCCAATTGGAGCAGCAATGGATATGCCTCACTTGTTTCCTGCGAGATAAACATGGCCCGAGGGCGTATTATTTTTTTCTCATCGAGGTAATCGCGACTGCGGATACTTGCCATCGTCAAGGTATTGCGCAAGCCATCCAATTGCAGTTGTAGCTTGGTCTTTTGGTAGGAATTGCTTGTCCTTTCGATTTCCAAAGCCAACTTGTCCATACGCAATCCGATGATGTCTTGCGCTGAACCCGTCATTTCCTTTTCGACCATTTCCAGTTGCGCTTTCAGTTTCTTGACTTCTGGAGAATTGTCATTGGTTCCATAGATTGCCAATTGGGTATTGATCTCAATTTTGTGTGCTTGAAAATTATCGTCTAGATCATGCAGTCGTTCCTTAGCATACTCTACCATGGGGCGCAAGCGCACGATTTTGATCGCCACACTTGGTTGCCGCACTATTTGTGCTGTTCCTTTACCAATGGGGAGGGGAGCAGCGATGCAGCGCACGAGATACCATCCGCCTTTTGGGGGGATACGATCTGGTCGAGGAAAAGGGATTTCTCGCTCATTGTAGGTGCCGCCGAGGATATCTCCGATCGAATACACCATTTGCACGATTTTGGCTCCTCTTACACCTACGCCTTCAGTGATATTATTCCAATTCGCATAGAAGCGGTTCACCTTGGTATAGTAGTAATCATCATCAGTATTTGCTCCTGGATTGCGCAGCACTTCTTGATTGGCGTCGTGATCTCGCCAGTAATTCTCGTCGATTTCTATATTGCGTTGTTTTCTCGCCGCAGAGATTGAAACTTCATTCAATTGCGAAGGAGAGCTTTCTGTGAGGTCTTTGAGCACCTTTTGGGGGCCAGAGGGTGCATCTGAGGGAGTTGTAGCCGCTTTTGATTTGGTGTCTTGCTGGATGGCTTTATCGTTTTTTTTCACATCTTCTTCCAAGGCAGCTCCATAGGATTCGGTCATGTCGATCAATTCCCAGTGGTATTCTACTCCCTGCCACTTGGTGGCGATTTGAGCCAATACATCGTCGCTTGCGAGGCTATAATCTAGACGCATGGTAAATGTCCCAATAGAGCCTGGCACCTGAGAATCTGGCCCGATGATTTCTGAAGGAAACTGCTCTAGTGTGGCTTTTATCTTGCCACTTTGAATTTGTTTTAGGGTCGAATTGGCTTTTGCAAATGGCATCTCAGCGCCTAGTTTCTTGTATAGATCGCTGACCATACTTTTCCAAACCCACCCAACCGGATCCGCCTGAATCATGGATGCCTCGCTTTGATACCAGGCGATCCCCTGATCACTGGTAGGAAGCTTGGGGTTTCCTGCATGCTCTAGAAATTCTAGGTTTTTCTGAAAGTGTGTATTGCTGATGACTGCCCAAGAAAAGGTCTTGTGAACCCCGAATTGCGAAAACCAGGCTTCAAGGAGACTTAGTTTAGCTTCCTTGCGCTTCTCTAGTGCTTTATCGTTGTCAGTTTTTATGCCATCCCAATTGCCGAGCGACGCCAATAGGGTTTTCATCATCTTTTCGTGGCGCATAGAAGCGTCTGGCGGGGCATTGTTGGCCTTTACCTCCCTTTGATAGTTGTCTCTAAGACCTTTGTTGTAGGTGGCGGACTCGGAGGTTTCGTCCTTGCTCGGAACCAATGCAAATTCAGGCATGGGCATAAGCTGTTCCCATTGCAAACCTTGATGCACAATTGACCAGGTACATTCCTTCACGCGCGCATCCAATCTTGCGCGATCCAGTTTGGACATGTGCTTCAAATCAAACTCCGCCGCCAAATTATCGCAAGTCCGTTGCAAGCTGTCTTCATCTACCTGCCTTGAGATCAGGCTGCTGTCGGCGCTTACCGCGCCTTGTTGCACGGTATGTGTGAGCTCGTGCGCCAGCAGGCGCATGCCTTCGGGGGTGTGGGGCTGGTATTTGCCACGGTCGAAGTAGATGTCGGCGCCGTGGGTGAAGGCTTGGGCATGGATGCTGCGCGCAAGTTCGGCGGCGGCAGATTCGGTATGGATTTTGACTTTGGAGAAGTCTGCCCCAAATGCGGTCTCCAATTGCTGCCTTTCTTTGTGGGGAAGCCCCATTCCTTGCCCCTTGGTGCTGGCGAGTTGCGTGGACAGCATGGTGGTGCTGGGGCCAAAGCCTTGGTTGCGTTTGGCGTGGACGGTGCCATGTTCTTCTTGATCTTGGGCTTCACATTGACTGCATTTTCGTTGTAGGAGTGTGGGTTTTGTGGTGTCGGCGTCACGCGGGGCATCGTCGCCTGCCGCTGCGGCAAATCGTTGCACATGCGCGCCATGGGCATCGTCAGGCTCCTCTTTGGATTGCTCGGTCTCCATGTGGGCACAGGCCGTGCATTTGGTCTGCACGGTGGCAGGTCGGGCGCTGATCGTGGGCACACGGCCCATCACAGACAGGGAGGGGAGGGGCGCA
>JANORP010000458.1:0-12390 GCA_031415375.1 Bacteroidota bacterium | reverse complement strand
CCCCGATACCCTAAAGATTCTGGCTTTCCATGTTGATCAGAATATCATGCTCAATCGACTGATACAGTTTTCCCTGCACAACCGCATGTTTGTGGTCGCCACCGCAGCACTGTTGCTGGTGTATGGAGCCTATACATTTTTGCAACTGCCCGTCGATGTATTGCCCGACCTCAATCGGCCACAAGTCACGATTTTCTTGGAGGCCAATGGCATGGCCCCCGAGGAAATCGAGACGCAAGTGACGACTCCCGTGGAAGTTGCACTCAATGGCGCACCAGGTGTGGAGCGCGTGAGAAGTGCATCTTCCATTGGGATCGGGATGGTTTTTGTGGAATTTGATTGGGAAACAGATGTTTTCAAAGCCCGACAATTGGTAGCTGAGAAGCTGCAAACCGTGCAATTTCCCTCAGGCATTACACCTGTGATGGGGCCTGTGAGCAGCATCATGGGGCAGATCATGATGATCGGAGTCTCAGGAGACACGACCTCCCCGATGGAATTGCGTAGCTTGGCAGATTTCACCATTCGCAGACGGCTCATGAGTATCAAAGGCGTCTCGCAGGTGATTCCCATTGGTGGGGAGCGCAAACAATTTCAAGTGCTGATTTCGACAGCACGACTCAAGCAGTTTGGACTGACGCTCAATGCCATGGATGAAGCCCTGAGACTCACCAACGGCAATACCACAGGCGGCTTTGTCAATCGCTATGGCAACGAGGTCTTGATCCGCAATATCGGGCGGGCAGAAAATCTCGAAGACCTGAAGGCGACAACAATACTAAACCAAATGGGCCTCCCGGTCTTGCTCAGCGACGTTGCGGAGGTCAAACTCGGTGGCGCAGTC
The DNA here is from genome assembly GCA_031415375.1 of Bacteroidota bacterium. GTDB lineage: Bacteria > Bacteroidota > Bacteroidia > J057 > JADKCL01 > JADKCL01. Next base: position 11,546 of record JANORP010000458.1, on the reverse strand, counting down.
AAGCGTGGCGATGCCAGCATCAATGGCAGGCCATCGGTGATCTTGACAGTGGAAAAGCAGCCCGGAGCATCCACCGTGGAGCTTACAGATGCCGTAGAAAAGGCCGTGGCAGAATTGCAGACCTCCCTCCCAGCAGACGTGAAGCTCAACACTAAGATTTTCCAACAAAAAAGCTTTATCGTGAATGCCCTCACCAATGTCGAGGAAGCCTTGCGCGATGGTTTTATATTGGTTGTGATTGTGCTTTTGCTCTTTCTCGCCAATTTCCGCACGACGATCATTACGCTCACCGCGATTCCCCTGTCGTTGGTCATCACGGCGCTCATCTTCAAGGCATTTGGTATTTCCATCAATACCTTGACGCTAGGAGGTTTGGCCATTGCCATCGGGGAATTGGTGGACGATGCCATAGTGGATGTGGAGAATGTCTATCGTCGGCTCAGGGAAAATCGCCTCAAGGAGCAGCCATTGCCCACGATGCAAGTGATTTTTGAAGCGAGCAGCGAGGTGCGCAATTCCATTGTCTATGCGACGATTATTGTGGTCTTGGTTTTTTTGCCCCTTTTCTATTTGCAAGGAATCGAGGGCAAGATATTTGCGCCGCTTGGCATTGCTTACATCACTTCGATTTTGGCTTCATTGGCGGTTTCGCTTACGGTGACGCCTGCGCTTTGCAGCTATCTATTGGGTTCAGAAAAAAAGCCTACCGACAAGATTGCAATTTGGCCGAAGATCAAGTACTTCTTCTCCAAAAAGAAGCCCTCAAAAGAAACCGTACCTGATTTAGAACAGCACCACGACACACTTCTTGTGCGCTGGCTCAAACGTCAGGATCGCAAATTGCTGCATTGGTCATTGGACAACCCCGTACCGATCATAGCGGTTGCCATTGTGCTGATTTTGGGCAGCATCAGCATCGTGCCATTTTTTGGAACAGAATTTTTGCCCCCCTTCAACGAGGGTTCGTTCACGATCAATTTAGCCACTGCCCCAGGCACATCCTTGGAAGAAAGCAATCGGATCGGCACAGCGGCTGAGAGACTGATCTTGCGCGTCCCAGAGGTGCTATTCGTGAGCCGTCGCACGGGTCGGGCCGAATTGGATGAACATGTGGAGCCTGTGAGCAATTCAGAAATCGAGGTGGAAATCAAGGAGGATACAGAGCGAGATCGAGCCACCATCCTTGCCGACATCAGAACTCAACTTGCGCTGCTCAAAGGCGTTTCCGTCAATATCGGGCAACCGATCTCGCACCGCTTGGATCACCTGCTCTCAGGGGTGCGGGCGCAAGTGGCCATCAAAATATTTGGAAATGACCTTGCGGAGTTGCGGCAAGATGCGCTCAAGGCCCATACCATTATCCAAACCATTCCCGGCGTGGTGGATGCACAAGTGGAAAAACAAGTCTTGGTGCCACAGTTGCAAATCAAGATCGACCGTCAGGCACTCCAACGCTACGGCCTCCAAGCTGGAAAAGTGGCCGAAGACCTAGAGATTTTTTACAACGGAAAAGTGGATGGGCAAATATTTGAGGGGCAGCAGTCTTACGATGTCTTGTTGCGCAGCACCGATGAAGGCCGTACCAACCTAGCCGCCATCCGCAACACGATGATCGATTTGCCCGATGGTTCGCAGGTTCCATTGTATCAAATCGCCGCAATCGATTACAATCCCGCCCAAAACAGCATCTACCACGAAAACACGCAACGCCGCATTGTGCTCAGTTGCAATGTGCAAGGCCGAGACCTCGGCAGCACCGTCAAAGAAATTCAGGATCGGCTCGGCAAAGAATTGAATTTGCCCAAGGGCTATTACCTCAACTACGGTGGTCAATTTGAAAGCCAACAATCGGCATCGCGCTTGATTCTCATTCTCAGCATCTTTTCACTGCTTGGGATATTTGTCGTGTTGTATGCCCACTTCAAATCAGGCCGCATCGTCGCGCAAGTGATGCTCAACATTCCGCTCGCACTGATCGGGAGTGTGATCGCTGTAGTGCTCACGGGCGGTACGTTTTCCATCGCCACTTTGGTAGGTTTTGTCACGCTCACGGGTATTGCTTCGCGAAACGGGATTATGATGATTTCCCACTACATCCACCTGATTGAGCATGAAGGGGAAAACTTTGGAAAAGAAATGATCGTGAGAGGTTCGGTAGAAAGGCTCGTTCCTGTGATGATGACAGCCATGGTGGCGGGTTTGGCCTTGATCCCGCTTACGCTGGATGCCACAGCGCCTGGGAAGGAGATTTTGTATCCCGTAGCGACCGTGATCTTGGGAGGATTGATTTCTTCAACTTTGTTGGATATTGTGGTGACTCCCGTTGTGTTTTCCGTGTTTGGAAGGAAGGCGATGGCCCATGTTTTGAAGAAGAGGGTGAACGCAGTCTTTTGATTGATTCGAGTGTGTAACAATCTGGGGGAGACCAACAAAAATCGCTGAGTCCGAGGCCTCTGGCCGAAGGACGATCGACCGTTTGCCTCTGGCCTAAAACGCTCAAAATCGGCGATTTCAGTTGATTCCGCCGGAGGCAAACGCGTGTCCCGCAGAAGGCGAGGGTCTAAGCCCGGCGGCAGGATGCCGCGGGCTCCCCAAATTTGTTACACACTCGATTGATTCCGATACTGTTTGCATATCTGATTGTTGGTCTTTTCAATGGAATCCGCTGCGATAGCTGCCACTAGCCCTCACCCGTTACTTTTGAAACCGTGCGTCGTTCATGAATTGTTCATCAGACAGGGCCATCAAGAAAGCGATCAAGTCTTCCTTTTCTGCACGTGATAGGTGGAGGGGTTTCACGAGTGGACTCTTGCTAGGATGGTTCACGCCGCCTCGGTTGTAATGATCGACGACCTCCTCCAGCGATTGCAGGCTACCGTCGTGCATATAGGGTGCGGTGTAGCCGACGTTGCGCAGGCTTGGCACCTTGAATTTTGCTAGATCGGCCGAGTCATTGGAAAATCTCATGCGACCAATGTCGGCATAGACCTCATAGAGGCCGTTGTTTTCAAAGGCATATTCCGTGAAATTGAATCCTCCGTGGCAGCGGTGGCAATTGGTCTTGTCGTTGAAAAAGAGTTCCATCCCTTTTCGTTGGGAAAATGAAAGCGCTTCCTTGCAGCCTTGCGTGGCATATTGATCATAGTGGCTATTGCCGCTCAGTATCGTGCGCTCAAAGGTGCTGATGGCCCGCACGATCACAAATGGATCAGGCAGACGACCATAGGCCGCTCGGCTCATCTGCACATAGACGCTGTCTGTTTCGAGCTGATGCCCGATGTCCACGAGATTGTGGTTAAATTCATTCGCTTCCTGCACGGGCACCAAGACCTGCATCTCCAACGTGAGCACACTACCCTCGCGAATGTAGTAGGGCTGATAGGCAACATTGGCGAGCGATGGCACATTGCGGGTGCCTGGCCGATCATAGACGCCTGGACTTGTAGGCAAATGGTCTGCCATGGCATATTCGGTCCGGTGGCAGCTCCCGCAACTGACCGTGCCATTGATCGACAAGACCGGATCGTAAAAAAGCTTCTTTCCCAGCCGCCAACGCGCTTCAGAGAAGGCATTGTCGGCTGGGAAAGAGACTGGCGGAAAGCCTAGTGGAACTTGCAAAAGCTCCCCTGAATCGGCGGGCAATGCACATGGTGGATCAATTTCACGGCAAGCAGTAAACCCCAATGAGGCTATCAACAATGCCATAAAATGTATCCTCTTCTTCATGCGCATTTGCCACGGCGGCAATCCAAACAGCTTATTGTGCAACAACGAGGCGCTTGGTAGCTATAGTCTGCCCATTTTGCTGCAAGGCCACAAGGTAGCAACCTGCGACGGCGAGGTCGAGGTCGGCGATACCAGCGACAGGTTGTACCGTCTTCAAAATGCGCCCAATGTAATCATACACGATAATATTGCTTTCCGTGGATGCATCAACAATGAGCCTGGTATGGCCTGTGGTAGGGTTGGGGGCAATGCTAAATGCTGCGGTCTGGGGAGTCTGGACCCCCGTCGCCATTGTCGCCGAGAATACAAAGTCCCTGAAATTTTGAAGCATCGTTCTTGCTGCTCCAGACGCGCCGTGTATCACAATCCCAGTGGAAACGTTGATTCCCCTGAGTGCTTGCTGATAGTCGGCGTAGATGTCGATCATCAAGTCTTGGCCCATCATCATACCCGCCGTGTTCACGGTGGCATGGTAATAATTGGCGTCATCTAGCCCTTGAACATCCCAAGAATTGGAAAAACTTGGGCCACTATTGCCTAGAATGGCTGCAAAAATATAGCCCGAAGACCAACCCCATTGCATCGAGGGCGACTTGAGTGAAAGCGGATGGGTATTGGGATAGGTCGTCGGATCCAGGTGGTTATAGGCGGGCTGTACACCAATCCCAAATTTCACACCCTCCAACATCGTCACCGGGAAACTTCCTAGCGCCAGTGTTGTTGTCTGAGCCGCATCTGCAAAAATCCACGTATTAGGTACCATCGTCTCGGTGCCACCATCATGGATCAGCGTGATCTCAGAGATGTAGTATTGGCATCGGGACACGGTAAATTCCACCCCACTTGGCGTGGCGGCTGCCGTCCCAAATTGGAAAGGATTCGCTCCCAGCATGTGGTTGATGTTGAGGGTGACATTTTGCTGTGCAAGGGAAAAAAGCCCGGCAAAAAGGAGAAGTGAAAGGATGTAAAGACGTTTCATTATTATGAAATTGAAGTTTTTGACTAAAAAGGAACCTCAATTTACGTCGTTTTTCGATTTAGGCACATGGACCAGGCTTGGCATTTGCTGAAGGTGCCTACGGATCACATGCTATTGGACCCACTTGAATAAAATGCCAAACTTACATAACGTGCCGCAAGCTATTGATAGATAGCATATTACATTTAATTCAGACGCTCGCGAATTGGGCTTAAATCTACGAGTTATATAATTTTGACATTCGATACGAGGACTCGCGAAATGCTCACTTTGGAGCCACATTTTTTGGAAAATGCAGCGTCCTTTGCATCATAAGTTACCCAATACTTCTACCAATCGATTGAGATTGCAACAGGAAAATAGGATATCAAAATTGCCAATTGTGCATTGGCTTCTATGCTCGAACGCCAAGGCGTGAACCTGCACGTCACCAACAACCTCGCCGACACCACTACAACCCATTGGCATGGACTACAGCTAGCTCCAACCAACGACGGTAGCCCACACAATCCGATCATCGCTGGCGACACTTGGGTGCCGTGACAACATCAACATCGCTGGGGCAAGAGCAGCTTATCGGCAATGAGTTCGATTTATATAATTTTGACATCATGGAGGACTTCCTTCTAAAAGCCGTAATTTTAGGTCAGTTTAATTAATAGGGATATGAAGAAGAGCATTTCATCATTGGTTTTTGGGTTGTGTTTTAGCCTTTTCGCAGTTTCGGGTTTCACCCAAACTACGGCTATGGACTTCAACCGTATGGATTGTAATGGGAACATGCAGCATTTGTTTGCAGACCTAGATGCGGGCAATGCAGTCATCTTGGAATTTTTCATGCAGAGTTGCCAACCTTGCATTACCGCTGGGAACAAGTTGGAAGCCATGAAGTCTGCCCTATTGGCCGAGTTTCCTGGCAAGATCAAGAGCTATGCCACTGGCTTTACCAATGCATATTCATGCGCGAGCAACTTGAATTGGGTAACTAGCAACGGTTTCACTTCCATTCCAATGGATAGCGGTTCCACCCAAGTTGCTTACTATGGCGGCTTTGGGATGCCTACCATCGTGATCTTGGGTGGCGGTACCAATCACTCGATCTTGGGGAGCCCATACATTGGATTCACCACGAGTGACACCACACAAATGGCAGCCGACATTCGTGGCTTTTTGAATACGGCAACTGGCATCACCAATGGCTTTGAGCTGGCGTCTGGCATGTCGGTCTATCCTAACCCTGCTAACGGCTTGGTCAATTTCCGCTACAGCGGCACCAAAGCGGGAACGCTTTCCGTTGAAGTGATGGATTTGACAGGTCGCACAGTATTGCAAGTGATGAATGAGGTTATTGCTTCGGGTGAGTTTGTCAAGTCATTCAGCACAGCCGACATCGCATCTGGCAGCTACATCATCAAGGCAAGTCTGAATGGTGCTGTGAGCAGCCATCGGTTCACAGTTACGCAGTAAATATGTCTTTCAATCAACAGTCGATCATCACCGCAGCCGCGATCTTTATTGCGGCTGCTGGCTCTTTGTTTGGGCAAAACCCACTCTTCATTCCAGATACCCTTTCAGGCACCAGTTTCCAACTGAACGTTGCTTCGGCGACGAAGGTATTCTTTCCTGGGTTCAACACACCCACTTATGGCTACAACGGTGACTTTCTTGGGCCTACCTTGCTCATTGAAAGCGGGGACAGCATCACACTGAATGTCACCAACGGCCTGAATACAGCGACCACAGTGCATTGGCACGGCTTTCATGTGGCCCCTGAAAACGATGGTGGGCCCCATCAGATCATTCCTGCTGGCACGACTTGGAGTCCATCGTTCAAGATGCGCAACCGTGCATCGACCTTGTGGTACCACCCACATGGCGAAGGGAAAACGGAGCTACAAGTCACAAGAGGATTGGCAGGGATGATCATTGTGCGTGATGCCGAGGAAGCCGGGTACGCACTCCCAAGAAGTTACGGGATCGACGACTTCCCATTGATCCTGCAATCCAAGGCCGTTGATTTGCTTTACCAATTCGCAATTGCATCGCATGAGGATTCCATCATGATGGTCAATGGTACGCTCAATCCCGTTTTGGATGTGCCACGGCAGGTCGTGCGTTTTCGGCTATTGAATGGCAGCACCGACCGCACCTATCTGCTTGGCCTCAGTGACAATGCCAACTTTTCCCTGATCGCTTCCGATGGCGGCTTGCTTTCGCAGCCTCATACCACCAACCGGGTCCGCGTGTCGCCTGGCGAACGTGCTGAGATCCTCATTGCCTTCAACAATTACAATCCTGGGCAGCAACTGGATTTGGTAAGCTATTCGTCTGAATTGCCCAGAGGCGTTATCGGGGCTGATTCTGTGGGAACAGCCACTAACCCAATCGGTGAAGGATATTATTCCAATACGCTCAATGGCTTGGATTTTAATGTCTTGCGCTTGAATGTGGTCACTGCAACGGGCAATCCCATCACAGCGATGCCATCCACCTTTGCTCCTGTGGTGCCTTATGATACCTTGGGCATAGACGCACACCGCCATTTACAACTGGAATCAGATACCACGCAATTTGGGGAAGCGGCCTTGGTCGATGGCCCATTCCTGATCAATGGTCGATCCTACAATAGCGACACGATCAACCTGCGAACCCTTCTGAACAATAAGGAAATTTGGACGCTTACGAATTCGACCAAGGTTGCCCATCCATTTCATATCCACGACATTCAGTTTTTTGTCTTGGACATCAACGGGATGGCACCACCTCCACAATATGCGGGATGGAAGGATGTGATTTTGGTCTTGCCAGAAGATACAGTGCGGTTTGTGGGGGTGTTTGACAATTTTGCTGATGATTCCACGCCCTATATGTACCATTGCCACCTGCTGCACCACGAAGACGAGGGAATGATGGGGCAGTTTTTGGTTTTGAACCCAGCCACATCCGCTCAACCCAGCACCATCAGTGACTTCGCAGCTGTCCTTTACCCAAATCCAGCGTCCGATCATATTTCCATAGATTTCGGTGATCGGCTTGTTTCGAAAGTACGCGTTGAGATTCTGGATGCTTTTGGGAGAGTCTTGGCGGAAAAAACGATGTCTGCCGATGGGAAACTTGAACTTGAGGACTTGGCAGCAGGACTCTACTTGTTGAGGATCAATGGGCGAGATGGAACGAAAACGATGAAATTCTTGAAACAATAAGTCGTTTGGCAACCGCAAGGAATACATATCGCAAGCATGGGCAACGGCACAGGGTTGTATTCAGCCTGAGTCTCTTGCTGCCATTTTGCATGGTGTTCCTCGTCGAAATATCTTGCCTGATAGGCAAGCTGCCGATCACAAAGAGCGATTGCCGCGAAACGAATTTATGCCAGGGGCACTCCAAGCCCGTAGTCGATCCCATTATAAAGTCCATGGCGAACACTGACCATGAAGACCATCAACACGCGCATCCATCACCGGCCGATCACGCACAGCGTGCGCATGAACATAGCGACCATATACAGGAACACCACCATTCAGGCACAGTAGAACATGAAGAAAAGCCTGTTCTAGATGCGACGCAACAGCATACATCTTGTGAGGCCCATGCTGACCATGAACCAGAAGAAAAGGGAACCGATTTGGTAGGAGCAATCGACGGGGGAATAGCATCCCTTGAAAGTTGCTGCATCGACGATTCGATGCGCTTTTTCTCGACCCCCACCTATTTTCAATCCAATGATGCCATTGCTCCCATTCAAATTCCTCTGCTTGTTTTTTGCGAACACCCAAGCGTGATTTGGAATTTATTGGATGAAAAGGCCGCATCGTTCAAACCGCCAGAAAACGAAACGCTACCTACATTTTCCAGATGTGAACGTTTCCAAGTGCTTCTGATATGAGATGACACGACAGTTTCTCCATGCCAAGCATGGAGTCAGAATTGTTGAGAATTCATTCCTCAAATCACGTACATGGAAGAGATTACGATTTGCCTGAAAGGCTTATGGTCGGGTGAATGCCCATCTGAATTGCATACAATACTGGAACAACTCAATATCGAGTTCCTTGATTTTAAACATGGATTTGCAACGATAAGGAAACCATACGCCTTTAGAATCGGGGTGCTGGAAGCGCAATTGGAAACGATGGGGTTTTGCCTGGTCAAAGACACCCAAGGTCAATTGGTAGAAATCGTGAAGCACTTGGTTTTCTTGATGTTCAGGGACGACCAGTTTCAAAAAAGCAGACTGAACGTGTCGCATTACATTGCTGCACAGACGGGGAAGTCTTATGCACACATCAGCCGCGCGTTTTCCAAGCACGAGGGAATGACCTTGGAAAAATTCATCATTGAGCAACGCATCGAGCAAGCGAGGCAACTGCTTTTGAACCGAGACTTGACACTTGCGGAGATCGCAACGAGGCTAGGATACAGCAGTGTTCAGCACCTGTCACGCCAGTTCCATGAAATTAGTGGAATGACGGTGAGGACGTATTTGCAGATGAATATTGAAATGAATCCAAGTTGAGTTTAGCCCGATCCTTCGTCTGCTCCGATGAATCAGCTTTCTGCAAATCGATGAAAGATGTATAGGATAGAAGGTTGCAACAATTGGAGAAATTTACCGTTTACGATGATGGTTGAAAAGAAATCGCATATCACTACGGATGATGAAAAATCGAAAGCACCATTGGGAGGAAGTGTACGCCATGAAACAACCCCTTGAAGTAAGTTGGACGCAGCATCGACCAGAGACTTCACTTCGATTCATCGGCGAGACAGCGTTGCCCTTGAACGCCAGCATAATCGACATCGGCGCAGGGGACAGTAGGCTCGTGGATTGCCTGCTAGACCTAGGCTACACCGACCTCACTGTACTGGACATATCTGAAGCCGCGATCACAAAGGCCAAAACCAGGCTTGGGGAACGGGCAGACCTTGTCCAATGGATCGTTTCCGACATCGAGGATTTTGTGCCTCAAAGGCGATACGACCTTTGGCATGACCGCGCCACCTTCCATTTCCTCACGACCCCCGAGCAGGTCTCCGACTATGTAGGGAAGGCCGTAAATGCCGTGGTTGGCTACATGACAATCGGTACTTTTAGCGAGAATGGACCTGAGCGGTGCAGTGGCTTGCCCGTGAAGCAATATTCGGAGAATCAACTGACCAAAGTGCTTGCAGAGGGATTCACCAAGATTCATTGCACCCACGAAGATCATGTTACCCCGTTCAAAACCATTCAAAACTTCCTCTTCTGTAATTTTAGGAGGTCTGTAGCTGGGGAAATTTTCCCATTCGCATTTCTGTAAAATCACGCTAGGCTTGCTGAAGCAGGGTTTTTGAACCCCAGTTAGATTTCCAGACCCAAGAAATCACCGCCTCGCTCAGGTAACGCATAAAACGACCCAGACCCGCCTTTGGCCTTGAGCCGCATTAGTGCGCCATCCCTCACAAGTTTAGTGAGGTGGACTGAAACCGTATTCTCCATGTGCCTGAACTTCAAACCATGCGACTGCAATCGGAGCAATACTGGCCCGATCTCCTTGCCGTGGACCGGCTTTCCAACTTCCTTGACCACGAATAAGATTTTGTCCTTCCAAGTGAGCTTGGGCGAATAGTGTTGCGGCGCAAGTTGTGTCCTGAACTTTGCCCCATGACTAGAAGCCGTCCCCGATCTAGCGGCGATGATCGAAGCGAGCTCTTGCCGCTCAGCCGCAAGCATTTCCTCAAGTGCCTTGACCCGCCGCCTTTGTCTTGTTTCCCGGGCTTGTAATTGAGTGACACTTCCACAAGCAGCAATACACTTCGGAGCGCCGAACATCAGCTGACCATACACCCCATTAAATGAACCAAAAGGTAACTTTAGAACCCCTCTCTACCGAGGGTAAACGAGCTAATCCGCATTTCCAGCCAACTGAGCAATGTTTTGGGGCAAAAAAGAACGGGAGAAAGCATCTGTGTTGATGCTTCCTCCCGTTTGGTAGCGCGAGAAGGAATCGAACCTTCATCCTGGGCTCCGGAAACTCATGTACTATCCATTGTACTATCGCGCCAAATCCTCGAATAGGACGGCAAATGTAGGAAATTTCAACGAAGGGAAATAAAAAATTCTTACATTCAACAGAGGCAACCTCCTTGCAGAAACTTGCGTAAAGGACTACGTACCTGAAAACGGATCTCTTATGCTAGACTTTCTCGACAAGCGTTCCGCTCGTCAATTGGCTTTCCTCGCGCTGTTTACCGTCTATTGTGTGGCGCTTGTCGGCTTTCGCTTTGTTTGGACAGGTAAAGGAACCTTTGGGTTCTTGATTTGGAATTTGTTTTTGGCCTGGATGCCCATCCTTTTCAGCAGTCTCGCGCAAGGTCTCAACAAGCGCTCGTCTAGTCTGTTGTTGACAATCGCCTGCAGCGTAGCTTGGCTATTGTTTCTCCCAAATGCCCCCTATATTCTTACAGACTTGGTGCACCTGCGGCCACGTGCTGGGGTCCCCTACTGGTACGATATATTTCTCATGGCAGGATTTGCCTTTCATGGTCTTGCCTTGGGCTTTTTTTCGATGAAACAGATGCATGCGATGATCTCTCTGCGAATGAGACCTCTATATGCTTGGGGTACCATGTTGATGTTTTCGATCGGCGCTGCCTATGGCATCTACCTGGGCCGCGTGTTGCGTTGGAATAGTTGGGATATTTTACAGCATCCCATCCAAATAGCCGTTGATAGCTTAAGACCTTTTGTGGATCCTTTTGCGCACAAGGAGGCCGTTGTCATGACAATTGTGTTATCCGTTTTTCTGTTTGGGGGATACCTTGTGACACGCGCCCATTTTCAAGAACAGAGAGATCGCTA
>JANORP010000457.1:0-21706 GCA_031415375.1 Bacteroidota bacterium | reverse complement strand
GGTGCCTACGGCATCTTATCGCGTGGCTATACTGATCTGCTGCCCAGCTATCCGCAACTGCGCGTGGACAATTGCCTTATTCACAACTGTGTAGAGGGCACTGTAGGTATCTATGGTGGAGGTAAATGCGAGTTTCGCCATACTACCCTCGCAAACTATACCGTCGATTTCACGCGCAACAAACCACAGCTAGTGGTAAATAATTATGACTCCAATATCGTCTTCCCTTGCAAGGTAAGTTTTGAGAATTGTATTATCTGGGGCTCTGAAGAAGAGGAGTTTGCACCCGATAGCTTCCCTACCTTTGGTCAATATGACGTGACATTCACTGCAACTTTGCTGAAAACAACTTTGGTCGTCAAGGGTTTCAATGCCGTGACGACCGACGTGTTGGAGTTTCCAAAATTTGCGGATCCGACGGCAGGAGAGCCCGACGAGCGCGATTATCGCCTGTCTGCAGGCAGCCCAGCGATCAATCTCGGGCAGCCGATCGGCGGCTTGCCCGTCGATAAGGAAGGGAAACCTCATGATGTGAGACCCGACGCAGGTTGCTATGAGTTTACAGAGTGATTGCCTAATTTTGCGCCATGGAAGAAAATAGCGCCTTGAGCCACTTGCTGCAAAGCAACAAACTCAACGAAGTCGAAACATCGATTGCTGCCAAGGTGATGGCCGCTGCACGCATCTCGGATGAGGACGCATTGTACCTTTATGAGCATGGTGACCTGCCCTTCCTGTCGCTGCTCGCCAATGCTGTGCGCACGCGCAAACAAGGCAAAAGGACTTATTTCAACCGCAATTTCCATATCGAGCCCACGAATGTCTGCGTGTATTCCTGCACATTCTGCTCCTATAGTGAGAAAATCAAGAAGCGTACCGATGGCTGGGAATTGTCGCTAGGGCAGATTCTAGATCAGGTGAAGGCGTATGATGGCAAACCCGTCACAGAGGTCCATATCGTGGGCGGCGTGATGCCGCAGTATGACCACGCCTTCTACCAAGAGCTTTTCAGCGCTATCAGGGCTCACCGTCCTGAGCTGCACATCAAAGCGCTCACGCCGGTCGAGTACCATTACGTATTCAAGAAAGCCAAGATCAGCTATGAGCAAGGCCTTCAGGAAATGATCGCAGCAGGCTTGGACTCCATGCCTGGCGGTGGTGCAGAGATTTTTCATGCAGAGATTCGCGACCAAATCGCTGGTGGCAAATGCTCTGGACAAGAGTGGCTCGACATGCACGAGACTTTTCACAATCTAGGCAAGCGTTCCAATGCGACCATGTTATATGGCCACATCGAGGCCTACTGGCATCGTGTCGATCACATGCGGGAACTGCGAGAATTGCAGGACCGTACAGGAGGCTTCCAGACCTTTATTCCCTTGAAATTCAGGAATCAAAACAACCAACTGAGCCATTTGCGTGAGGTTTCGGTGATCGAAGACCTGAAAAATTACGCCATCGGTCGCATCTATTTGGACAATTTCGACCACGTGAAAGCCTATTGGCCCATGATCGGTCGCCGCACGGCACAAGTGGCCTTGTCATTTGGCGTGGACGACGTCGATGGCACGATCGACGACACCACCAAGATCTACTCCAAGGCTGGTGCCGAGGATCAAAATCCTGCAATTAGCACCGAAGAATTGATCGTGCTGATACGTCGTGCTGGATTTGACCCGATCGAGCGTGACACATTGTACAATGTGGTCCATGATTTCTCTGTTGAGGAATTCATTCCAGAGTCGGTGGCTTAAACTGCACCTGCGCCATGGCTCATATTTACCTGATCAGGCACGGAGAGACCGACTATAACCGCCGCAATATCGTGCAGGGCGGGGGGATCGACTCAGACTTGAACGACACTGGTCGCCTACAGGGTGCCGCGTTTTTCAAGCAATACGGGCATATTTCATTTACCAAGATTTACTGCACTGCGCTCAAACGCACACGTCAGACCTTGGCAGCGTTTGCTGCCCAAGGCCATGAAATCGCCGAGCTGCCTGAGCTCAATGAATTTGGCTGGGGCATCATGGAGGGCGTGGAAGGTGACGATATCGTCAAAGCCGAGTTTGAAAAGGTCTTAAGTGCATGGCGTGCAGGCGACCTGCATGCACGCGTGCCCGCAGGCGAGTCCCCGCTAGAAGCATGGGCGCGTGCCGAACCCGGTATCACGCGCGTGTTGACAGATGCCGGACCAGATGATAAAATCTTGATTTGTGCACACGGACGCATCATGCGCGTCGTTTTGGCACAATTGACTGGGTATGGGTTGCGGCAGATGGATTTGTTTCCACACCAAAATACAGCCCTCAATCTCCTCAACTTTGATGCCCAAGGTAGATTCCGTATCCATAAACTCAACGACGTCTCACACTTGCAATGATTCGCATAGCGCTCGTTTCCTATTTCAACACAAGGCCCTTCATAGATGGGCTACAGCGCTGGTTTGGCGAAGATGAGCTAATGCTCAACGAGGTGCCGCCCAGCATCTGTGCAGATGAATTGAAGCAAGGCAATTGTGATATTGCTTTGCTGCCAGTGGGGGCATTGGCCGATTTTGAAGGTATCAAGGTGATGAAGGACCATTGCATTGGTGCAGACGGCAAAGTCGATAGCGTTTTTCTTTTCTCCCATGTACCCATTCGCCAAGCTACAGCGATGGTCCTCGATCCACACAGCCGCAGCTCCAACGGGTTGGCCAATGTATTGTTGCGTGAATATTGGGGACGGGAGATGCCGCAACTGGAGCCGATTGGCGAGCGCTTTTCCCAAATCCAGGGCAGCGTATGTGGTGTGGGGATCGGCGACAAAGCCTTTGCGATGAAGCACACATTCCCCTATGTCTATGACCTAGCCGATGTTTGGAAGCGCTATACAGGGCTCCCATTTGTGTTTGCCGTCTGGGCCTATCGTCCGGGAGCGCTCGACGAAGCTCAGCTGGAGCGGATCAGAATGGCGCTAGAGTGGGGGAGGCTGAACCGTCAAAGATCTGCGTTGAAGTGGGGTAGCGACTATGGCTACACACCACAAGAGGCAGAAGCCTACCTGATGGCGTCGATTTCCTATGAATTTGACTCCGCCAAGCATGAAGCCATGAAGAAATATTTCGGGCTTTTGCAACAAGCTAGCGCAGCCGCTCAGCAACTGCCTTGAAAGCGTTGATGTTCATAAGTTGAGATGGAGTGCGTGAGGCGATTTGGGAAATTCAAGACTTTTAGGCTATTTGGGCAATTATCGTGCGCAGCAAAACATTTGCTATTTAAAATTGTCATTCATAGAATAGAATTCTCAATACCATGAGTCAGAAAATTAAGGTACTGTTTCCAATCGATTTTGAAGATACTTCCTTGAAAGCCTACCCGACAGCCGAATATTTGGCTAAGGTGTATGACGCTGAGATTTTCCTCATCCACGTATTGGAGCCACCAGCAGCGGCTGCTCGGTTGTTTTCCAGCTATGATGAAGCTGAGGCACGCAAGAAGACGAACGCAGCGATGGATAAATTCATCAAAGAAAAAGGCGCTGCAGACATTGTTTACAACAAAATCATCAAGGTAGGCAAGCCTTGGAAATGCATCATCGAGGCCGCAACCGAGTTGAGTGCAAACATTATCATCATGGGTACCCATGGTGCATCTGGCCTCGGAGAAATTTTCGCAGGCACCAATGCGGCACGTGTGATCAGCACAGCCCCTTGCCCTGTGATCTCAATGCAGGTACAAAGCGAAAAGCCAGGTTTTTCCAAGATCTTGCTTCCGATCGACTTGTCACGCGAGACCGGCGAAAAATTGGAGCTGGGAGTTGAGTTTGCAAAGAACTTTTCCGCAGATTTGGTAGTAGTGTCCATTTTGAAGGGCAAAGGCGAGCGTGATAAGGAGCGCCTCCAAAGTCGCATGGCCAAAGCCGTTGCTTACATTAAGAAAAATGGTGTCAATGTGGATTCCACCATGCTCGTGGCCAAAGGGGACATCTCCAAGGCAGTGCTGGACTTCGCCACTGAGGCTGGCATCGATTTGGTGATGATCATGACCCAACAGGAGGAGACCGGCGGTCTGCGCAGCACATTCTTTGGTGCAGACTCTGTACATGTCGTGAATCACAGCAAGATTCCGGTGCTCTCGATCAAGCCCAAACGCGAATACAAGTCTTCGCCGACCGTGGGCAGCCACTTTGGATAAGCTTGTTTGCAATCGATCATGGCGAGCCCTGGATAGCCAGTTTGCTTGACCCAAAAAGGAGAAAATGTTTGGTTTTCCATTCGGCAAGGTTCTGGATCGGCCCAAAGGCTGACTATCAGAACACTTTTATCAAGATCGCCCGATTGTAAACCATACATTTTCTCCTTATGTTTGCCACACATTTTTGAAGAGCACCCTCTCCACGTTACGTAGCTAGAAGTAAGATTTGGTCGAATGAGACAACTTAAGATCAGTAAGCAGATTACCAACCGCGAGTCACAATCGCTGGATAAGTATCTGCAGGAAATCGGAAAAGTCGAACTGCTCACACCCGATGATGAGGTGGAGTTGGCACGCCGCATTCGCGAGGGTGATCAAGCAGCCTTGGAGAAACTCACCAAAGCCAACTTGCGCTTTGTGGTTTCCGTGGCCAAGCAATATCAAAACCAGGGCTTGTCGCTCGGTGATTTGATCAACGAGGGCAACCTCGGTTTGATCAAAGCAGCAAAGCGTTTTGATGAAACCCGTGGTTTTAAGTTCATTTCCTATGCCGTTTGGTGGATTCGCCAGTCGATTTTGCAGGCATTGGCCGAGCAGAGTCGCATCGTGCGCCTCCCGCTCAACCGTGTGGGTGCCCTCAACAAGATTGGCAAGGCATTTTCCAAGCTAGAGCAGGAGTTTGAGCGCGAGCCCTCACCACAGGAGATTTCAGAGATCTTGGAAGGCATGAGTGAAAGCGAGGTGCAAGACACCTTGAAAATCTCTGGTCGTCACATTTCCATGGATGCTCCATTGGTGCAAGGTGAGGAAAATCGTCTCCTCGACGTCTTGGAAAACGACGAAGAACCCGATCCAGACAGTGGCCTTATCAATGAAAGCTTGAGCAAAGAGGTTGAGCGTGCACTTAGCACCCTCACTCAGCGCGAGGCTGAAGTGATTCGCCTTTACTTCGGCATCGGCGTCGAGCACTCCCTGACCTTGGAAGAGATCGGCGAGAAATTTGACCTCACGCGTGAGCGCGTTCGTCAAATCAAAGAAAAAGCAATTCGCAGGCTGCGTCACACCAGCCGCTCCAAGGGCCTCAAGGCTTATTTGGGATAATAAATCCAATAAAGATTAGAAATTAGCAATGAATAATGGGGCTTAGCGCCATCTTTCATTGCTAATTTTCTTTTTAGGAACACCACATCGGTCCTGACGATTCCAAGTCGGCATCCTTTTGCCGGCGGCAAAGCCGATGCCCTGCCGCCGGCTCGAACTCAATGAGATTGCAATGAAAAATGAGCTTTGCACCATCTTCCAGTGCTCGTTTTTTTTGCACAACATCAATCACGATCCTAAATTCAAAATCCAGCCAAAAACCCACGCCAATCAAACCACGATTTCTAATTTCTAATTGCGACCTTCCTTCGGCGCGCAGACTCTGCCATTTGCTCACCTCGAATTTCTAATTACTAATCTCCAAAAAAGAAAATTGGCATTTCCCATTTCCCTAACTTTGCACCATGTTACAACGTCCCCGTAGAAACCGCCAATCCAAGGCAATTCGGGAAATGGTGCGCGAGACGCGCGTCGTCCCCGGCCAGCTAGTATATCCTTTTTTCTTGATCCAAGGTGAAGGGAAGGCAATCGAAGTTGCCTCGATGCCAGGCATTTATCGCTATTCAACCGACTTGATGCTCAAAGAGATTGGCGAATGCTTGGCCCTTGGGATCAACAATTTTATTCTGTTCCCAGCATTCAACGAAGACCAGAAAGATCCCACAGCCACCATCAGCTGGAATCCGCAAAATTTCTACCTACAGGCAATTCGCCAAGCTAAATTGCACTATCCTGAGGCGACTATCATCACTGATGTCGCGATGGACCCCTACAGCTCCGATGGGCACGACGGCTTGGTGCGCAATGGGCAGATCCTCAACGATGAGACACTCCCCATTCTTGCCAAAATGGCTGTCGCACAGGCGGTTGCTGGAGCCGATATCATAGGGCCAAGCGATATGATGGATGGCCGCATACAGTACTTGCGTGAGGCCCTCGACGAGGCGGGCTTCACCGACGTGAGCATCATGGCCTATACCGCCAAGTATGCGAGCGCATTTTACGGCCCATTTCGCGACGCCTTGGACTCTGCACCCAAGTCGGGCGACAAGAAGACCTACCAAATGGATCCAGCCAATCGTCGGGAAGCATTGATCGAGGCCCAGCTGGACCTCGAAGAAGGCGCTGATTTTTTGATGGTCAAGCCTGCCCTGGCATATCTGGATGTGATTCGCCTCCTCAAAGATCATTTCGACTTGCCGATCGTAGGCTATAATGTAAGTGGTGAATATGCAATGGCCAAGGCTGCCGCAATGAATGGTTGGCTCGACGGCGATGCCGTCATGCACGAGATGCTCCTGAGCATCAGCCGTGCGGGTGCCGACATCATCATCACCTATTTCGCCAAGCAATACGCCCAACTCCTCAAAACCAAAAATTTATGAGCCGTATCGTTTCCCCATCGGTCTTGAGCGCCGACTTTGCCAATCTGGAGCGCGACATCCAGATGCTCAACAAAAGTGAATGCGATTGGATACATTGCGACATCATGGATGGCGTCTTTGTACCCAATATCTCATTTGGCTTGCCTGTGTTGTCGGCCATCAAGCGCCATGCACAGAAGCCGCTCGATGTGCATCTCATGATCGCCGATCCGAGTCCTTATATCAAGGACTTCAAAAATGCGGGTGCAGACTTGCTTACAGTGCATTATGAAGGCACGGTACACATTCATCGCCTTCTCGGGCAGATTCGCGAAGCGGGTATGCAGGTAGGATTGGCTTTGAACCCAGGCACCTCGATCGACCTGATCCACGATGTGATCGACTTGGTGGATCTGGTCTTGATCATGTCGGTAAATCCCGGCTTTGGTGGACAGCAATTCATTGAAAACACATATTCCAAAATCATCCATTTGGCGCAGTCTCGGCGCGAATGCAACGGACGTTTCCTGATCGAGGTCGATGGTGGCGTCAATGCCAGCAATGCAGCAAGACTGTATGAAGCTGGCGCAGACGCCTTGGTGGCTGGAAACTATGTCTTTGGCTCCAAGGATCCTATGGCCACAATCGCGAGCATGAAAGTTGTGGGGACCGATCCCTATGCTTGATGCATGCAAATGTTTTTGCCCCTTGGCCCTTGCTACATTTTCTTATCTTTGAATCCATGCAAAGGCGTTTCTGGATTCTCATTTTGCTTTTTTGCTGTAGCCTCGGGCTACCTCTGATTGTCGTGGGACAGGTGGCAATCTTGCGAGGGACTGTCAAGGACAAGTATGGCAATCGCGTGGACAGTGTAAGAGTTGAGGTGAAGGCCGCCAACAAATTTGTCTATACCGATTCCATGGGCAATTTTGAGCTGAAACTGCCTCCGGCAAAGTACAGCGTCAATTTCTCTAGTCCGATGTTCAAGCCGGCCATTGAGAATGTCATTTTGGCACCATCGGCGACCTTGTTGTTGCCGGTGAACCTTGGTGATCGGTACAGTGTGCGGCAAGTCAATATTACGAACGACAACGATCCCACGGCGCTCGGCGACCCTGAGGATGTCGGCAGCATGAAGTTGCCAATTGACCCCAAGAAAATCACCACCATCCCAGGTTTCAAGAGCGACATTTCCAGTCGTCTCATGACCCTTGCGGTTGGCGTGACCTCCAACAATGAGCTCAGCTCCCAATACCGCGTGCGCGGCGGCAACTTTGACGAGAACTTGGTCTATGTCAATGACATTGAAATCTACCGCCCCCTCCTGATCCGCACAGGGCAGCAGGAGGGACTGGGCTTCGTAAATCCCTACCTCGCCAGCGATGTGGGCTTCAGCTCTGGCGGATTCCAAGCCAAGTATGCCGACAAGCTCTCGTCGGTCTTGGATGTCACCTATACCGATCCCACTGCATTGCATGGATCGGCGGAATTGGGGATTTTGAATCAAAACTTCAATTTGGAAGGCAGCTCGCAGAAGTCGTCAGTGATAAAGCATGGCGAAACACAGGCCGATCGATTGGCTGGTCGATTTACGTATTTGGTGGGTGTGCGGCGCTTTTCGCCGAGTTATGTCTTGAACAGTTTGGATACCAAAGGAGAATACAAGCCGCGTTTTACAGACGTGCAAGGCATGTTCACATACACGCCACGCCACCGTGCGCGCACGATCAAGGTGCGCGAGCGCGCCGATGGCACGCAAGACACGATCTACCTAAACAAGGAACGGTTCAAGATTTCCTTGCTCTACAATTTCGCGAGCAACAAGTACATTTTCACGCCCGTCTCGCGCGAAACCTCGTTTGGTACAGTGCAAAGTGTGTTGCGGCTGAGCGTGGCCTTTGAGGGCCAAGATATTTCGTCCTATGAAACCGGACTTGCAGCCTTGATGGTCGAGCAGCGTCCCAATGCCCGCTTACGCATCAAGTATATTGCAACGGCATTTCGTACTGTGGAGGCAGAATTGTTTGAGGTCGAGGGCGGTTATTTCTTGAGCGACGTCAATACCAATTTTGGCTCAGACGGCTACAACGAAACCGTGTTTGACCGCGGAGTGGGTACGTTTTACCGCCATGGAAGGAATTATTTGCAAGGGACCGTGCTTGCGCTGGAGCAGCGTGGGGATTGGTTTCCTGGGCGCAAAAGCTATGAACACAAGATCACTTGGGGCGTGCGTGCGCAGCAGCAGCTCATCCACGACCATCTCCAAGAATGGAATGCGACAGACTCGGCTGGCTATTTCACAGTCGATGAGTCTTATCGCAACGATCAACGCCTGTCTAGCACGGTCGCCAAAGCATTCATCCAAGACTATTGGAAGCTGAGCCGCGACAATTCCAAACGCATCATTATTGGTGTGCGGGGTATTTACAATAGCTTGAACAACCAATTTTTGGTGGCACCCCGTGTGCAATTTGTCATTGATCCAAGCTCTGCCGACAGTGCACATTCAGGAAGTCAGCTCGACATCTCTGACTATGCACGAGGCGACAAGCGACGCTATCAGATCCGATTTGCTGCAGGCGTGTACCAGCAACCCATTTTTTACAGGGAAATGCGAGCTTTTGACGGCTCGCTATATACCAACCGGAAGGCACAAGTCAGCTATCACTTGATTGCTGGCGGCGACTACCTCTTCAATATCTGGGGGCGTCCGTTCAAGGTCACGGCTGAGGGGTATTACAAATACCTCACCAATCTCGTGCCCTATGAGGTGGACAATGTGCGCATCCGTTATTACCCCAACTACACGGCCACAGGCTATGCCTATGGCGTCGATACCCGCGTGACCGGGCAGTTCATCAAAGGTGTCGATAGCTGGATGACCCTCGGCCTTTTGCGCACCCAAGAAAAAATACTTGAACTGAACGAAAGCTACAAGCCGCGCCCGACCGATCAGCGCTTTCAGTTCTCGATGTTTTTCCAAGATGAATTGCCGATCAATCCCAATTACAAAGCGCACATCAACTTTGTTTTTGGTTCAGGATTGCGCTTTGGGCCGCCCAAAGTCGTCGAGAACCGCACAGTGTTTCAATATCCCAGCTACCAGCGTGTGGATCTTGGTTTCTCAAGGGTGATCCTGATCAATTCGATAGAGGACCGGTCAGAAAAGAAGTTTGCCATCGAGAGCCTTTGGATCTCATTGGAGCTCTTCAACCTGTTCCAGCGTGCCAACACGGTCTCCTATGTCTGGATCAAGGATGTCTTCAATAATCAATTTGGAGTACCCAATTACTTGTCGTCAAGGCTCATGAATCTACGCGTCATTGCTCGGTTTTGAGGGTTTCACGCATTTGCAATGGATTGAGGCTTCACAATTTGTAATCTCGTAGCGTGGCATCTAAAAAAAGCCGTCCAGATAATTGATCTGGACGGCTTTTTTAGATGCCACTGGTGGCGAACATTGTGTTAGGCATTGCAATGGAGGATAAACCTTCCTAGGAGCTAGTTATTTCCGGTAGGTGATCCGATAGATCACATCCGCAAAGTCGTCGGAGACCAAAATACTTCCATCCGCAAGTTGCAAGAGGGCTACCGGGCGTCCCCAAGCGTCATTTCCTTTGAGCCATCCTGAGGCAAAAGGCTGGTATTCCATCGCCTGATCGCCAGCGAGTTTCACTGTCGAGACGCGGTAGCCATCGGGTACATTGCGGTTCCAAGAGCCGTGCTCGCAGATGAAAATGCGGTTTTGATACTCGGCTGGAAACATCTTGCCGGTGTAAAATAGGACGCCGAGTGCTGCCACGTGCGCCCCAAGTTTCTGAGCAGGAGACGTGTAGCTTTCGCAGGACTTGTCTTTGCCAAACTCAGGGTCGAGCACATTGCCCGAGTGGCAATAGGGGTAGCCAAAATGCATTCCTTGCTTGGGCGCATGGTTCAATTCATCCTTAGGGGCATCGTCTCCGAGCCAATCGCGGCCATTGTCGGTAAACCAAAGTGCCTTCGTCTCAGGATGCCAGGCAAATCCGACAGAGTTGCGCACGCCGCTAGCATATACCTCCAGGACTGTGCCGTCGGGATTCATCCGCATGATCGAAGCATAGCGAGGATCTTCTGGATGGTCGCAAATATTGCATGGTGCCCCGACCGGCACATACAATTTGTCGTCTGGCCCAAAAGCGATGTACTTCCATCCATGGTGCTCTTCGGTTGGAAAACTAGCATTGACGACCACAGGTACAGGAGGGGAGGACAGCTGATCCTCGATCTGATCGTAGCGTGTGACGCGGCTCACCTCAGCGACATATAGACTGCCGTTGCGGAAGGCGACCCCATTGGGCATGTTGAGCCCCTTGGCAATGGTGATCACGCTGTCGGCATGGTAGTCGCCATCGATGTCTCGCACCGCATAAACATCGCCCTTGTCGCGGGTGCCCACAAAGATAGTGCCCTTGTCGCCCTGACACATCTGGCGAGCATTCTTGACGCCCGTCGCATAGATTTCGATCTCAAAACCATCGGGAAGTCCAATCTCTTCCAGCCGAGGATCCTGATGCTTTTTGGCAGGCATGCAGATCGCCGAGGTGAGCGAGAGTGCGAGGAGGACTATGCTCCAAACAGCAACGCGATGATATGAAACAGGTTTTTTGGCTACTAGCATTCTTTGAAGAGGATTAGAATTCATTTTCAATTCGACGATTTCTGCACGTAATACTTCATGAACCACTGTGGAATCTGGGCTTCATCGACGATCGACCAAACCTTTTTGCCATCTACAACTTTGAAGTTCGCAAACAGTGTAGAGTCCTTGCCATCACTAGAATTGTCGAAAAAATAGGCCCGGTAGGCATGCTGTGCAGCCTCCCAAAGGAGATCCATCGAGCGATAATAGCGGTCGATGATCTTTTGCCGAGCGACATTGTGCCCACCCTTGTTCACCCTCGATTGCACACGGAATACATTGATGTCAGGAGAGGAGGTTCCTACAAAATAGAAATACACTTTGTAGCCTGCATCGGAGGCTTTTTTGATGATCTCGATTTTGCTGGGATGAGAAAAGACAGTTTCGAAGGAAAATCTTTTGAGCTGCATACGTAAATCTTCCCTGAGACATGCAGCGAGCATCATGGCAGCTTCTTCTACAAATTCTGGCTGTATCAAATAAACTTGATTTTCTTGAAAACGCAGGATCGACTTCAAGTTTTCAGCCCTCAATGATTCAGATAGAATTCCTGATTGTTGTGCGAAATCAAAAAAGTGATCCAACGAAAAATCACCAATTCCAAAGGCCTTGCAATCGAGTTTGTCCGTTCTCAGTTGTTGTGCAATGTCGTCGGCATTGACATAAGCACCAAAATCGAGAAGACATCCATTTTCTACGATGTTGCGAATTGAATGGATCACAGTAGATTTTCCTGAACCATTCGGACCTGCAAAAATCCTAAGGCGCAATGGCTTCTGCCATTCAGTCAAGTCTAAAAGCGATATCGTATTTGACGATTTTTTCGATTTTTTCGATTCGCCCATCTTTGTGCTTCTTGATGATCCAACCATCTTCGGCCATCACAAGATAACCCATGATTTCCATGCTTTCCTTGGCAGCGTCTCGAAAGGCCTTGCTTGAGCGTCTTACAAGATCCCTAGTCCTAAGGTATCCTGTTTCGATATGTACTTCCTTTTTCATGATGTATATGCTCAACAATACGATTTTTTGACCGATCGATTATCAAAAATACACAAATTTTGTTTCATGAAGCCACATATTTTGCTTACTCATCAGAGCCCATCAGGTCCTTTTTCAGGTCCTTTACGCTGGAAATTCACATTTTTCTTGGGCCTCGTGGTTTCGCTGCTAGACTGGTCGGGGCGAGGAGGCGCCTCGGGCTTCGGGCCTTGAGGTTTTGGGGGCTGTTGAGGCCGTTGTTGTTGCTGCGGCTTGGGAGCCTGTGGATTTGCTGGGCCGCGACCTTCACCGCGACTCTGCTCTTGAGGGGCTTGGGGCTTGTCGCCACGACCATGTTTGGTCATGTGACCGCCGCCGCGATTGCTGCCTCCGCCACCTCCGCCACGGTTGCCACCGCCGCCGCCGCCACCACGATTGCCGCCGCCTTGACGACCGCCGCCTCCGCGACCACCGCCAAAACCGCCTCCGCCACCACCGAAGCGGCCACGGGACTTGGGATCATACACAGGGCCTTCGTTGAAACCGCTAGGGAGTGCCTCTTTGGGGAGCTCACGCTCAATGAGGCGCTCGATACGCCCAAAGCGCATCATGTCATCTTCGTTGATAAAGGTGATAGCTTCGCCCTTGGCGTCGGCACGCGCAGTGCGACCGATACGGTGTACATAATCTTCAGGATCTGGTGGCACGTCATAGTTGATGACGTGGCTCAGGCCCTCGATGTCGATGCCGCGCGACATGATGTCGGTCGCGACCATGACAGGGAATTTTTTGTTTTTGAAGTCGTTCACGATCGTCTCGCGCTCTGTCTGATCGCGGTCGCTGTGCATGCCGCGCGCGTCAAGACCTTGGGAAATGAGTGCGCGCACAATGCGATCGACCGAGTTTTTGCGGGAGCAGAAAATGATCACGCTTTCGACCATCTTTTCTTTCATCAGGTGGCAGACGAGCGGCACCTTTTGTTCGTCGTGCACGCAATACGCAGTCTGCGTAATGCCCTCAGCAGGTTTGGAAACCTTGAGGCTGATCTCTTTGGGCTTGTGCAAGATATCGGCTGCAAACTCCTTGATCTTGGGCGGCATCGTTGCCGAGAAGAGCAAGTTTTGTCGATTTTCGGGAAGGTAGGAGATGATGCGTTGGATGTCGGCGATGAAGCCCATATCGAGCATGCGGTCGGCTTCATCCAAGATCAAGAACTCGACTTTGCTCAAATCGACATATCCGAGGCCGATATGCTGCAGCAGTCGCCCAGGCGTGGCCACGACGACGTCTGCGCCGAGCGTAAAGGCCGATTTCTGGCGAGAAAAATCTTCGCCACCCTTGTTGCCTCCATAGACAGGGAAGGAGGAGACGTATGAATGGTAGGCAAGGCCCTCGCATTCCTTGTCGATCTGCACCGCCAACTCGCGGGTAGGGCAGAGAATAAGGCACTTGATGTGTTTTCCAGGTACGTCGTCGAGGATATCGATGACCGGGATCAAAAAGGCTGCTGTCTTGCCAGTGCCAGTTTGGGCACATGCGATCAGGTCGTTTCCATCGAGGATGAGGGGAATGGCCATCTCTTGCACAGGAGTGGCGCTCTCGAATCCCATGTCTAGCAATCCCATCAGGATCTCTTCGTGCAATCCAAATTCAGTGAATTTCAAAGCTTTGCAATCAATATTTGGGCGTCGATCGGCGGTGTTCCCGATTGGGGTCGCCTGCCGACGCAATGAAAGCTCTAAATTACTCCCAAAACATGAAGGAAAGAAGCGACCGCCACCTGAATTGTCAACAGTTGCAGCATATTAGCATCAAAAATTGACCATCGTGTACCATTGGGCGGATAGGGGCGTGAGCGAGCGTGGCCTTGGGTTGTTGGCTTGGCTAAAAAAGTGCGGCAATCGGTTGCGCAATCCCTGCACCTACAAAGGACCAAAAGACAATCGCAGCCGATTGGTAAAGGAAAACCTTGCGACGACTTTTGTAAATGCCATAGGAAATGAACGTCCCTAGCGGGATTGAGAGAAACCAAGGCGTCAAAAAAGCAATTCCAGCAAGGCCAAAATTCTTTTTAATCTTGACAATGAATCGATTACGACGAGTGAATATTTTGTGATCTTTCTTGCGAGGAAACCATCGACGCATGGTTGTAGAAAATGTGGACGCCAATAACAAAAAGAATCCAACGCCCAATATTCCCCCTAGCATCGTGTAAAAGACCACCTCGAAATAGGCAAAACCATAGCCTGCAGCCAAGGGAATACCACCCAGAGTATGCTTAAAAGTACTAAGACCAATCGCAGATGCGATTTTCGCGACTTGGGCGTCCATTCAGCTCAATTTTCCAATACCACCAAAAACTGCCTCATCCAACAAAGGCTTTCAATCCGTGATAAATTTACCCAATATCAACACAATCACAAGCAAGTTGTTTGCACAATAACACGTTGCCTCCTTTTGGGCCTCTGGTTTGCGGCAACAGTAGGCTCAATAGGATAGGCTTCCACGTCCTCGAATGCAGGGCATGGAAATCTCGCATCGCAAGGAGTGGGGATATCCCAACGATTGCTTACCTTTGCGCCCGTTATGCCATTTATCATTACCAAGAAATTCAGCTTTGAGGCTGCTCATTTTATCCCGGCTTTTCAAGAAGGGCACAAATGTCGTCGCATGCATGGCCACAGCTTTAGGGTCGCTGTCAAAGTACAGGGCGAGATCCAGCCTGAATTGGGGATCCTGATGGATTTTGCAGATATTAAAGCAGCTGTGAAACCAGTGATTGAATACCTAGATCACGATTGCCTCAATGATCTCGCCGAGCGCGATGGGATCGACCTGCTACGCAACCCGACATCCGAAAACATCTGCATTTGGCTCTACCGCGAGATCAAACCCAAGTTGCCAATGTTGCATAGCATAACCGTGCACGAGACGTGTACAAGTTGCTGTGAGTATTTTGAGGGTTGAGCAAGGGTTCGGAATTTCTCCTACTGTTGCTGATGTTCGATTGGAGCTTGCTTCTTGATGTACTTTTGGTAAAGGTATCCAAACCAAAATTTCAAACCGAAGGAATAGGTCGGGGAATTGAAATTTTCGCGAATCAACGTGCCTCCAGCAAGAATTTGGCGGTAGCCGACCCCGCCGCCCAGACCCAAAAACGGGAAAATCTTATAGCTTCCAAGTAGTGTCGCTTCTGTGAGCAATACTGATTTGGGGTCCTCGCCCAAGCCAGCAAAGCCTACGTCGCCGATGCCCAAGTGCACTGGCATGCTGAATTCCCAGCGCAAGGACGACAAAATCACATACTCGAAATATGCGCTGATATAGGTGAATTGCAGTTTGTGACGCACTGTGGTTGGTAACCCTTGTGCGTCGATTTGATCGAACAATCGATAATAGGGAGATGCCAGAAAGTAGAGTCCGAAGCCTAGCCTTGCACGGTTTTGAAAATCCATACTTACACGAAGGCCTAGCATTTTCACATCGCGATTGCTAATGAAGCTGCGCCTAGAATCCAATCCCAACGACAGTTTGGGAGGCGATTGCAATGCCGCACCTAGCTTGCGCAAATCGTGAAACACGGGTGCCGATTTCTGACCCTGGACCGTGAACGCCAAGAGTATAGAAACCATCACCAAGAATATGCAGGACCTGATCACTTCGCAAATATAGGTATTCGTAGGGCACAAGGAAAAATGCGATTGCAGGGTTTTCTTGGCAACAGACCTACGATTGTTGATATTTCTTGCATGCAATCCCAAAGGCAAGTCCTAATTTTGCAACAGTGAAATCCATCACCATTGCCGTCGATGGTTGCTCTGCAACCGGAAAATCCACTACTGCCAAGGCTGTTGCTGCCCGCCTAGGCTATGTTTTTATCGATTCTGGGGCCATGTACCGCGCAGTGGCGCTGTATTGCCTCTCCCACAACGTGCGTATTGTGCCAGACAATCCGATCCTAGAAGCCGCCCTCGATCAGATGCGGATTGAGTTTAGGCTAAATGAGGAAACTGGGCGCCGCGACATGTACCTTGATGGAGAAAATGTCGAGCATGAAATTCGCACGCTTCGCGTATCTGAAGTCGTGAGTGAGATTGCCGCGATCAGCAGCATTCGCCGCAAATTGGTGGCCATGCAACGCGCCATGGGTGCACATGGAGGTGTCGTGATGGATGGCCGTGACATCGGCACGGTCGTATTTCCCAATGCAGACCTCAAAATTTTTCTCACGGCGAGCATGGATGTGCGCGTGATGCGCCGCATGAGCGAACTCACGCGCAAAGGCAAGCCCGCTACCGAAGAGGCTGTGCGTGAAAATATCGTTCACCGCGACCATATCGACAGTACCCGCGACGATAGCCCATTGCGCAAGGCAAGCGATGCCTTCGAGATCGACACGACCCACCATAGCATAGATTCACAAGTTGCGATTGTGGTAGCAATGGCCCAAAGGCTAATCCAACAGCCAGAAACACAATCCTAGAGTTGAAAGCTAGGGGCTACGTTAGGCTAGGCTAGCCGCGCCTTCGATCTCTGAGATCACATCCTCTACTTTCCTTGCATCGGGGAAATAGCCCAACAATTTTTGCATCACAGCATCCACCATGGCATCGGGGCAGCTAGCTCCACTTGTGAGGATAATCGTCACGACAGATTTTGCAGGCAGATAGTCCCGTGTTTGTAGTTCACATTGCGCGTGGTAGTTGAAGTGGCTGATTTCCTCCTGAGAAATAAGCTTGTCAGCAGATGAAACGAAAAAACTCGGGTGCTTTTCTTCGCAAAGTTCTACAATATGTGAAGTATTGGAGCTGTTGTAGCCACCGACGATGATGGCAATATCGGCTTCCATCTCCAGAAGACCATAGGTTGCACGTTGGTTGTCATTGGTAGCATAGCAGAGTGTGTCGCGGGTGTCGGCAAAGTGCTGCTGGACCTCTGAAATACCATAGCGCTCGATCATCGCTAGGCGCAACAGGTCAGCAATCGCTTGTGTTTCTGTCGCCAGCATCGTGGTCTGATTCACCACCCCGATGCGGCCTAGGTCACGGTCTGCAACAAATCCATCTGAATATTTACCAGCAAACAAGCTATAGAAATCCTCAAGCGGCAGTTTGCCAGTGATGATGTCTGCCAACCGTTGCGAGTCTGCTAGATCACGCACGACGATGGTGGGTGCATTTTGGCGGCTGTGGCTAAAGGTAGCCCTTGTTTCCTCGTGGCGATGCTTGCCATGCACGACGATTGTGTGATTTTCCATGCCGAGGCTCTCGGCACGTTTCCAGACCTTTTGCACAAAGGGGCAGGTCGTGTCATAAGCTTCCATGCGGATACCTATGCTGCGCAGACGGGCCTCAATCTCTACGGTCGTGCCAAATGCGGGCACGATCACGATATCATCGCTGCCGAGGCTGTCCCAGTCGATGAGCTGTTCGCCATGCGTATCCATAATGAATGTGATGCCTCGTGACAATAAATCACGGTTGACCTCGGGGTTGTGGATCATCTCGCTCAGCAGAAAAATGCGTTTGCCAGGATTCTCCGCCACAGCCTTATATGCGATTTCGATCGCATTCTCGACGCCATAGCAAAAGCCAAAATGCCGTGCGATCAGAAATCTTACAGGTCCAAAGTCAAGCACTGTGGGCGTGAAGTCCTTTTTGCGTGGGTCGGCATCTCGGCGCAGGTTCTTGACCCGGCTGATGATCGGACTTTGGTAGAATGTAGGGATGTCAAATTTTTTCATCGGAAACTGCGTTGCCGCATTTTCAACCAAGGCATCTGTGAATTGTTGCGAAAATACGCAAAACTCCGCAAGCTGCGATCACATGCTCGCCGAGCACGAGGGACAAAATCCTAGGATCAACTGTAGTTCATTTCAAAATATCAGCTTGGGCCAATAAACCGATCTATTCCTCGGCTGCCAAATGCGCAGGAATGGTACTTGCGAATGCAACATTCCTTCAAAAAATCATTGAAATCCTTGTGGAATCTTCCCGAACTTTGCACCCTCTATCTACCATGGGTCCATCATGGCCTCCTGAATAGTCATTCTCTAATCGCAATCTGCGTTATGCAAAAAAAATCACTGCTCCTATTGCTGGCCTCCAGCATCGTTTTGCTCGGTTTCTCGAGCGTATTTCTCAATTTCCCCTTCCGATTCATGAACAGCAACACAGAACCCGTGATGTTTGACTTGAAGGCTGGCGACTCCTATGAAGCCGACTGGGTCAAAGTCGATTCGCTGGAGAAGCAAGGCTTGCCTGAGAGCGCCCTCAAATTGGTCGATCTCATTTATGCCAAGGCCCAAAAGGATAAGAACCAGGCTCAATTGATGAAGGCCCTGATCTACACCATGAAATATACCTACTCTGTCCAGGAGGAGGCTTTGGTGAAAAACGTCGAACGCCTGAACAAAGAGCTTGATTCGGCTCCATTTCCGCTCAAACCATTGATGCATAGCATCCTCGCAGAGCATTATGCGGCCTATTTCCAACAAAATTCTTGGCAGTTTTACAATCGTTCTGAAACGCAGCAGACCGAGGAAAAAGACATCCGCACCTGGGATCGCAAAAAACTGATCAACGCGGCCGCCGAGCATTACCGACTTTCCCTAGCGGCACCAGATTCTCTGCGCCGCGTGAAGCTGGACTACTTTGACGATATCCTCCGCAAAGAGACCAAATCTCGCAATTACCGACCTTCCCTCTATGACCTCCTCGCTTGGCGGGCATTGGATTTTTTCCGGAATGATGAGATGAGCCTGGACCAACCAGCCTACAAGTTCCAGATCGAAGGCGATATCTTTTTCAAGGACGATGCCACGTTTGTAGCATCCAAATTTGAGTCCAAGGACTCCAGCAGCCTCTTGCTCAATGCGGTGCACGTCTATCAGGAGCTCACACGGCAGCATCTGTATGACAAAGACCCGTCGGCGAGGGTCTTCGTTGCCCGCGAGCGCTTGAATTTCGGCAAGGAAAAAGCCATCAACGACCTCAAAGACAGCCTTTATCTCAAGGCTCTGGAAAGCCTTGAGCAAGCACATCGCAGCCATGAGGTGAGCACGTTTGTACTCCTGGACATCGCCTATGCACATTCCACAAAAGGGGACCAATACAACGGAACCGTCTCCGAAGACCACAAAACGGAGAAAGCCAAGGCGCTTGACTATTGCGAGCAGGCTATCAGCCGATTTCCCGATGCCGATGGCACGACCCTCTGCTCCAACTTGAAGATCGAAATCCTCACCAAAAACATGAACCTCACGCTGGAACAGGTCAATCTGCCCAGCACACCCTATCTAGGCCTCCTTGAATACAAGAACGTCGAAAAAGTTTACCTCAGGGCAATACGTGTAACCAAGGAAATCAAGGACTACGTTCAAGACTATAGCAACCCCGAGAGAAATGCACGCCTCATCAAGGAGCCTGTGGTCAAGGCTTGGGAATATGCGCTGCCAATCGACAAAGACTACAACACGCATTCTACAGAAGTACCCATGCCTGGACTGCCCGTCGGTGAGTACATCATCTTGGTGGCCAGCCATCCTGAATTCAAGCTCACAGGTGAAGGGGTGAGCATGGGGGTCACCCACATGTCGCGCATCGCTTACGTGGACCGCAACCTCCCTGGCGGCAGCATCGAATTTGTCGTGTTTGACCGCGAGACTGGCGCACCTATGCCAAGCGTCGAGGCACAAGCCATGGAACGCTACTATGACTACGACAAGCGCAAATACCTGAGCAAGGCAGGGCCCAAATATATCACCGATAAAAACGGCTTTTTCACGGTTGAAGGAGGCATTGAACAATACAAGGACTATGCCGTCGATTTCAAGACCAAAGACGACTTCCTCAGCACCGACGATCGCTGGTACTTGAGCAGGTATCATGAGGCGCCACAGGCTCGCGCCCGAAGCACTTTTTTCTTCACCGACAGAGGTATCTATCGCCCTGGGCAAACGGTTTATTTTAAGGGCATCATGCTCGACACAGACGGCAAGACCTCGACGATCGCCACCAATGCTGCGACCACTGTTGAGTTCTATGACGCCAATTTTCAAAAAATCACATCCTTGGACCTCAAAACCAACGAGTTTGGCTCTTTCCAAGGCACGTTTACCGCACCACAAGGGCAGCTCACGGGTCAGATGCACATTCAGAATGGCAGTGGCAACGCTTATTTCTCTGTCGAGGACTACAAGCGACCCAAGTTTGAGGTCAATTTCGAACCCGTGAAAGGCAGCTACAGGCTAGGGGAGAAGGTCAAGGTCAAAGGCAAGGCCGTCGCTTACGCAGGTTCCAACATCGATGGTGCCGAAGTAAAATACCGTGTGATCCGCACCGCAAGCTTCCCATGGTGGGGCTATTGGTGCTGGGGCCGCATGATGCCCACCGTGTCCCCGATGGAGATCACCTACGGGGTGAGCAGCACCAATGAGATGGGCGATTTCGAAATCGAATTTGAGGCGATTCCCGACCGCGCTTTGTCACCTGCCCTCAAGCCGCAGTTCAGCTACCAAGTCATGGCCGATGTGGTAGATATCACAGGTGAGACACATAGCAGCAGTGCCTATGTAGCTGTCGGCTACCTGGCCCTCTCTGCCGACGTGACAATGGCCGGTGCACTGAGCAAGGAAGACCGCAATAAGTTCAAGATCAACGCGATGAACTTGAATGGGCAGCCCGAGCCTGCCAAGGGCACGATCACGATTCATCAGCTGAAGCAGCCATCCACCACCTTTCGCTATCGCATGTGGACGCAACCCGACAAGTTCATTCTTTCCGAATCGGAGTTTAGGAATAAATTTCCCTATGATCTTTACAAGAACGAAGCCGATCACAAGACGTGGGCCATCGGGAAAGAAGTCTATGCTGAATCATTTGATACCGAGAAAAATGACTCGATAGATCTCAAGCAAATGAAAGGCTGGGACCAAGGCCAATATGTCTTGGAATTGAAGAGCAAAGACAAATTTGGCAGCGAGATCAAATCGATTCAATATTTCAGCGTGGCGGGCCCAAGTGAAAATGGCATTCCGACCAAGGAAACGTTGTGGTACCACGCCCAGAAAATGACTTGTGAGCCCGGCGAAACCGCAGCTTTCCAAATCGGAACTTCGCATTCTGAATCATGGGTGCTCTATGAAGTCGAGCATCAAGGCAAGATCATCAGCCGTGAATGGATGAAATTGGGGGCTTCAAAGAAAAATTTCACAACCCTCATCGAGGAAAAGCATCGCGGCAACCTGAGCATGCACTTATTGTCCATCAAGAATGGACGCGTGAACACTGATGGCCTCACAGTCTTTGTACCGTGGACCAACAAGCAACTCGACATCGAGTATGCCACCTTTAGGGAGAAGTTGCTGCCAGGTGCCCACGAGGTATGGAGCGGGCACGTCATGG
>JANORP010000456.1:0-7562 GCA_031415375.1 Bacteroidota bacterium | reverse complement strand
GCCAAAATTGGATCTTGAAGCCTTCGATAGCACTCATATTAAAGGTCTCCGAGACAAGCGTAGGGCTATTTTGACCACGCAAAACCGCATAGCTGAGGTTGGTCGCAACATTGCTGCGCCCGTCGAAATTGGCGCCGAGCTTGCCGTTTGCGCCGCCACCACCCACCGCCTGTGTACTGGCCAGGTTGCCGATGCAAAAACCGTTGGTGGCAGTACAGGACCCACTGCAATTGGGTTGGATGAGGCCAGCCTTGGCACCATAGGCGTCTGCCGCAGGTATTGCACCCGCAGTCGAGGGCGTGGGTGCACCCGCAAAAGCCCAACTCGCAGGGAGTCCCACCGTGCTCCACGTCGTCGTTCCAGTAAAATCATAGGTCGTGCGGATGCCAACCGTGGATTCAAAGGAAGCCGGCTGCCCGCATGGATTCGTGCAAGTGGCGCCATGAGGCAAATCCTGAGGACAATTGGCTGCGGTTTCCCCAACATCTAAAATACCATTGCCACAAGTAGGGCATTGTGCTACCAATCGAATTGCCGATGCGACCAGGCATAGCACCATCAATGTTGTACATCTCTTCATATTTCCCGTTTACAAGCGTCCTAATCTGCTCATCGTGAGGTTTCCAGCAGAACAAACAGCCATTCAAACCCTATTAATTACCATTCCCTTCCATTACTTGGAAATGGTTGTAAATATCAGGAACTTATTTGTTGAAATTGCTGCATTTGTCCCTTCAAAACCATCTAAATCTATGAAATTGAGATTTCTACCACTTATCGCCCTCTTCGCTGGTTGCTTGCTTTGCTCACCTGTCCATGCACAGAATGTGGGCATCGGGGTCGCGGCCCCACTCGACAAGCTACACGTGGCTGGCAACGTGCGCGTGAACGGCCTCGCCGGCGTGGGAACACGCGTCGTTTCTGCTGACGTAAATGGAACCCTCGTGATCGTTCCAGCGGGTGTCAATGGCCAAGTCCTGACCCAAACCGCTGCTGGACCCGTCTTTCAACCCGGCGGTGCTGTCAACGTGACCAGCGTGTCGCTTGCTGCCGATTACACCGTCACCACAGCTGCGTGGACAAATGTCACGGGCATCACGGTCACCTTCACGGCAACGAAGACCAGCGCATTGGTCATGTTTTCGGCCTCAGGTTTTGCCTACACCAACTCTATGGCCTTCGTGCAGTTTCGCGTTCGGGACGGCGCCACTACCCTAGGCGGCACCAATACCCTCACACAAAACTACGATGACGTCACAGGGACAGTCACTCCCTGGAGTTGCACCTTTACCAAAAACATCACTGGCCTCACCATCGGTTCTTCCTACACATATAGAGTGCAGGCGCAACGCAACGGTATTCTCGGCACCTACGACACGGTAATCCAGGCAGCCACGAGCCCAGACTCGCATCATATGAGCTTGACAGTGCTGCAATAAACTGTGCACTTGGAATTCTGGACGCGCTTGAATGGTTTCCTCAGCAGCCATATAAGCGCACTTCGATCGCAAGCACCCTTGGCCACCTCCAAAAAACCATGATGCTGCCTTGCTCCGTTTCTTTCTAATATCCGTTTCTAATAATCGCCTCTTATGCAGCAGCAAACATCGGCTCAAAAAAACGACGCACGATGCCTGATGTGTTTAGAAATGCGCCCTTGGGTATCGGTCGCCGCTAATTTCCAAGAAATAGCAGCGCTTTTTCCGCCCCTCCTCCATTGCAAGTAAAGCCTATGCTTTCCAAAGTGACAAAAAACAATTGCCTGACAATGTGGATGCTTACACAAAAACACGACCCAATCACAAAATTTTCGCATCAATACAACCATATCCATTTTGATTAAGTCACATAAATCGTATATTGACCATATATTGATTTACATCATGGAAAATAAAATCAAATCTTTTACCGGAGGTGCAGCTTTACAAGGTAGGGCATACACATCCACATCACGCTTTTTGGCAACCGTTGTCCTTTCCTTCATCGGAATAACAGGGTTCTCCCAAAATGCCTCATGGAATTTGAATTCCATTCCTGTCGGTGGCCTTGACAATTCAGGATTTGGCTTTGGGGCACTCAGTGTCGTGACTGGAGCACGCAACACTGGCGTGGGACTCATCGCACTCACATCCACGACGACAGGTAGCAACAATACCTCGATCGGCGTGCGAACACTCACAGGCAATACCACAGGTAGCAACAACACTGGCCTAGGATTCACTGCCAACGTCGGCGCTGCAAATTTGACGAATGCAACAGCAGTTGGCAACGGCGCGGTCTCCAACCTGAGCAACAAAATCAGGCTAGGCAACGCTGCCGTGACAGTGATCGAAGGCCAAGTCGCCTATACGTTCCCTTCAGATGGTCGATTCAAGAACAATATCAGCGAATCGGATGTCAAAGGCTTGGATTTCATCAACCGCCTGCGCCCCGTCGTGTACAACTTTGACACACGAAAATTTCAGGAATTCCTGATCAAGAATCTACCCGAGGCCGATCGTGCTGTCTATCTCGACACAGATTTCGGCCCTTCAACTGCCGTGCGCCAAAGCGGTTTCATTGCACAAGAAGTAGAATTGGCGGCCAAAGAAGTCGGTTACGATTTCAACGGTGTGCATGTGCCAGTGAATGAAGACGACAACTATAGTGTGGCCTACGCCGAATTTGTCGTGCCACTTGTGAAAGCCGTGCAAGAGCAACAAGCCATGATCGTCGCCCAGCAACAGCAGATCGACGAATTGAAAAAACTCGTCACAACACTTGCAGGCAGCGACAAAAATGTAGGCGCTGAGGCCGCCAACGGTGTGGTCGCAGCCGATATCAAAATGTACCCCAACCCAACAGGGGGCGCATTCACCATCAGCACCAAGCAACTCCAAGGTGGCATGGTCACTGTCTATAACTTGGCGGGTGAGAAAATCCACCAAGCCGACCTCAAAGGCAATGTGACCACTCACCAAATCGATCTTACAAGTCAGCCACGCGGCATGTACCTCGTGACCATCACCGTGAACGGCAAGGAAGTCACTACCCAAAAAATGATGCTACAATAAGCATCCTTGGGCCAAAATTGAAAAGCCGATCTGTCTCGATTTTCGAGATAGATCGGCTTTCCGTTGTTGCTGAATTCAGCAACTAGCCCGCATAGGCCGCTTGGAGCCAATCAATCACCTCAGCATCAATCTCCTCGAGGCGACTGATCTTCATGACATGGCTCGTCATGCCAGCCTTGACCGACTTGAGTCGGTCGGTATCGGCGTGGCCCTTGAGATGGATTTGCAGATCCATGCGCGCCTTGGTAAACGGTCCCACACAAGCAAATTGCCGGGTGCGGCGCAGGCTCATATATGCTTTTTTGGGCGCCTGCTCGATGTCATTGCCTAGTGCCAAAATGATCTCCATCACCTTGTCGTAGAGGGGCTTCATCGCTGCCTTGTCGCCCGCAAACCACTCCGCCTCCAAATCGACATCGGCCTCCACGAGGGCGACAGCATGCGACTTTTGAGTATCGTGTGTGATCATATTGGCGTAGCCATGGGTGATACCATGCATTTCCTTGAGGAATTTCACGATCTCACCATGCTTTTTTAAGCCCGTGGCATCGACGATCACCTGCCACTCAGCCATGCTTTTGCCGGTCGTCTTTTGCATGCTTGCCAGCATGTCTTTGTACTGCTCTTCAGGGGTTTTGGCCATATTTCTAATGTGGAATTCAACCATGAAAATACGGATTCCCTCGCCAACAACAAGCCTGCGAGCGAAATACACAACTTGTTCCCCCTCAAAATGCAATGTCTGAGATGCGCAAATTGTCTAGTAGCACCTTGGTCGCTTCGCTCGTGGCCGAGATGCCGACTTCCAATGAGCTTTGAATCGAATGATAGGTAGGAAGGGTCTTGCCATTGGCGCGCAGGACCGAGACGCCGTCTTGCCAGATTTCGACGAGGCCATCACTCGTGTTGGTCAAAAATATGTGTACTTTGAGGGTGCGTCGAGGGAATATTCCTCCAGCACAGCAACACCATTAGGGCAATCGTTGTATTTCTTGTAAGCTCAAGTTGCGAGGAATAAGGGCAATCCTAGCAAACGGAAAACCTGTGTGTCCATTGAATGAAGATCGCAAAAAAAATGACAACTGCAATTTTGCATTTGGTACCGCTGGTTAATAGAGGGCGGAACCCGTTCGTTGGGAAAACCCGTTCGTTGGACCTCCCCACAACCAAAGGGAAGGCCCGACGAACGGCTAGAATCTGCATGTTGCAGTGCCGGCACCCCGCCGGGCCTAGGCTAGCGGCAACCCAATGGGAACGGACAAGTGATCGTATGCCGCGCAGCGCAATCGGCGCTCGTCGCTGGAAATCATTTCCGCTATCCCCAAAAATTCATAAATTCCGCCCATGGGAAATAAATGGTCTAATTGGTCGGGGTCTGTGCGCTTTGCACCCAGTGAAATTCAGTTTCCAACGTCGGAGGCAGATGTGGCTGCTATCTTGAAGGCTGCTCTTGCGGCAGGGAAAAACGTGCGCACCGTCGGTGCATCGCATTCCTTTACCAAACTGATCGAGACCGAGGATGTACTGGTATCGCTCGACAAGATGAGCGGTCTCATCTCTGTTGATAAAGCACGCAATACAGCAGTCATCTGGGCGGGCACACGACTGCACGACCTCGGTCCGCTGCTCAATGCCCAGGGCCTCGGCTTGATGAACCAAGGCGATATCGATGTGCAATCGGTTGCAGGCGCATTTAGCACCGGCACACATGGCACGGGCGTGGCCTTTGGCACGCTGAGCACTTGCGTGCTCGCACTCACATTGGTCACAGCTGCGGGCGACATCCTGCGCATCTCGTCCACTGAAAACAGCCAATACTTCAAGGCAGCCCAAATTTCCCTTGGTGCACTGGGGGTGATCACCCAATATGAAGTGCAACTTGTGCCCGCCTACAAACTCCAATACATCGCAAAAAAGGCGAAGCTCGACGATGTCCTGGCACAGCTGGAAGACTACAAGGCCCGCAACCGCAACTTTGAATTCTACTGGTTTCCCTTCACACAGACCGTGCAAACAAAGGAGAGCAATACCACCGAGGCACCGCCCAAAAAGAACGGCATCGGCAAGTGGATCAATGACATCTTGCTGGAAAACGGCGTATTTTGGATCTTGAGCAAGAAGGCACGCTACCTCCCATTCCTCGCCAAAACAGCCGCCAAGATCAGCGCAATGGGTGTCTCGGGCGGCACCAATACCAATTGGAGCCACCTCGTCTATGCGACTCCGCGCCTCGTGCGCTTCCAGGAAATGGAATACAACCTGCCCGCTGAGAATTTTGAGCCGGCGCTGCGCGAGATTGCGAAACTCATCGAGGACCAAAATTTCCGTGTGCATTTTCCCCTGGAATGCCGCTGGGTAGCCGCAGATGACATCTGGCTCAGCCCCGCCAACGGCCGGGCGAGCGCCTACATCGCCGCGCATATGTACAAAGGCATGCCGCACGAGGCCTACTTTGCCGCCTTGGAGGGCGTACTGAAGAAATACGGAGGGCGCCCTCATTGGGGTAAAATGCATACGCAGACTGCGGATTCGCTCGCCAAACTCTATCCCAACTGGGAAGATTTCCAACGCGTACGCAAGGAGCTGGACCCTACGGGGGTCTTCTTGAACAAGTATTTGCGTAAGCTTTTTGGGGAATAAGGGAATAAACCCCAAGTGAGCGTGAGGAACAGGTATTTTTTCACGCCGTCTTTTGGAGTTTTGCCTGCTTGGAATTCCTAATCCGTAGCGCTTGAATGCAACCCTAACCGTATAAAATAAGCGTGTTTCCTACCATCCATGCGCAAATACACAGGTGGTAGGAAACACGATAGCATCACGAACACTCCTCAAAAATCATAGGCCTCATTGTCCTCTGAAAAATCGAGGGTCGAGAACCTTGGATTTACTTTGATTTCAGAATATTCATATTTTTCAAAGAGGCCCTTGTCGTCAAAAAATGCCTGCACGACGGGGAGATGCGTATCGGGATCGATCATGAGCATGATTTCTTTGCAGTAGTGCGTAGGTACCTTGATGACCTGCCCGGCCTTCACATCGAAATAGTCCTCGACTTCGGGATTGAGTTCCAGCAATTTATAGCTCGGCACAGCCAATTTCACATCGATTTTCAGGAGATCTTCACCCGCAAGCACGGTGTATTTGACGATCTGATAATCGGTGTTGGTGATCTTGATGACATCGACCATTTTGCCATACCACTTCTCTTGCCCAGCATAGACAATCCGCTTTTTGGTCTCATCTGCAGGTCTGCCCGTGATCCAGCGCGTGACCCGGCGGATGACTCCAAATCCTGTGGAGGTCAAATGGTGATGCTGGTCTTTGAGCATGGTCGAGCCGTAGGAATCCATGCTGATGCTCACCCAAGGGAATTGGTTGGGGTGAATGTAGGCTTTGTTATCATTCCAACCTTCCACAAATAGCAGTTCAGTGCCCTCATGCGGGTCCAAGTTGTAGATATAGGTCTTGAAAGGCTTGGTATTCACCTTGAACCGCAAGTCACCGCGCTCCAAGGAGCCATTGATCCGCTCGGTGCGCTTGACCCTCCCTGAGGTCGTCACCATACCGTCTAGGGTACGTGCCATCGTTTGCAGCATTTGGTAGGGATCGGCCGATGTCGTCATTTGGGCATCACCCCAAAAGCCCGCAACCGAAAAAAGAAGTAGGAATGCCAAGTGTCTTACAGAAAATCGCATAGTCTATATCAACAATTTTGATGGTGTAGAATGGTATATCAACGCATCATCTGAATCTGCATGATAATTTAGGCATTTTTTTCATATCTCCGCGTCTGCCTCACGACAAAAAATCAATGGGAAAGAGCCAAGGCCCCATTTCCATTGATTTTTTGCCTAGATGCGATAGTGCCAAGGCCGCAAGACGCAGACCTGCGTGTCACGCCCCTTCAAAAGCCATAGCCTTCATTGTCCTCAGAAAATTCGAGCGTCGAGAACCTCGGATTCACTTTGATTTCTGAATATTCATATTTCTCAAACAAGCCCTTGTCGTCCTTCACAATCTGCACCACAGGCAGATGGTTATCGGGATCGACCATGATGATAAATTCCTTGCCATAGACATTGGGCACCTTGATCACCTGCCCAGCCTTCACATCAAAAAAGTCATCCACATTGCTGTTGAGCTCCAGCATCTTGTAGGCAGGCACCTTCAACTTGTTTTCGATTTTGAGCAGGTCTTCGCCCGCGAGGACGGTGTAGTTCTCAAACTTGTATTCGCGGTAGGTGATCTTGATGACGTCGAGCATCTTGCCATACCATTTCTCCTGGCCAGAATACTTGACAAATTCGTCGAAATCATCGTTGTATTCCTTGAGTAAGTGCTTCACGATCCCATTGGTAAAGTCAAAACCCAAGGCGGTCATGTTGTGATGCTGTTTGTCGAGGAGCTCGCTGCTGTTCATATTCAAACTGATATTCACCCAAGGGAATTTATTGGGGTGAATAAAAACCTTGTTGCTATTCCAACCATCGACATATAGCAGCTCAGCAC
>JANORP010000455.1:0-3959 GCA_031415375.1 Bacteroidota bacterium | reverse complement strand
TCCTCAATTTATCTGGATACAAATAGTCTGCCCCCATGGAAAAGGACAAGATACCGCAAAAGCAGCCGCCGCAGGGCGGGCAGGTCGAGCACGAGGGGAGCTGGACCTCTGGCTTTGAGAGCAAGCAGACACCCACGGCGCAGCCGCCATCGGAACCGCTCACCGCAAATCCCGCCGAGGAGCCGCGCCATGCCGAGGAGGGCGAGTACGACCCCGAGACGGTGGTCTTCGAGCGCGGTGGGTTCGCCGACCCCAACCACCCGGCCGAGGGCAAGGGCAAGGGGATCAAGGTCGTGATGCCGCCGGGCCTCGACGGGCCTGCCGCCCTCGTGCATGTGGTCATGGCCATGATGCGGCTCACCGAGGCCGAGGCCAGGCTCATGATCGACAAGGAGCACATGCAGTGGACGAGCTACGTGCAAGACGGCCAATACCTCGACAGGATGGGCAACGCGGTACACGTCGTGAACTTCAAGCCCAAGTATGCCGAGCGCACCGCCCACGAGCCGGCGACGCTGCGGCCAGCCGAGGGAGAAGACTTGGAGCGATTCAAGGCCTTCAAGCTCTACCTCCTGGACCACGACGGCGACCACATCCGCGATCCCTACGTGCAATATGACCGCTGGGCGACCGACGCGGGATTCTTCGTGGAGGCGGCACCGCCCGCAATCGGCGGCGGCACGATGCCCGGCACCTACAACGATCCCGCCGCACAGGACAGGCGCAACTATGAGCGTGACCGCGAAGCTGTGGTGCAATATGTGGTCTGGGAGCGGCTCAGGGCCAAGCGCGAGAGCCTTGCAGTGGGGATCGAGATCGACACAAATGAGGGGCACGAGGAAATGAAGGCCACCGTGCAAGGCATGGCGGACAGCCTGCCTGCACTGCTGGACGACGAGCAGCTGCGGCAATTCCTGCCAGACGGCTACCATGGGGCTTGGGTGGCACTCCATGCCCGCATGATCTTGGCTCAAGGCGCTCTGGAGAAGGGAGACCCGAGCTTACTGGGCGATGATCAGCTGGGCGCTAGGATCGTGGAGCTGGGTACATGGCTCACCCAGCACATGCGCGACAAGATTGTGAAGCTGCATTTTGAATTCGTGGCGACGGTGTTTGCGATGTTCGACGAGGGCAACGTGCAGGAAGCCCTGCGGCTCACTGCGATGCAGGACTTCGGCATGGAGCAGGGCCAGGCCTTGCTACACATCTACTACAAGCTCACGTTTGCATTGATGCAGGTCGCGGGCCGCATCATCTCGGAGCCGGGCAAGAAGGTGGCGCGTCCCGTCGATGAGGCCGACATCGACCTGCAAGGCAAGCAGATCGAGAACAGGGGCAAGGCGGGCGCGGCGACGCTGGGCCTGATGCATGCGCACCCAACTGCGCAAAAGGTGAGTGCGACGTTTTACCCCGAGCAGGAGACCAAGGATTTCAGGCAGGGCGGAGAGAAAAGCGAAGGAGATGACTGGAGCGATGGCATGGCACTCGACCTCTTCCTCTGGCACGATGCCGATGCGGGCGAGTGGGTCTTGGAGGATTTCAGCACGGTCGATGCGCACAAGGAGAACCGCGCAAAGGGAGCCGAGGACGCGCCCGTGCCAGCAGCACTCTTTGAGGAGCTGAACTCCAAGCTGCGCTTCCCCAAGGGCGCGCTGTACTACCGCTGCCCAGACGAGGCAAGCTACCGCATCCTGCGCACGACCGAACCTTGGACCATGGCCGACTGGCTGCGCATGGTCGCCATGGCGGGTCTGGCAGTCGGCATCGCAGTGGCCACGGCGGGCGCGGCCATCCCCGCACAGGTGATCATGGTCGGCTCTTCGGTGTTCATGGCGGGGGCCGAGGTCGCAAGCATGGTGGAGGAGTCCGAGCAGGGCATGCTCACGACCGAGCGCGTGGTCGTACACGGCGCCCTGATCGCATCTTGCGTCTTGGGTGGCGCAACCGCCTCCCTGAAGATGGCAGGCATGACAGGCACGAGCGTCGCCCGCGTGGTGGCAGGCTTGCAGGTCGGGGCCGACGGCGTATGCGTCGCGGTCTTCTCCCACGAGGCCTTCGAGGGCCTCAAGGCCGCCGCAGACGACCCCGAGGGCGTGACCTTCATGCGCTTGCTGGCTTTTTTCCTACAGATGGGCATGAATGGGCTGATGCTGTATGGGATGAAGGGATCGATGATGGAGGTGGCGGGGGGGAAGGGGTCGGCTAGCAAGCCAAATATCCATAATTCTGAAAATGAAGCTGCAATTCATAGGACAGTGGGGAAGAGAAAGAACGAACTCTCAAAGTCGCTCTCCTATTACGATGACACCAATTTTGATTCCTTTGCAAGGATGCCTGAAAAACGGATGAATGCTTGGATAAGATATTTAAAATCTCTAGGGGTCAAGTTTGAAATTGGAACAACCGAAGCGAAACAGATACTGAAGGCGGAAAATGCAAGAGGACTTCTATCGCGGAAAGTCATCGATTT
The DNA here is from genome assembly GCA_031415375.1 of Bacteroidota bacterium. Taxonomy (GTDB): domain Bacteria; phylum Bacteroidota; class Bacteroidia; order J057; family JADKCL01; genus JADKCL01. The sequence continues at coordinate 1,489 of JANORP010000455.1, read as the reverse complement.
TGAAACGTATGAAACCGAATTAACCATAATCTTGGATGAAGATCCTTCGATAGGAGTATTCTACGAAGAATCCTACCATGCTCTGCAATCCATCCATGATATACCCAAGTATGAAGACCTCATTATTGGGGGGAAAACCAATGAATTGGTCAATATGTGGGAGTATGGTGCTAAGACGAGAATTCTACACGAAGCTACGAGGACTGGCTTGTCATACGAGGAATTCATTTTTCTTGAGAAACAAATCGAGGATGTACTCCACGGAAATTATTAGTAACTTGTAATGAAGATTACATAGATGAAAATTCAACTCACACCCAAACTCGAAGGCAACATTCTTCACCTTCTCGTTACCTATCTGAATGATGGAGACGCCGCCAAAACTCTCTATTTTCGCGCTCCCAACGACCAAATCGCACCAGGCCATGTTTTGATTCGGGCTTCTAGCGGGAAGCAGCTACTACAACCCCTTGAGTTTACCTTGGTCAATCCGAACACTCCCGGTAGTGACTTGACCTTGGCTGCGCATGGAGGTAGTCATTCAATTCTGGTCAAATTTATCTTGGACGGCCGTCTTTTGCGACTTCCAAATGAAAGCTATCTTTTGGTGTCCGATATGACTTACGAGATTCAGGTGACGCATGGAGCGGTTTTCTCCAATCACATTACGCTTTCCCTTGCCGACTTTGTAAGTACTTTGTAAATAACTCGAGTACCCCTGAAATAATTAATTTTGAATTATGCGTATCCAAATTCTAAAACAATTAGGTAGGAACATCGAATTCTCGTCCGAACTTGGGACTGGAATTGGTGACATAGAAAAGCAAGTTGTAGAGGGTGAAGTCCTTGACGTCGAGATGGATATTTCTATCGACCTCACTTGGAATGTCGATATTCGATTGACCGAGGCAACCGAAGCTTCGATCCGTTACAATGACCAAAAAACCACATTGATTGGTCGTTTAGAATCGATCGAAGAAGATTCGGTTTGGATAGTTCGCCTAGGCGACGACTTGCTTATGCTAGTGGTCGCTAGCGAAGGAAAACCTATTAATCGGGGAAGCATGTTGGAGATCAAAACCAATTCATTGGTGCTTTTTCCATACATGTTGTAATCAAGTCTCAAAGATGAATTTCCACCTTAATTTTCAAGGTTGCAGGTATGGACTATTGGGTAAAGTTTAGGATAGATGCCGATTTTCTGAAAACGGATTGGCACAATTGAGATTCACATGTATCTTACCCCCTCACTGGAAATTAAATCGGCATTCCCTAAAATTCAATAGCAGAATATGGAAAATATCGCTGAACTAAATTTTGAATTTCGCATTCACATTTTCAAAGAAAATGGTCGAAAGGTACCGTTGATCTCTGTCGCAGAGCCTTTCGCCTATATTGGTGATTTGTACCATGTCGGAAATTCAGATCTGGCTATCCTCATCCAAGAGCTAGAAGCAGTATTGAGTCCACTCCGAAAACCAATATCCAC
>JANORP010000454.1:0-8224 GCA_031415375.1 Bacteroidota bacterium | reverse complement strand
ATGCATTGACCACGGGCGGGAATGAGTTTCAAAGTTGCTTCAGTAATGATGCCCAGCGTCCCTTCGCTGCCTACCATCAACTGCGTGAGATTGTAGCCAGTAGAATTTTTGAGGGTTCGAGCACCCGTGCGAATGATGTCGCCAGTCGGTAAGACCACCTCCAAATCAAGCACGTAGTCCTTGACGATGCCATATTTCACCGCACGCAATCCCCCGGAATTCTCCGCGATGTTGCCCCCAATATAGCAACTGCCACGACTAGCCGGATCTACTGGGTAGAAAAGGCCCTTTTCGGCAACGGTCTCTTGCAATATCTGGGTGATCACGGCAGGTTGGGTCGTGACCTGTAAATTGCGTTCGTCGATATGTAAGATCTTGTTGAGGCGATCGGTCGCGAGCACGACGCCACCACATACAGGCAGCATGCCGCCGCTCAACCCTGTACGTGCGCCAGCTGGCGTGACGGGAATCAGGCGCGCATTGCAATGCCTCAGGACCAGGGAGATCTCGGCCGCATTGGCAGGTTTCAGGACAACATCCGGCGCAAAATGCAGATCTTCAGTATAGTCATGAGAATACCTTTCCAGGCTCTCGGCATCTAGCAAGACGTAGTCTTCGCCCAGCATTGCCGCAAATGCGACCAGGTCTGAGGCTTCGATGTTTTGAAATTTTCGAGAATCCATTCACCTACAATTGTGTTGCAAAATTAGGTGAAATAAATCGGAGTCATGCGCTTATTCAATCAGGAAACGCGCCATTTCCTCAGATGTTGGGATACGGCACGTATCTTTTTGCCCAAAAAGACGGTACCGGTTGCGTGCGATCAATTTGTAAAAAAAGTCTCGAATGAATCTGGGGACGATGATGAAACAATAACCCAAGAACCACGGAAATCTCAGACGTCTTGCGATGCGCATCACAGCTGCGCTTTGTTTGTAGATCTTCCCATTTTCAATGAAATAGATTGTCGAGACAGCGTCGGGATTTTCCCCGTATTGAAGGAGCAGCGCTCGACCCGGCGCATTTTGATTCGCGGTGAATTTGATCTCGTTGCCTTTTTCCCAACGAAGGATGAAATTTACGCTCATGCTGCACAGTTCGCAGACACCATCAAAGATCAAAACCGGATTTTCCGTTGGAGTTCTCATTATTGCGCACTGTTTGGCGTACGATTGGAGGGAACAGGAACAAATATCCACGCTCCTGACTGCAACTCCAAATCGCCCAGCTGTGTCTCTTTTACCAATTCTCCATAGCGATCAGGATCAAGTGGGTACGAACGGATAACCACTTTTACATGCGTCGCTTGTTTTAGTGTGGGTAGCTCAGTCTGCCACCGTAGCCAGCAATTGAGTACAGTTGACTCGATTTTCTCTGGCGAATATTTCCATGCATCGACAATACGCTCGGCCATCGGCAGGATATTTTCCTTGCGGAAATGAATTGCCTGGGCCTCTTTATCAAGATCCAATTGCACACCAGACGCTGTCGTTGGTAGAAACCACCCATATTCCATCGTCGATCCACGTACAAATGAGTAGGTTGGATAGGCCGAAAAGGGCCAACTGTGAATTCCAAAGGCACCGCACGTTGTATTGAGAATCACGAGACTAGAACCTGTCACAAAACTCCATTTCAGCCAACGTTTCTGACGCTGGACGACGATGACTTTCGGTGTCGGGTTGGGAAGTAGCTTCCTGAATCTCAATAGCCATCGCCCACGTTTCATAGGTGAGACAGCATGCCATCCAAGATCGATCAGGGCGCCCAAAACAAAATACGGGAATAAGAAGAATACGCCCACAAATCTTCCTCCAATTATAGTCAGGGCAATGATGCCCAACCACGACGCCCAGCGCTTGCGCTTTGCAACCCAATTCCGAATGACTCCCCAATTTAGATAACTGAGATGTGCAGTTTTGAGATAAACGAAGTCAATCTTAAGGAAATAGCCATTGAGATTGTGAAACAAGATAGCATCCAATGCCAGAAATAGCCTCCCTCGCCGACCAAGCAACAAAAACGGGTATGACAACTCAAACAGGATGACCCCACTCGCTGCCACGCTACACAATATCGGCCAATGATCCACACGCAGGACGGGTACATCTCGAAATTGTTCCAGCCACTCGGTGCGTAACAGGTTCACAGGATTGTCGCTCACGCTCCAAAAAAGCCCTGCCTCATAGAGTTTGCGGAAGCCACTGAAAAAATATATGCCGGCCATGCTGAGCATGAGCCATCTAAGGGCGAGCGCATAATGAAAATGTGCTTGTCGTGCCGTGCGCATGCCCCGCACCCTTTTCAGTATTGATTCGATCGACCATACCTCAAAACATGGGCTGAAAGCTAAGATGACCGTGATCCAGAGAAAAAACTGATAGTGGCTCATTTTCCCAAAGAACTGCGGCACGCCATAGAGATAGAAAACCAGTGGGATCATTGCGATCATGGCCGGGCGCGTAAAAATGCCCAATACTGCAAGCATCCCGAATGCGATCGCGAGCACTGTCGCTGTCGCATACAGGGAAGGCGATATCGGAATTGCCTCAATCATCCATCCCACAAATGGCAGTGGCTGTCGCGCTGTTGCTGGTAGGCCTGCAAGTGGTTGCCAGTCGATCGGTGCCACGAAGACAAAATCTACGAGCATCGTGGCAAAAAACAAGATGCGCACCAAGGCCAGATTGTAGGGAGAGGCTGCCGCAAAGAAAAATTGCTTCCAATGGTAGGTCCAAACCTGCCGATTGAATCCTACAATGGCAGCCAAATGCAAGCCCATCACAAGCAATAGGCGCCGACTCAGGATTCTTTGTTCCCAAAAAAAGATATCTGAGTCCGCTATGCGATGCTGCATACGGAAATACAAGGCCAGAAATACTAGCAGGTAGCCAACGAATAATAATAGGTGGCGGCCCCACATCGTACGCCATACCTTTTCAAGTACTGCGTCTTCCTGAGGGAGTTGCCAATCCATTATTCCTTCAAAACCATGTCGATACACATGACAGCAGCCATGATCATGATACGCATTGGGTGGTTGGGGGCCACAGACTCTTCAATGCCCAGCATGTAGTTGTCGGCACTCGTAAAAAGCTCCTTGCCAAGACCAGCCCATTTTTTGTTGACGCGGGCGAAGTTTTGGCCATCTTTCTCAAAGGAAAAATCCCAGCTCGTCCATTTGCCTTTGAGGGTGCACAACAATGTGCCGTCTGGCGCAATGAGGTCAAATTTCCCACCGACCGATAACATGCGTTGGCGAAAAGTGCCGACTACTTGACCTGTTTCATCCAAAACCTCCACCACTGACCTAAAGAAGGTCCAGCCACGTTTCACCGTGAGGACGGTGGCGCCTTGCGGGGTCTTCACCGTCACTTCAAATGGCGTCATGCGCTTATAATCAGTGAATCGTAGCATTTTGGTAAAGAAGGGCATATTGTCCTCTCTACAGTTCAAAATGATCTCCTTCGTGTCGGGGTCAAGCACATCATAGCTATTGGAGGCTTTGAAGGCACTTACATGCTCCTTGACGAAGAAGAGGTTTCTATTGAGTATTGGATTCATAATGATCGATTTTGGAAAGATTGTGAAGATGCAAATATACGTTTTCTCTGGGAATAAACAAAAAATACTACAAAAAATACTTTTATGTAGAAATAATTAGGCAAATGTTGCATTTTTAAGGTGGAAAGCATATCTTTGTAGTGTTTTCAAGGAGGCCCCGGTGAATGCGGCGGCGGATGGCCTTTTTTGTCGGACGGAAACTGCGCGGATAGATGAAATCAGTAGATCGGTATAATAGTAGTTAGTGGGTTCTCAAAGTATTTCAATATGGCATGTACGGTCAGCGGAGATGTCGCGACATTCCTCTGAAGACAGGAAGCGAAGCTTTGTCTATTGCCATAGGCACCTTCCATATTGACTGATTCACGGACAATGAATGCATTGCCTGTACATCGGTACTGCTCTTTGAAATGATGAATTTTTCAGACAGCAGCTCGGCAATAGGTTGTCCGTATCGACAAGTTCCTATCAGAGCGGAATGTTGCCGTGCTTCTTTTTGGGCATTTTTTCAGCCTTGTTTTCGGCCATCTCAAAGGCGCGTATCAGCTTGGCGCGGGTATCTTCGGGCATGATCACCTCGTCGATGTAACCTCGTCCTGCAGCACGGTAGGGTGTTGCAAAAATGCGCTCGTATTCTGCGACTTTGGCTTGCAGTGCTTTCACTGGGTCGGCAGATTCCATGATTTCCTTGCGGAATATGATCTCAGCAGCCCCCTTTGCGCCCATGACAGCGATTTCGGCCATCGGCCATGCGTAGTTCATGTCGGCTCCGATGTGCTTGGAGTTCATCACATCATAAGCGCCACCGTAGGCCTTGCGTGTGATGACCGTGATGCGCGGCACAGTTGCTTCGCAGAAGGCGTATAGGAGTTTGGCGCCGTTGGTAATGATGGCATTCCATTCCTGGTCGGTTCCTGGTAAAAAGCCAGGAACGTCTTCAAACACAAGCAATGGTATGTTGAAGGCATCGCAAAAACGCACGAAGCGGGCGCCTTTCTTGGAGGCATTGATGTCCAAAACGCCGGCAAGTACAGAGGGTTGATTCGCTACGATCCCTATGCTACGGCCTGCGAGACGCGCAAAGCCAACGACGATGTTGCCCGCATAATCGGTATGTACCTCCATGAAGCTGTCTTCGTCGCAGACCAGCTCGATGACCTCCTTCATATCATAGGGTTGATTGGCGGTCTCAGGGATAATGCTATTAAGGGCGGGCACCTTTTTCCCCAGGTCGCCGTCCCAAGGCAGCATTGCGGGTTCTTCCTCGCAATTCTGCGGCATATAGCTCAGCAGGCGCTTGATGCCTTCTATGCATGCCACTTCATGTGCGTATGTGAAGTGTGTGACCCCGCTCTTGGAGGCATGTGTATGTGCACCCCCGAGTTCCTCTGAGGTGACATCCTCATGGGTAACAGTTTTTACGACATTGGGGCCGGTCACAAACATATAGCTTGTCTGCTCTACCATCATGATAAAGTCAGTGATAGCAGGGCTATAAACTGCACCGCCGGCGCAAGGGCCCATGATGGCCGATATTTGTGGGATTAGCCCAGAGGCGAGTGTGTTTCGGTAAAAGATATCTGCGTATGCACCCAGCGACACGACGCCTTCTTGAATCCGCGCGCCTCCAGAATCGTTGAGACCGATCACTGGAGCACCGTTTTTCATCGCAAGATCCATGATGCGAACGATCTTCTCGGCGTGAGCTTCTGAAAGCGATCCGCCAAACACGGTGAAATCTTGGCTGAAGATATAGACAATCCGCCCGTGGACTTTTCCAAAGCCTGTCACGACACCGTCCCCAAGAAAGCGCTGGTTTTCTAGGCCAAACTCATGTGATCGGTGCTCGACAAAGCGACCAATTTCCTCGAAGCTGCCTTTGTCCATCAGCAGCTCTACGCGTTCTCTAGCAGTGAGTTTGCCCTTTTTGTGCTGGTCCTCGATGCGCTTCTCTCCACCGCCCAATAGGCTCTCTGCGGTCTTCGTTTTTAGATTTTCAAAGGCGTTTTCGTGCATCTTGTGTCGATTTCGAGAATTTCAATCCAAGTAAGTTGCTCTACCAATTCTCCGTTCATGGTTGGCAGCAGTGGGGCAAAATTATCAAATATTTCGACTTGGCAAGGCGGTTTACTGCAGGCCAAGAAGTGAGTGGAATAGTGAGTCGTTGGACTTTGGATAATTTGAGTAAGCCAATGGGCTAGGTTTGGTATGTGCGAAGACATTCGGATTCTTCTTCACAATACCCTTATGTTGCTATGCTGGCTGAATATGTACTTTGTAGCCAAGGCATTCGGCATGATACCCCTCAGAGGATGATCCTGCGGTGACAAGGTTTCCGCCATGAGTTTCTGCCAATTCAGTCAGATGATTTTCCAAGATCGCTTTTTCCAGTCCAGCATTGGTCAGGGCATTGCACAATTGCTCCAAGGGGAGCCAATCTGGTTGCGGGTACAATTGGATAGGTGTAGCAGATTGCCCACCCGCTCTTTGATTCATGCGTAGTTGGCTGGTACCGAGGCTGCTGAGGTCGATGATCGGGCTTTCGGGGAAGTACCACGCGTCACCTTGCATTGGTACGAGAAACCCGATGTCCCCAAAACTGGCCTTGCCATTGTCGTCGAGGAAATGTCGTGTTGCTTTCTGAAAATTCGGGCTTTCGGCACTCAGGTAGTACTGCCAAATGATCGGCTCCCAAGCGTCATAGGCTTTGAGAAGCCATACAAGCCCGCCATTTTGCTTACCTAAGTTTCCTAGCAGTAGCAGTAGGTTTCCGTTTTCGCCTTTGAGCGCGAGTGCATTGGCCTTGATTTCGACTTCAGAAATCGAGGAAAGCGATACGTTGTACTCCAAACCATTGACGCGCTTGCCTTCGACGTGGCCTGGGAATACTGAAAAGTAGCCTTTTCTGCGTGAGCGAATGACCACAAATATCAACAGTGCTATTCCAGCGGCGCCAGGTATCAGTTGGAGTCCGATGTTTTTGGCAGGGTTGATCCCGTCGAGCAAGCTCATGGTTTGCAAGACGAAAAGGCCAAGCGCACATGCAACTAGAATGGCGGTACCCGTGGAAAGGCCACCGATCGGCACATGAAGCAGGCGCATAGAAGGTTGGTTGTTGTTTTCAGACATTATGAAAATGATTGGATTGTTCCTTGAAAAACAAGTTTTGCGGGGCCTTCTAGCCATGGTGCCTGCTCATTGACGAGATGCACTTGAAGCTCACCACCTGGAGTTTTGAGATGGATGAGCAATGGACCATTGGGATTGATGTGTTTGAGAACCTCGGCAACGGCCGTCACTCCTGTGCCACAACTCCAGGTTTCGTCTTCGACACCGCGTTCATAAGTGCGCACGGACACATGGGCGGGATCGGAAATCTTCACAAAATTTACATTTGTGCCGACTTGTCCCCATGGCGATGCGCTGCGGATTTCACGGCCGATTCGCACGACTTCATACTGGTCCAACTCGGTATCGATGAAACGCACGAAATGCGGGGAGCCAGTATGGACCCAGTAGTCATTGCCTTCAAGTGCTTGGAAACCATGTGGTACTCCCATTTTGAGTTTCACGCCCTGCGGCGTCACCAATGCGGAGTGTGGCCCGTCTGCTGCAAGGAAATCAGTTTCGGAATTTATGATCCCAAGGTCGTGCGCCAATTGCACGATGCAGCGACCTCCGTTGCCGCACATCGAGCTGCGGTTGCCGTCTGAATTGAAGTAATCCATCTCGAAGTCATATTCAGGATGGTCATTGAGCAAGATGACTCCATCGGCACCAATGCCAAACCGTCGATGACAAATCGCAGCGAAGAAAGCGTTTTCGTCACCTGTGAGCCGTCTTTGGCGATTGTCCATCAGAACGAAATCGTTGCCAGTGCCGTGGTACTTGAAGAATGAGATTTCCATGTGTTGCAAAACTACTCAAATGTCGCGTTGCCGAAAAATATGTGTTCTCCGAGGTTGAATATTTGTCTTTGAATCATAGAATGCTGTAATTTAAATCGTTTTAGCATTGGTTTTAGCCGTTTGATGAAGTATGAAAAAATTTATTGGATGTTTGCTGCTTTTCGTGTTTCCCATTGTAGGTCTGCTTGCGCAGGACACGGTTGTTGTCCAGACCTTGACCTATGACAGTACCACGCGTGCTGGCGTTTGGCAATTTCCATCCGATACCAATGAATGGCGCAAGGTCATCATGCAGTATTCGATGCGCTGCCACAACGCCCAGATTGGAAATGCCAATGGGCTTGGATGTTTTGAATGGGACTATAGTTGCAACACGATCATTACCGATTCGAATCGCGTCGATTCCTCCAAGCGCACCGCACCGAGTCACCAAATTTCCAATTTCTCTGGAAATAGTTTTGATCTCACCAATGCGGCGACCTATTCCTATTTTGATTATATCCAGCACAACGTCACCTACACTGGAGTGGTCTCAGAAAATACCTATGGTGTCTTAGGCACCGCACCTGCTTCACAGAATTTGCCTTTTGGCACGGCCAATCGTTTGGGGCGAACGCAATTTCTTTGGACAGCAACAGAAATGGCAGGTCAGGGGCTCACTGCTGGGCAGATCACAAGTCTGCGGCTCAATATGACGACCCTTGGCACGCAGGCAGATTATATGCGCATCAAAATCAAGCCTACGACAGCCA
>JANORP010000453.1:0-3754 GCA_031415375.1 Bacteroidota bacterium | reverse complement strand
ACCGCGATGATCGTGGGATCGCGAGGTTCATTGACCGTCACAGGGACTATGCTCTCTGGGAGGCCCGACGAACAACGTAATTCCTGCGCCTGCTCCCGCTCTCTGTGCGGGAGCGTACACCCAACGATGTTGATTCACCGTCTAGTTTCTCATGACCTGATTCAGGCCACGCATTTTCAATCAACTTATGGCCATTCTAGGCGTGGTGTTCTTTTTGCAACGGGTTTGCGCGTGGTGCGGAGGTTATTTGGGAATGGCAGGACGTGGAGCCAAAAGGCGTACGATTTGGAGTGAGGCTGCTGCGGCGCAAGGGCTGAGTGGAATGTGTGGCCGGATCTCGAATCGTCTAGGTTCATCAAAAAAAGTGACGAAATCGAAAGATCAATTTGGAGTATTCACTTTTGTGTCTAGATTGGTATCAAGATTCAAAAAAAAATACCCTACAATGAATTCATAACACTTCTACAATCTGAAATCCACCAACCTAAAATAGGAACAATCGACCATGAAGCATCTCAAATCATTACTCTTGTCCACATTCGCGCTGTATTTGCTCATAGCCGCTTTGGGCTGCGGCAAAGAGAAGCTCGTGCCGCTCTACACCGTTTCGCCAGACTTCCTTGCTTACTGTTACTTCCAAAAGGGTAGCTATTGGATTTATAGCGAAGATAGTTTCCCTGCCAACGAAGATAGCGTGTATGTAGTTGCTTCTGTTCAAGATACGGTTCGTGAGGAATCGGGCCTAAATCACTATGAATATGAGGAATTCCGCTATGGCTATGTTGTAAGAAATGAGACGCTGCTGATTAGTATTTACAATAGTGGGCCAGATCATTTTGCGCTCCTGATGGCGGAATCAGATCACCGTCAGAACCTTTTTGCTACGCACTTATTTGAATTTGCGGGTATAGACAGTGTCGATGAGGGAATGACCAAGATCACGGGTCGATTTGCAACGATGTCAATCAATCGGGTGGTCTATCAAGATCTTATACAGGTCACACATCTTCAGAACATAAATGGCAACCCCACACGCGAGATTCTATTTGCAAAGGGCGTGGGTGTGGTGCGGAGGTCATTTTGGGACGGCACGACTTGGAGCTTGAAGCGGTATCATTTGGAGTGATTTACCTGAGCGCATCTCAGGGGCGCCATCTCAGATCCAATCTGCCGTCGGCTCAGCTGCACGCTTCAACTGCACCGACATCGCGACGATCCAGACATGATAGGCGCACAGCAGGGCTGCTCCTCCAAAGAAATGCATCAAAAAAAGCGGATCACCCTCGGTGTAATTGCCCAGCTGAAACATCGCAAACCAGATGAAGAAATAAAGGATGACACCAAGTCCGTAGAGGCCGAAATGCTTGCGCACCGTCTCTTGTCGAGTTACAATCGCTTGGATGGCAGCCCAGACGACTTGCGTGACACCAATGGCAAACATGAAGAGGAGGAAAAAGATGATGATCATAGGACGCAAAAATTGAAAACAAGGAAAGAATCAAATCTACCATTATTACGAACAGATGATATGAATGTTTCAGTAAATATTGAAAATTGGACAGCTTTCAATGGCACGATGCTGCCTTTGTCAACCTTGGGAAGACCCTCAGATCACCAAATCGTTTACTTGTGCCCCTTTTTCTTGGGCCTCACCTTCGTCAAAAACCGTGGCGGCACCACAACGCTTTCACCCTCATACCAACCTCGGTCCTCGGCTCGGTGCGCCACAAACTCAAAGACTTGCCCATTGGCATGGTGCAAGTCTGCTTGGTAATCACGCTGCGCAAGCGCACGATCGATCGCCTGCTTGTAAGCAACCCTGTCGAAATGCAAATCGCCAAAGTCAGCAATCGGTGCCGGAGGGCTGATCCATGAAATCAGATCCTTGGAATGTACCACTTGGATGCCCTCCCGCAGGCCAGCACATTCAGGATGGCCACAGCTGCAAGTCCAGAAAAAATATGCGCCATACACGACCGCAGATTCCTTGAGCGCATCAAAATCCAAGGGCAAATGCCACCACGGGGCCACTTCCTGCCCATTGATCCAGGCTTCGATCCCAAGGTGCAATTTCCCTTCTGGCTCAGTAGGATATCGTTCAAATTTGATGTCGAATTGCAAGATGTCCATCTCCGTGCAGCTCTATATTTTGGGTTCAGCGTCCCTGATCACCCGAAAATCATCCAAAAAACGATCCTTCAAGTGCTCATAAAACGACTTCCGATCTACAAGGTACGCGAAAATATTGGCGACCATGCCAGCAGCCATCAGGTGGAAGATGAGGCTATGACGGTCGGTCATTTCCAAGACCAAAATGGCCGAGGTAAATGGGCTGCGGGTCACGCCAGTGAGAAATGCCACCATACCCGCTAGGATCATCAAATTGGTATTGGAGTCTGAGAGCTGAAACCAGCCCGAGACCGTCGCGCCGATGCTCGCACCCGCGCTCAAGCTCGGCGCAAAGATGCCGCCGGCTGCGCCCGAGGTAAACGAGCTCATCGGCCCCAAGATGCGCACGATCGGGATATACCACTCGGTATGTTTCTCGGTGCTAAAGAGCACTTCCATGATCAATTCCTTGCCCGAGCCCATCGTGTGGGCCGTGACAAAATAGGTCATGGAAGCAAGGGCCGTCGAACAAACGAGGAGATAAAGGATGTTGTGAAAAACGGTTTTCAAACGCGTCTTCCACGCCAATATTTGCAAAATGAACTTGGACATGCCTGCGCCCATGAATCCTGCCATGACAGCCACGAGCAAGATGCCCCAAAAGACGCTCAACGAATAATCTTCAACCTTGGGGAAGCCCAAATACAAATAGGGGCCTGAAATGCCCTCGGCCGTGAGGCCCGCAATGATGACCGCCGTGAAGATGGCCGTGCGAAATTTGCTGAAGTGTGTCTTGGTCAATTCCTCCACCACAAACACGATCCCGCCGAGGGGTGTGTTAAAAGCCGCCGCGAGTCCAGCAGCAGCACCCGTGACGATCATCGTGCGCAGCGAGACCTTGGGCCACCAAGCCGGCAACATGTCATTGACCTTGCGAAAGACAGAAGCCGCGATTTGGATCGTCGGCCCCTCGCGCCCGATGGCCGCACCACCCAGCACCATCACGATGCTCGATGCGATCTTGACCAATATGATCCTGATGCTGAGTAGCTTGGGAATGAATTGATGATCATGTTTGTTGCTCAGTTCGATCGCCGCGATCACCTGCGGAATACCGCTGCCCCGAGCAGCAGGCCCAAATCGCCGCACGATCCACCAAGCTACAATAAAGGTGATGGGCATCACGACAAATACCCCCCAAGGTGCGACATCATACAAGCGATGGGAAGCACGCTCGGCCAAGCCAAACAATTGGGCATAACCTACCGCGATCAATCCCGTGAGCACCGAGGCCGTCCAAAAAGGAATCGCCTGCAAAAAACCACGACGTAGCCGTTCATTGTTGATCACACGGCCCAGCAACCGTCGCAACACACGCACCCAGCGACTCGGTTCGGTGTCAACCCAAGCCCTTTTCAACCATTCCAAGATACGCGTACCACTGTTCATTTTTTCAAGCACCCTAGGTCTGCAAGGTAAGGAAAAAGGATGATGTGGGGACAAGAGGCGGAAGCTTCCAGCCTCCTCTATGCACACATTGATAACCTCAGTTCTGGATCAAAACCATTTGAGTGTGTAACAATCTGGGGGGAGAAGAATGAGTCGATCCCGATCCCAAGGCCTCTGCCTGTCCCGCAGCAAGGCG
>JANORP010000452.1:0-2017 GCA_031415375.1 Bacteroidota bacterium | reverse complement strand
CGCTCTCAATTTGAGAGTGAAAGGCACCCCGATCAGGGGGGGGCGTTGCGCCTCCCGTTCGTTACTTACTTATACTTATGTAAGTATAACGGCTCGTTGCGTTTACAACGCAAGAATAGGCTTCGTTTTTGAGCGTGTTTTGATAGGATTTGGGCAGTGAAAACCACGCAAAAAACAACCGCACGCGGGACCATCCCCGCACGCGCCAAGCGTTCCCTTGGCAAAGCAACCGCAACCGTTCAAACCGCTCCCGCTCCCGCCCCTGCCAAGGGGCGCGCCGTGTCCCGCGCGGAATGCGCGGCACTCGCGGCGCGATGCTCGCCGCACGCGGAAGCATTGATTGCCCGCGCAGAGGCGCGCGCAGTGTCCCGCGCAGAGGCGCACGCGCTCGCCGCGCTCCCGCTCCACAGTTGCGCCACGCGGGAGGAATGGCGCACGGCCATTCGCACGCGGGCCGCGCAACGCGCCGCACTCGCGCGCTTCCGCATCGCGCAGCGGCGCGCGTTGCGTCACGCGGGACGATCGCCGCTCCCGCTCGCCGAAAGCTGCGCGATGCTGACCACCGCCGGGACGCTCGCGCTGCGCGTGCGCGCGCAGCGCGGGACGGAATGGAAAGAGGGACGCGAACTAAGCGCCACGCGCCGAACGCGCCGCGCGCCGCAAGTGGAAAGCGTGCGCGCGATGCTCGTGCGCCTTGTCCCGCTCGCGAGCGCGCAGCGTGCGCTCGCCGACACGCTCGCCGCGTGGAAAGCGGCCCGCGCAGCGGAGGCGGACGCGGAAACGCAACGCGCCGCGCTCGCCGCCTACGGCCAGCAAAGCGCGCGCGCGCCGCGAGTGAAGATCAGCGCCAAAGCGCGAGAGGCGCGCGCCGCGCAACTCACGGCCAGCGAACGGCGCGCGCTGGCCGCGTGCGAACTGGCGAGGCGCAAGGGGCGCATGGTCACGCTCGCCGCCCGCGATCTGCAAAGGGCGCGCGCTTGCGCTCGCCGCTTCCGTATTGCAACGGGCCGCATGCTCGCGTTGCTGGTCGTGCGCAAGCTGACCAATGAGGCGCGCGCCTTTTGGCTGCCGCGCGTGCCGTTGCATACGCGGCGCGAGCGCGCAAACGATCGCGCGCGGGAGCGGGCCGCGAACCGCGCAGCGGCGAACGTCGCGGGACAACGCGCGCGCTTGCAATTCCTCGGCAGCATCGCGTTGCGCGCAACCGCCAGCGGCGAGCGTATCGGGCGCAAGGTGGCGCGCGAATTCGCTCCCGCCAGCGGGACGCTCGCGCTTTCCCTGACCAGCGGCGCGTTTTCACTGGATGCGCGCGAGGGAACGGGAATTCCCGTAGAGCGCCAAGCGCGCGAGGAAATGGCGCTGGCCGCGCGCGCCGCATTCCTCGCCGGTGGAACGTGGAAAGACGCGAACCGCGCAGCGGCGCGCGAGATTCACCGCGCGCTAAAGGAGCCGACGTTCGGCGATACTGCGCGCGCGATGCTCGCGCGCGATCGGACCACCGCACGCGCTCGCGATGCGTGGAAAGGTGAAGAGTGCGAACCGAACGCGCAGCAACCGCACGCGGCGGAATTTCTCGCCGGGAACGACGCGGAAGCGGAACAGAGCGCGCTTGCGGTCGTGTTCGCCAAACGGCGCGAGGCGCGCGCCGCGCTGCGCGCCTATTGGTTGCCAAAAACCACGCGCAGCGCGCGCCACGAACACGCGCGCGATCTGGTGCGCTTGCGCGCATGGGGCGCGCAAGTCATCCACGGGGAGCGCACGCTCGCCGATATGAGCAAAGCGGCCCGCCGCGCGAGCAAAGCGGCGGAAGCGGAAAGCAGAATGGCGCGCCGCTTTGGCAAGCGCGTGGAAGCGGGAATGAAGATCGCGGCGTGCGTGGAAAGCAACCGCTCGCGCCTCGCCGATGGCGGCGAGGAAATGACGCCCGCATTGCGCGAGGCGCGCGAGCGGCGCGCAGCGGCGGAAGCGGTGCGCGCGCCGCTCTGGACACTCGCCACGGGACGCGAGGCGCAAGCGG
>JANORP010000451.1:0-21498 GCA_031415375.1 Bacteroidota bacterium | reverse complement strand
CAACAAGCCCATCTCGCGGCTCATCACCCGCATCAAAGAGTTTTGGCAGGTCGGCGCCAACGACCCCTCGGGTTCAAGTGACCCCGCGACGCAAGTCCAAGGCAAGTTGAGATTGATGCAAAAGCTGGAGATGCACAGCCTCAACACGGAGTATGATTATGAGAAGCGGCAGTTGGAGGCCCTTTTTGCAAGCAATTATTTCTTTGAGGACAAGTACCGCAATCTGGCAACCTGGAAAAAAATTGAGCTTGCACACAATATGCGCTTGCATCCGCATGAACTGCGCCCGGAACTCAGGGAAATGCAGATAGCCCTGCGCCGTCAGTACGAAATCGACCAATTGAGGATCGAGGCCTCAATCGCCAACCAGCAGAAGATGGCGCTTGATCCGTCGGGCTTGTTTCAATCCCGTCTGGGCAGCTTGGATTCGGAAATGGAGGAGCCGATTTTCCAATACTATCGCACATTCATTGATCTTCAAGCCCATCACGACACTGAAAAGTGGGGTCAATTGAAAGCGCTTTTTGAGACACTTTTGGGGAAAGTTTCACAAGACCTGCTTGCAGAAATTTCTAGCCTTCTCATCAGCCATGCCTCGCGCGCGCGCAATGCAGGTGATGCCTCTATGCAGGGAGAGTTGCTCAGTGTTTATCAGCAAATCCTCGGCTCAGAAACCCTAGGGCAGGCAAATTGGAACCTCGGTGCACACTTGCAAAACTATCTCTTCTTGCTCGGCTATGAAAAGGATCGAGAGAATGCAATCCAAGCCCTTGCCCTTGCAGACCACTATCAGCGAGCAGGTAAAATTCATCCATCGACAGCTTGGCTGCTCAAGGCAATATTTGAGGAGTTCTTTGGAGAGAAACGCAAGGCTTACAAATACTATTTCGAGTGCATGAGCGTGAGCCATAGCACCATCGAGATTGCCGTGGCGCGCAGCAAGCAATTGGTCTTTGACTACGAAGACCGACACCGATATCCGCTCCTTTCTGATTATGGACATTCTTACGAGATATTTCTCAAGCGAAATCTCAGCGCATATCCAGCACTGCGCAACCACCAAAATTTCGTGGCCTGTGTGCGCATGCTCGCTGCGGCTTGCTACGCAAAACCAGGATCAGTAGCCATGAATAAGAAAATCCAAAAGTGTCGCGCCAAAATTGAAAGTTACGATGGACAGCCCTTACTCAATAAAAGTTGGCTCCTTGCACAGCTCAATGCCTTGGAGCAAGACAAATAGTGCGGCCCCCGTTTCCAGGAGCCGCACTTTCTAATCCTCAAAAATCAGGCTTAATCACCAAACCAAAACCTTTTCGCACCCGATTACGACACCTCCACGCAGGCGCTGCAGCAGGTAGATGCCCGGACTGAAGCCCTTAGTGGCAGGCGCCGATTGCAGCGCGCGATCGACCTCCCTTATGAGACTGCCATCGAGCATGTAAATCCGTTGCGTTTCAAGCTCGGAGATACATTGCGTATCAAGCCCATTCATTTTAGCCTGAATCACATCGACTTGCACGATACCCCCAAATAGCGCGGAGAGGCGCAATCCATCCACAACAGGCATTGCGCAGAAGACCTTGATGCGAAATCCAAAGGCATTGGCAACTACAGGTTTGCAAGCATCGAGCAGCAAATCGAGGTCGAGACGATGGCCATTGTCGTCTTGCGACCAACTGAGTTGCGCTGTAAGTAACCCAGTTGCAGATGGCGCCACCCATTCTAGCTGCATACTGTCAATTGCAGGAAAGGCAATATCAGACTCCAAAGCCAAGGCAATCTCGCTCGCATTCTTCGTGCCTGAAATTTCAAGATCAATCAACACCGTTTTTCGATCAAAATCGGCAATGTGGCTACTTGAAGTTACTGTGAATTCATTTAGGCCACGCCAGAACCCATCGCACTGGGCCTGGAGTCGCTCACAGAAAAAGACCATTGCAAGCAAAAGCAAGGAAAATTTCAGGGCAAAGATTGCCAATCCGACCTGCCCTTTCGGGTAGCCGATACCAAATGAATTATCCATGATACTTAAAATTAAGACGTGAAAAGAGATTGTAATTATCCAGATCCGAAGGAGTCTCTCAATTGATCAAAGGCCTAAGACTCCTCAAAGAGCGGGGGGCTAGCTCCCCTTTACAACACTATAAGTTTTGTCGATAGGTGAACTCCAGCATGAGAGGGATATTTTTTTTGTTTTTGTGCAAAATATGCCTTAAACCACTATTTTACAGTCCCTTAATCTTCATGGTGGCTCATATCGAGTTTCGGATTGTGCTTGAACTTCGCTTGATTCATTCTAGGATTGTTTTGAGGTGGGGAAAATGGCTATGCCTTCCAAGGGTAATTTATGGAACAAATTGTATTGCGGCATGATGCAACTAGCCTTCACTTTGGTCAATGCAAGAGAATCATCGCAAGTTCATGGAGTAGTGTAGATACATCGCCAACACCGATGCCCTCAAAATGAGCAGTCTTGTGTGGTTATTGTAGCTCACTCCCTTGTTTTTGGGACAGGATTTCCAATAATCAAGTGGGGATAGCCCTATTGCAGGGAAACAAATCCCACTTGACACCATGGAGGCAAAATGGAATATGTGCGGAAAAATGTACTTGAAATTGGTCGAGGGATGGGTGATGTTTGATCTGTCACTGCAACTAGCAATGACCAAGCGGTCGCCGAAAAGCTTGCGTGGATAGAGTAGGCTAGGACATTGAATGGTATTGGATATGAAAATCAATATGAGAATAGGATTACTCTTGCTATGCTTATTGTCGTCGTCGATGATACGAGGGTGGGCGCAAGCGATCATGCCCATCAATGTGAGCACTGGCATCGACAACAATAGTCAATCCCTTCCCGACAGTGCAATCGATCCCAATTGGAAGTTGGTAAGCGCCATGTCGGGCGATACCAACACACGTGTGGTTCCCTACTACCAAGGTGCGTGGCAGCCGGCCCCTGTCCCGGGGTCAAATGCGAAGTGGATCAATCGCAATGGCACCATTGCTGGAGTTCCTGCTGGTGATTATGTCTATGAGCGTGCCGTTTCAGTCACAGCAGGCACACTTGTGCTGCGGGGCGATTTCAATATTGCGTTTGACGACAGCTTGGCTCATCTGGAGCTCATTGATCCCAACCAAGTTGTGTATGCACTGCCGTGGACCCCGATCGATACCTACCAACTCTCCTATCCGATCGCGTGCACTTTCAACAACCCCGTCGCTGGCACTTGGAAACTGCGCGTACACACCTACCATTGGGATCAGATCGGGGGGTTGCTTGTGAGTGGCAATATCTTCCTGCACACCACTCCGTTGCCTGTGAGTTGCTGTGACTCGACCGTCGTGACCAATGGTAGCTTCTCATCTGGAAACCTGGCAGGAAACGGCTCATTTACAGGTTGCAATGCGCAATTTCCTGCCTCCTACGAGACGAGTTGGTGCGGCATAGGTACGCCACAGGTGGCTTATGCTGGGGGAAATCACGGTTATTACATGTCCTTTTGGGGTGTCGGCCAAAACTTCAACTCAGGTGAAGGAATCTACCAGCAAGTGAATATTGTGCAAGGGCAGCGGTACAAAATCTGCTTTGATGCCTATGCCACGCACTATGGCGCAGTATGGCCAGCACAATTCTATTTACGATTTGCTGGCGACACCCAGCAACCCACGAGCATACATAGTGGTGCCCTGATCCAAGATTATGCACTTGCTATTTTTGACTGGCATCAAGGCACGTTTTACTGGACGGCCCCTGCGAGCTACAATTACCTGATCTTGAGCGTTCGCAATTCGATACCCACCAACGACTCCACGCTTGCAACATGGGTTTCCTTGGACAATCTCTGCATCGAACCCGTCGCAGCCTTGGCACAAAATTGCTGCGATACCGCACTCATTCACAATGGAGATTTCAGTCTGGGCCGCAAGGGAACGGAATCTGATCTCATGTGTAACGATGGGCCGCCATATTCCTATTTCAATGATTGGTGCAAGATCAAGTCACCGCAATATGTGCTGCGCGACTTGAACGATCCCTGCGTCGGGCTGTGGGGAGTCGGCAATAATTTTGCCGCAGGCGAGGGCATCTATCAGGCAGTTTCATTTGTAGAAAATAAGACCTATGAGTTTTGCTTGGATGCACGGTGGGTAGATATCAAACGCATGGGGCCATCTGAAATCACGCTACGGTTTTGTGCGAGCAATACCGCACCCACCACCAACGATTGCTATGTGGCAATCGGGCAAGTGACCGCCGTAAGTGCTAATTGGAACCACTTTACATTTACCTGGACCGCCAATGCCGACTATTCCTATCTGCTCATCGCTGCGCATAACAGCAGCACGATAGACGATGCTGAATATGTCTCCTATGGACTGATAGACAATATCTGTGCTCATGAAGTGAGCAGTTCCGTCGGCGCACCAGACCCGACTTGGGAGGCACTGAGCATCTACCCCAACCCCACGAGCAGCATCCTACATATCATCGGGTTGCCAGCGCATGTGAAGGTACGTTTCGCTGTTGTAGATGCATGGGGTCGCACTTTGCTCCAAAGCTCAACGCCTGACATCGATGTACAAGCACTCGCCGCAGGAATGTATTTTGTGCGTGTAGAGTCTGCCCAAGGAACTAAGGTTGTGCGGTTTGTGAAAAATTGAATCGTAAAGCCGTCCATCGACAATGTTGTGGGTGGGCGGCTACGATATTCCAAGACGAATTCGGCAAAGAAAATAACTTGGGGCAGCCTCCATGAAACATAGCCCCTGAAGATTCATTTCCCAATATTCACTTCATCTCAATCATTTTATGAAAACGTTCAATTCAAATTTCTCAATCCAAAACGGTTTGGCGATGGCCAAAAAATCCCCACAGACGGCATTGCTATTGCTTGTAGCCTTGACCTTTGCTGTTCAGTTAAAGGCACAGCCCAGCGTGTATTATGGTACGCCGACGACGGCTACAGGACAAAATGCTGGCTTTGGTCATTTGGCGCTCAATGGCCTTGCAAGTGTCAGTGGTACCCGAAACACTGCTGTGGGTTGTTCGTCGCTTGTAAGCAATACGTCGGGCACTGCCAATTCGGGGATCGGTTGCCAATCACTCTATTACAACACGAGCGGCACCTACAATACTGCCGTGGGGGATTTCAGTGCAGGCAACAATACTTTTGGGCACCAAAATGTTGCAATTGGAAGTTCGGCATTGCAATACAACACCACAGGGAGCTACAACGTAGCTATCGGCATGATGGCCTTGCGCTATTGCCCTGCAAGTGACCAACAAGTGGCGGTCGGTTACCAAGCAATGTACAATACCACGACGGGCATTTACAATCATGGCATTGGTTTTCAAGCATTGTACTCCAATACAACGGGCGGCAAAAACACTGGCAATGGGTACAAGGCTTTGTATTCCAATACATCTGGCGCCAACAATACAGCGGATGGTTATTGTTCGTTGTACTCCAATTTCACTGGCAGCTGCAATACTGGATTGGGCTACAACTCCAATGTGAGCAGTGGCGCACTCAACAACGGTACTGCGATCGGCTGCAATGCCATCGTAAATGCGAGTAACAAAATCCGTTTTGGAGATGCTGCTGTGACGGTGGTGGAAGGCCCTGTGAACTACACGATTTCCGATGGTCGTTTCAAATCCAATATCAGCGCCAATGACGTGAAAGGCTTGGAATTTATACAAAAGCTGCGCCCAGTCGTCTATAATTTTGAGGCACAAAAATTTGATGCATTTCTCACGCACAATATGCCCGACAGCGTCAAGGCACTGCGTGCCAAAGCTGATTTTGCGACTGCGACCGCAATCAGGCAATCGGGCTTCATCGCGCAAGAGGTCGAGCAGGCTGCCAAAGCCATCGGCTACGACTTCAATGGCGTGCATGTCCCTGAAAATGAGAATGACAACTACAGCCTCGCCTACAGCGCGTTTACGGTGCCGCTCGTGAAGGCGGTGCAGGAGCAGCAGCAAATGATCGAAGACTTGCGCAAGGAATTGGCCGATTTACGGGCGGAAATGAAGGCGAATGCGGCTGCCACGGGCATGCAAATTCAAACCAAACCCATGGATGCAAATGGGCTTCAAATTGCACCCAATCCTAGCGGGGGCCGCCTTACGGTACATGTCATGACAATTGAAAGCCCAGGAATGCTTACGGTGGATGATCTTTCGGGGCATCGTGTATTTGAAATGCAGCTTGTGACAAATCAAACGGTGTATCCAATTGATTTGTCAGGGGCTGCCAAGGGGATTTATGTCGTGACGGCCTCGTCACAAGCGGGTGAGGTCGCGACGCAGAAACTTGTGCTGGAATAAAACCCAGCCCTTCCGCTGTTGCGATCGGCAAGTTTGATATGCATATCACGCAGCACCGCGCGCGGGGAGCATTTAGGTTCCTTGGGTTGCGGTGCTGCGTGCAATGTTGACGAAGAGACACAAGCAGTGGTAACCTCAAAGATCAATGCCCTTGCAATTTCAGGATTGCAAGGCATGCTGCAACAAGGGAAATTACCAGATCCCCCACATTGATTTCACCCTTCGAGCAACTAAACGCAAAATCATTCTTTAACATTTTGAGAAGCCGACAAAAACATGTATCATTACAGAGGTAATAGTAGAAATACGGTCTTTTTTGCGTCTTACGAAGGCTAAGTAGATGATTTTGTGCGACATGAGGCGATTCGCATCCCTCGTTTGTACATGTAGCCACTTTGCGACAGTGCGCTTGGCCCACGTAACGTTTAGCCTTGCGAAGAATGCAAGAATGATCCTTTGTGGGCTTTTCCTTGACAATGGATAGGAAGAGGCAATGATTGTGCCCATCCTCGTTCAAAAATGACCGTAGGCGAGGTGCGTTTGAACTTGTAAGAAACCACCTCGTGATGTGGTGATGGAAGCGTTTTGTTTTGCAACCTAAGGAATATGAAAGAAATACTACGCACACTCGCGGCGATCATTTTGTTTGCTGCTTTTGGAAATGCTGCCTCGGCACAATGCCTCTTCACGACCGCCTACGGCTCGGCGACGATCAGCAGCAGCAATATCTTGGTGCCGATTGCAAGTTGTGGATGGGACGGCGAATACTCGACGATCAATGGTGCTGTGCCTGGGCAAACTTTGCAGTTTAATAGGACGGGCGGGGGATACGTCAAAATCAGAAGTGGGGCACCTGGTGGCCCGGTGATTGCCGCTGGTATGATGCCCTTGTCATTTGTCAATACTTTTGCTGGCACATTGTATGCGCATTGGAGCCTGGATAATAACTGTAACGCCTTCCCAGGCTACAGTTGTCGGGCGACCACAGTGCAACACACGTCTGCCCCATCCCCGATTCCCAACGCATCAGCCCCAATTGCCATCTGCCAAAATGCGACGGTACAATTGGATGCAAACGGCATCACAAGGGTGGATGCTGCGCAAGTTAACGACGGAAGCACGGCCTCCAACGGCATTGTTTCGATGACGGTCTCGCCTTCCGGGTTTAGTTGTGCTGACATAGGCAGCAATACCGTCGTGCTTACGATAATGGACAATGTAGGAAACACGGCGACCTGCACGGCGATCGTGACGGTGGCCGATATCATCGCTCCCTATATCGAGTGCAATTTGCAAGGCGTCATCACTGGCCCCAATTCAAGCAATTTTGACGGAGATGTCACGCTCTCGAACGACTTCGGCCAATGTGGGGCATTATTTGAATACTCCAATGATTTTGTTGACAATTGCGGCAACCCGATCGAAACCCAAACAGCGGGCCTACCCAGCGGCAGCCTATTCCCCGTCGGTACCACGCTCAATACTTATGTCGTGACCGACCAAAGTGGCAATACTGCGAGTTGTAGTTTCAATGTGACGGTGATCGACATTGAGAATCCCACCATTATTTGCAATCCAGGCGGAGGCAACATCGACCCCAATACGGGCCTGCCCTCTGGCGGCAATACTGAGCTGGCCAATGATGCTGGCCTGTGTAGCGCGATCTATGTCTTTTCCAATCTCGCGCAAGACAATTGCGGCATTTCCACCTTGGTGCAAAGCGCAGGGCTGCCCAGCGGGAGCATTTTTCCCGTCGGCACCACGACCAATACATTTGTTGCGACCGACCTGGGCGGCAATACTGCGAGCTGTAGTTTTACGGTTGCTGTCCTGGATATCGAGCGACCTACGATCACATGCCCACCCAATGCGGTGGTCACCACCTATATGTTTGCTTACCCAATTTTCGCTGACAATTGTCCGCAGGTGACGACGGCGCAAACAGCTGGCTTTCCAAGCGGCTCCAATGTGGGCTCTGGTATCGTTGAAAATACATTTGTTGCAACAGACGCGTCTGGAAACACGGCAAGCTGCTCATTTACCATCGAAACCGTTGACGAACCCTGTTCCCTTGATTCGTTCAGACTGCAAAGTACCGATTTCAGTTTTGAGATCAATAAATGCGTGGGACCTGGCATCAATGGGCAGCTGATCCCTTGTACCGTGCAACAGCCCGCATGGGGCACTGTGGTCAATCGATCCACCAGTACAAATTTGCAACTTGAAGTCACCCTTGCTACGGGATGGTATTGTGATTTCGCCCAATACATTGCAACATCGCCCAACAACCTTCTTATCGATGGCAATACGGGTTTTCCGAGTATAGGCACCGACTGGAGTTCTGAAGTCATCAATCCTCTGCGCAATCAATTCATCATCGACGTCCCTTTGTATGGACAGCGATGTGTCGATTTCGCCATGCGCTTATCCATACTCAGAATACGGATCAATGGGTCACCCAACAATGCCACGCGCACTAGCACGTGGCTCTACAATGACGAATGGAATGATCCCAATTCAGCATTTCAATCCAACAACGCCTATACTTTGCGCATCTGTCCCACAACAAATGCTGTTGTGCCAACGCTCCTCAGTTGCAACGAACAGGTAATCGGCGACAATCATTGTGCAGAACCTGTTGCACCACCCTTTTGCGGCTTCGCTGCAATTGGTCAAGGGCTATGGTACAACTTTGTCGGAACCGGCCGCTTTGTCTCGGTTTCAACAGTTTCTCCGAATACATTTTTGGATACTCAAATCTCTGTATTTGAGGGATCCGACATCAACAATCTTGTCTGTGTAGGCAGCAATGACAACGCCAACTACCCCAACAACCCGAATGCCTCGGAATTTGGTTGGACCACCACCGTTGGCACGCAGTATTGGATCCTGGTGAGCGGGGCGTACAGTGGCTTGGGCCAATTTGAATTGTCCATCAAGGCCGATCCTGTCGCCAATGACGATCGCTGCAATGCGGTGCCGCTGCAAGCAGGCGTGGCCCTGCCGTTTGACAATCTCTGCACCACGATTGAACCCAACGAAGTCGTGCCTCCCGGCGGTGATTGCAATGGCCAGCTCAGCTGGTGTGACAACATGATCGACAATACGGTGTGGTTCAGCTTTCAAGCCCCTGCCACGGGTTGCGTGAGCTTGCTTGTGGACAATATGCAGGGCACTGCGGGCATACCCAATTTTCAAATCGCGGTCTATGAGGCCCCCAACTGTGGGGACTTTGCCAATTTCAGTCTATTGGCTGCCAATGACGATGGTGGTCCCGCCTTGGCACCTGTGATCACTGCGATCAATTGCCTCAGACCTGGGCAGACTTATTATGTCCAAGTCGATGGCTACAATGGGTTTCAAGGATTAGGGGATATTACGCTCAGCGAATGCACAGGCCATCCAGCAATACCTGCATTCTCTACGGTCCCAATCGCAATCAACAATGTCGTGAATGCGTGCTTGGGGCAGGAGATTTATTTCCAAGACAATTCCTCGGGTGTTGTCGGATGGCTTTGGGAATTTGGCGACGGATTTGTCTCCACTGCGATGAGTCCCTCACATGCTTACCAATTGCCGGGCAATTTCACGGTGCAGCTGACCGTGAGCGATATTTGCGGCAGCACGCAAGCCCTCAGCGCCAATATTGCGGTGTCTGCTGAGCCTGCACCAGAGATTTTTTGCGCCTCGATCGTCTGCCAAGGGGATACGGCGCGCTACACCACCAATGCCGTCTGCACGACCTATCAATGGCAAGTAGATGGCGGCAATATCGTGTCGCAACTGCTCAACAACGATACCATCCTCGTGGTCTGGGGAAGTGGCAACAATGGCTTTGGCACGGTTTCACTTTCCGTGCCCAACTGCGGGGCACTTTGCGACAATCCCGCCATCAAGGTCGTGCCGATCCTGCCCACCTCTCTCGCGATCGCGGGCCCTACGCTCGTCTGCTCGGGCAATGCATCCACCTATACAGTGCCCAATATTCCCGGGACCGTGTACACATGGTCGGTGGGTTCCCTTGGATTTATTGCAGCGGGACAAGGGACGCATACTGTACAGATTGTCTGGGATCCAAATGCTGTGGGAATGGCCCAAATCCAGCTGTCTTACCAAAATGACATTGCGGGCTGCGCGGGCGCTGGAAGTTACGACGTGCAGCTATTGCAACGCTTCCAGGTGACAGGCCCACAGACGGCCTGCGAGGGTGTTGCAAATACCTTGACGCCATTCACGGCCCAGCAATTGCTCGGCAATGTCGCTGTGCCCTGCAATTGGTCGGTGACCACACCGAGTGCCCTCGTGCTTCCCAATCTGGCGAGCAATACTGCGACTTTCACCTATGATTTCAGCGCAGGTGGTGGGCAATATATCCTCACTGCCACACCTTCCAACGGAAATTTTTGCAATGCCACCGCAGCTGCAGTGGTCATGGTGACCGCCACCCCGCCCGTCCCAGCAGCGATCACAGGCGTCCTTTTGATCTGCCCAGGCAATACGTATGCTTACAACACAGCGACCATGGCCGCAAATCTGCAATGGAGCGCGACAGGTGGCACGGTGGCCGGCGTCGGGAATGCTGTGGATGTCACTTGGGATGCCATCGGCCCCTACCAATTGTCGGTTTTCCAGATCAGCAATGATAGCGATGCTTGCTCCTCGGCTGTGCGCACGTTGGACGTCATTCCCTATCCCACACCTGCATTGCCGACACTTACTGGTCAGGGCGAGATCTGTCTCGGCGCGTCTGCCAATTATAATTTTGCTGGCCCATTGGTCCCTGCGGCCACCTACACATGGTCGATCGATCCGCCACAAGCGGGCAGCATCACCGCTGGACAAGGCAGCAACAATATTGCGGTACAGTGGACTGCAAATGGCAACGTTGCGACGACAGCCCAAGTGATCCTCCAAGTCGGTTTGTGTGGCACACAAACTACGTCATTTCCAGTGACATTGCATGCGCATCCTGAGCCCGTCATCACGGCTCCGCTCACTTCCTGCACGGGTGCGCCTGTGAATTTCATAGACAATGGGCAATCAGGTGACACCTACGCCTGGTTGTTTGGTGACGGCAACACGGCATTGACACACAATCCGACACACATCTACCCTTCAGCGGGCAGCTATGCGACATCGCTCACGGTCACCTCACCACAAGGTTGCGCTGGCAGTACCAACTTGCCAATCACGGTGTTGCCGATCCCAGCTACGCCAGTCGTGGCAGGACCTACGACAGTTTGCGCAGGTGCGACAAGCAATTACGCATTCAGCCCTAGCCTTGCTGGCATAAACTATAGCTGGTCGGTGAGTCCCGCCCTCTGGATCACCACCCCAGTGACCTCCAATGCAGTGGCCGTCGCTTGGAGCAACGTCGCCTCCCCCACCATGGCCGATATTGTGCTTCACCTCGCTTCGCAATGCCTCTCAACTGATGTACATTCCCCTGTACAGATTCTGCCACTACCTGCACCTACGATTTCGGGGCCGACCAGCCTTTGCATTGGTGGCACCGCACAATTTGCAGACAATGGCGCTGCGACTGACGCCTATTTCTGGACATTTGGGGATGGTGGCGTTTCTACAGCCCACAATCCAGCACATACCTACAACGTCCCCGGCAATTACACCGTCACGCTAACCCTCACGACCGCGCAGCAATGTATGGGGGTGGGCACATGGAATATTGTGGTGCATGCCTTGCCCACACTGGTGATGACCTCACCTGCAAGTGCCTGCGCTGGAGCGAGCGTCACCTTTGCCGACAATGGTCAGCTGGGTGACCAATATTCGTGGACTTTCGGGGATGGCGCCACGGCTAGCATACACAATCCGACCCATGTCTATGCTGCAGCGGGCACATACAATGTGAGCTTACAACTCACCAATGCCAATGGCTGCGCGACGACGAGGACATCAAACATTGTGGTGGATCAAGTGCCCAGCATTCCCACCGTCACCGGAGCTGCCTCGGTCTGCGGCGGCAATGCGAGCGCCTATACATTTGCCCCAATATCCCCTGATGCAGTCTATACATGGTCGGTGACACCCTCGCTCGCAAGCGGCAGCGCGCCTGCGGCAAATGCCAACCCTGCACTTTTTGCATGGAATGTGGTGGCATCGCCCACCATGGCAGACATCGTATTGCATGTGTCCTCTACCTGCCTCTCGACCGATAAACATTCCCCTATTACGGTGCAACCATTGCCCTCACCCACGATCGGCGGCCCAAGCACGATCTGCTCGGGTGTGACGGCACAATTCACCGACAATGCCATCTTGGGCGAAAGTTTGGCTTGGGATTTTGGAGACGGCAGTACTTCCAATGCTACTGATCCACAGCACACTTATGCCGTCGCAGGTGATTATATTGTAACCTTGGTGCTCACAAATGTGCAAGGTTGTACAGCGACATCGACCTTTCAAATCCATGTGTTGGAGACACCTGCGGTGCCGGTGATCACAGGTGCGCAAATGGTCTGCGCGCGCGAGAATACGCTTTATGCATTTGCGCCTTTTTCAACAGCTGCGACTTATGCTTGGTCGGTCTCACCTGCCTCGGCAGCAACCGGAATTGTGTCGGCGGGGCCTCATGCAGTAAGGGTAATTTGGGATGCAGTCACGGTTTCTACCCAGGCAGACGTGGTGCTCTCCGTGGTATCAGCCTGTGACACGATGACCATCCTCCATCCTGTGACGATCCATCCATTGCCCGCAGCTGCGACAGCTCCACATACCACAATATGCGCTGGCACAAGCATGGTCATCGGCACCCTCGGTGTACCTGGCAATACATATATTTGGACGCCTGCATTGGGACTCAACAATGCGACGATTTCCGATCCTGTTGCCTCTCCCACGACAGCGACGACCTATAATCTCACGGAAACCATCACGGCTACGGGTTGCTCCCGCAGCAATCCGGTAACCTTAGTGGTCGTGGATCTGCCCGCTGCCAATGCAGGTTTGGACCAAGTGATTTGCAGTGGAGCCTTCGCTACATTGGGTGCCCCGGCAGTGGCTGGCAATTCCTATGTCTGGTCACCGACGACAGGCCTCAGCGCAGCGACGGCCGCTAGCCCCATAGCCAACCCTACGGCCACCACCGTCTATACAGTGACCGAAACCAATACCAATACAGGTTGCCAGCAATCCAATGCCGTCACCGTCACTGTGAACGCCACGCCATCCCCCGTGATTGGTTTTAGCAGCCCCGTCTGTTTGGGAATTTCCACCACATTTACCGCCAGCCTTGGGTCGTCGTGGTTCTGGGATTTTGGAGATGGGGACACCTCGACCCTCCATAACCCCATGCATACGTTTGCTTCAGTCGGCACCGAGACGATCACGGTCACAGCCACCAGTGATAGCGGTTGTGTGGCAACAGCATCAGCCATCGTCAATATTGCTCCCGTGCCAGCGGCAGAGATCCATATTGCACAGAGTTCCTCGCTGTGCATTGGTGACACCATCAGCGTCACGCTGCAACAGGACATCGTCAGTACTGGCTATACTTATGCATGGCAGCCAGGCACATTCAGCACGAGCAATCCGACCACGGTTACCAACACAGGCGACTATAGCCTCCTCGTCACCAATCACTTTGGATGCAGCGCAACCTCCAATACCATCAAGATCAGCGAGCACGTATGCGTGCCGCCATGCCCTTGCGGCACGCCTGGCTGTGGCATTTGTGGACCGCCATTTGAATGTGTCTTGGAACCCTATACACTCTCATTTGCCAGCGCCATCGTTGGGTGTTCAACGCGGGTGTTTAGCTCCACCAGTAGCGGCAGCATCTCTGCCTTGACATGGAACTTTGGCGACAATCAAAGTTCCATTGCTCCAAGTCCAACGCATACGTATGCGCAACCAGGAAATTATGGTGTGGTCTTGTATGGGAACGTCAATGGGACGATTACGCCAGGCGGCGGAGCTTGCTCCACTGCGGTCTCGGTTTCAGCGGTGACACCAATCCCGCTCATCGCCGATTTCTTCACCGAGTTTCGTTGCAATGGCACGGGACAAATCGAGACACAATTTAGAGACTTGTCGCGGTACATTTTGGGGAATGACATCGACGATTGGGACTGGGATTTTGGAGACGGCTCTCCACATGGAGCGGGCATGGCACCCCTCCATGTCTATGCAAGTCCAGGGCTGCACAATGTGACGCTCACGATCACAAGTGCGGCCCCTGGCGCGACTTGCGCGATCACGCTTCCCGTGGTCACGCCCGCACCCGCAATGGCAGCTTTCACACCGCCATCTGCGGTCTGCCAAGGTTCACTCGTGACATTTGCCAATGCTTCATCGGGGCAAATCATCTCCTCGCTATGGGATTTTGACGTAGCCGACCCCACTAGTCCTACCTCCAACCTCTTGCAGCCGACGGCTACCTACAATGCGGCAGGCAACTATGTCGCAACCTTGTCTGCGACGGATGCCTATGGCTGTACCAGCTTTGCAAGCCAACCCATCACAATATTGCCCGTCAATGTAGGTGTGATCACGGGTGGCCCGCTCAGTTTTTGCCAAGGTGGCTCAGTGACGCTCACAGGCCCAGTGGGCGCGAGTTGGTTATGGTCCCCTGGGAATGAGACCACCCAAAATATTGTGGTGACCCAAAGTGGCAGCTATCAGGTGGTTGTGACACAGCCCAATGGTTGCAGCTACCAGACGGCTCCCGTTCAAGTAGCTGCAAATGCACTCCCCAATGTACAGACGGGCGGCGCTGTAGCGATTTGCAATGGAAACAGTGTGCAAATCGGCAGCAACGGCACATCTGGCATGGGTTATGTTTGGACACCAAGCACTGGCTTGAGCGATGCAAATGTGAGCAATCCATTTGCCAACCCCATCACGACGACGAGCTATACCCTCACAGCAACCGAAAACCGCACGGGTTGCCAAGCCTCAGAATCCGTAACCGTGACAGTACACCCCAAACCAGATGCAGATGCTGGCAATGGCGGCGTAATCTGTGCAACTGGGAGCCTACAAATCGGCGCAGCAACAGTCCCTGGCAACACCTATCTGTGGAATCCAGCGACAGGCTTGAGCGCTGCAAACGCGGCCAATCCATTGGCGAGCCCTGTGGCGACAACCACTTACACGCTTACAGAAATGGTAACCGCGACCGGTTGCCAGCAATCCAATAAAGTCACAATCGCTGTCAATGCAATACCCACTGCCCATGTCGGCAACCCAACGGCGATTTGCACTGGCGCAAACGTGCTCCTCGGTGGCGGCGCAACCAGCGGCAACACATATATCTGGTCGCCGGCTACAGGCCTGAGCGCGACGACGGTCGCAAATCCTATCGCTAATCCCAGCTCGTCCACGACCTATACGCTCACCGAAACAGTGAGCAGCACAGGCTGCCAAAACTCGAATTCGGTCACGGTCCTCGTCAATCCATTGCCAGCGGCGAATGCGGGCCTCAACGCTATAATTTGCAGGGGCATTGGCACCGCGCTCGGCGCACCGCCTGTGCCCGGCAACACCTATACTTGGTTTCCTACAACGGGTCTCAGCGCCGCAAACATTGCAAATCCCATCGCAAGCCCGACTGCCACGACGACCTATACCCTCATCGAAACGGTGACGGCGACAGGTTGCCAACGCTCGAGCAGTGTCACGGTGACGGTGAATCCCCTGCCAAGCGGAAATGCGGGCAGCGATATCTCCATCTGCAATGGTGACAGCACCAATATCGGCACGGTAGCGGTGATGGCAAATGCCTATTCTTGGACGCCAAGCACGGGCTTGAGTGCTGCCAACCTTGCAAATCTTGTTGCGCATCCGACGGTGACGACCACCTATTCCCTCATGGAAACGGTCCTTGCCACTGGCTGTGAACAAGTGAGCTCGGTGACCGTGACCGTCAATCCGCTGCCGCTAGCCAACGTGGGTGCCAATCACACGATTTGTTTGGGTACAGGAACCGTCTTGGGAGCGCCCACCTTGCCTGGGAATTCCTATACTTGGTCGCCTTTGATCGGCTTGAACGCAGCCAATATTGCGCAACCGACTGCTAGCCCTAGCAGCACGACGACCTACCAATTGACAGAGACGGTGAACGCTACAGGTTGCCAGGCTACGCAAGCTGTCACGGTGTCAGTGGAGCCGCTGCCATTTGCCAATGTGGGTAGCGACGTGACCATCTGCGCGGGCGCAAGCGCGGGCATAGGTGGTGTCGCCATACCTGGCCACACGTACTCGTGGACACCAGCAACGGGATTGAGTGCCGCCAACAGTGCAAATCCTGTTGCCTCTCCTACGGCCACGACGATCTACACACTCGTCGAGACCGACCTCCAGACGGGTTGCCAAAACACGAATGCGGTGACCATCACTGTAAGGCCGCTGCCGCTTGCAATTCTAGGAAACACAACGGCAATTTGTCTTGGGGATCAAGTCACACTTGGCAGCTCAAATACGTCGGGCAATACATATATTTGGTCTCCTACAGCGGGGCTCAACGCAGCATCGATTTCAAATCCGACCGCCTCCCCCCTAGTCACGACTGTCTATTCAATGACAGAAACCAATGTCGCGACGGGCTGCACGAATGCTAACAGCGTTACTGTCACAGTGAACCCCATTCCCGATGCGGTGGTCGGCAGCAACAATCACTTGTGCTTGGGGGAATCCACCCAGCTGGGCGGCGTGCCCGTATCAGGGAATACGTATCTCTGGCATCCCAGCAACGGCTTGAATCAAGCCAATATTTCCAATCCCACAGCTACGCCTTCGGTGAGCACAACCTATGAACTCACCGAGACCATAGCCGCAACAGGTTGTGCCGCGACAGAAAGTGTCAACGTCACTGTCAACCCCTTGCCATCAACCGTCATCAATGGGACGGCGAATTATTGCAGCGGGGATACCTTGATGCTAAATGCTACCCCAGGGTTTGTTTACGATTGGTCTTGGGACGAATTGCCGATCGACGGCGGATATAACCCTCTTGGTGTCGCAGATGATCACTTGACGTTTGAAGTCACGGAAGCGAATGCAGGAAATTACACCGTTTTGGTCAGCGATCCGCAGACGGGTTGTAGCAATTTGTCAGTCCCCTTTGGCGTGACAATAAATCCACTGCCAAGTGCTCCTTTGATCGCTGCGAATGGTTCAGAGCCGCTTTGCAACAACCAAACCTGGACGCTTGCGGTCACAAATATCACATCAGGTATCGATTATCTTTGGAATACTGGGCAAGTCGGCCCAAGCATCGTGGCAGTGGAGGCAGGCACATATTCTGTCATCGCCATCAATGCGTATGGCTGTGCAACCGCCTCCAACGAGATCATTGTCAGGCCCACCCCTGATATTGCGGGTATCCCATCGGGATGTTATGACTATTGCGAGACACTTGCGCCTTTGGAAGTCGTGGGGCCATCTGGATACGCGCAATATGCGTGGATACTTGCTCCTGGGCAAACGGTTGTGAGTACGCTACAAAATCTAACTGTAAGCACGAGTGGCAGCTATCAATTGCAGGTCACGAATGCCGAAGGCTGCGCGGCGATTTCTGACTTCCTAGACATTACGTTCATCGACTGCTGCACGACATTCGTCGCGACCACGACGACGACCGACCTCAATTGCTTTGAGAGCAGCGATGGCAGCGTGAGCGTGAACGCTTTGGGTGGCCTGCAACCCTATATTTATCAATGGAATACAGGCGGAAATGGTACTGAAATCCAAGGGCTGGCAGCGGGTATTTCCGCAGTAAATGTGTACGACCAAAACAATTGTTTACTCACGATCCAGGATACCGTCATGCAACCTGATTTGCTTGAGATATCTGTTGTTGAAGCGTCTATATTGTGCCACGGAGACAGTGCCATGGTGGTCATCAGTGCCACTGGCGGCACCGCACCTTATGTGGGTATCGGCACGCAAACATTCGCTGCGGGTTCCTACCAAGTCACAGTCACTGATGCACATGGCTGCACGGCGATTTGGGACGGATTCTTGACGGAGCCTGATGCCTTGTCGGCCTCGGGAACCGCAGGAGCGATACAATGCCAAGGCGACTCGACGGTAGCCACTGTGACGGCCACAGGCGGTACGGAGCCCTACATAGGGACAGGTTCATTTGCCGTGAGCAATGGCACCAATGTATTTGTCGTGACCGACGCCAATGGTTGCACGAGCGCGACGACGATCATCGTCTCGCCCGTATCGACTTTGGAAGCGAGCGCATCCGCAGGAACAATCCTTTGCAACGGCAGCACGACCACGGTGGTCATCGGCGCGATGGGTGGTAATCCACCTTATGCGGGCGTCGGGAGTTTTGTTGTGGGTGCTGGTACCCATACATTCCTCGTCTTGGATGCGAATCTGTGTACGGATACCATATTGATCGTCGTCGAGGAACCCACAGCCCTATCGGCGAATGCCATCACCAGCACAATTAGTTGCAACGGCGGCAGCGCCTCCGTCACAGTCACCGCCTCGGGCGGGACTGCGCCTTACTCAGGCGTGGGGACCTTTGTCGTGATAGCTGGCACTTATAGCTATCTGGTAACCGACGCAAACGGCTGTACAGCTAGCACGAATATTACCGTGGCCGAGCCTACATCCTTGCTAGCAAATGCGACTGCGGGCACGATTGCTTGTGCGGGCGGCAGCACGAATGTCGTGGTCACCGCCTCGGGCGGGACTGCGCCTTACTCGGGCGTGGGGACCTTTGCCGTGACGGCCGGCGCTTACACCTATCTCGTAACCGATGCCAATGGCTGTATAGCAACAGTGAATATTACGATTGCGCAACCGATTCCATTGCTGGCCAATGCGACTGCGGGCACGATTGCCTGCGCGGGCGGGAGCACCAATGTCGTGGTCACCGCCTCGGGCGGGACTGCACCTTACGCTGGCGTGGGAACGTTCAGTGCTTCGGCTGGAAGCCGCAGCTACACCGTGACTGATGCCAATGGCTGCACGGCGACGGCAACTATTGTGGTTACGACTGCACTTGATGTCACCCCTCCAACGATCATTTGCCCAACAAACATGACGGTTGCGGCACCTTCTGGGCAATGCTCCACTGCGGTGAGTTTTGGGGTAATCGCGACTGACAATTGTGGGGCTGCGAGCGTCGTGGTGAACCCTGCATCGGGTTCGGTATTTGCTGTCGGCACATCCATAGTAACGGCTACGGCCACCGATATCGCGGGCAATGCTGTGACTTGCAGCTTTACGGTGACCGTGAGCAGCACGGGTGGCGGCGTGACTTGGACGGGCATTCCCGCAAATATTGCGCTTGTTTGTGGATCGGCGATTCCCGATGTCCCCGCCATCGTGCCTTGTGGTGTTGTGGTGGGCTGCCCTCCCATCGCGGTTTGCTATCCAAACTTCACCCATTTGGGGGACAATGGCGGCAGCCGCTATTATCGTGCGGATGTATCGGGTTCGTGGACGCAGGCACGTTCAGCTGCACTCAGCATCGGCGGCTCACTTGCGACCATCGACAATGTCGGCGAAAACACCTACCTCAACAACCTCATCGGCGGTGCAAGCCTCTTCTGGATCGGTCTCAACGATGCGACAACTGAGGGCAGCTATGCATGGACAAGCGGATCGACCGCGGCATACCGCAACTGGGCTACTGGACAGCCCGACAACTTGGGCAACCAGGATTTCGTTGCCTGGAATTCGAATACTGGCAAATGGGAAGACCGAAGCGCGACCGACAGCTACAAGGCGCTGGTGGAAGTGAATTGCGGCGTCACCCCTGGCGTGTCGGCGGTCAATGCCTGCGGTCCCTGCCCAACCGTAACGATGGCACAAACTACCGTGCCTGGCACTTGCGCGGGTCGCTACACCATCGTGCGTACGTGGACGGCGAGCAGCGCAATCGGCGCGGTGCTCGGCACGACCTCGCAGACGATTACCGTGAGCGACAATATTGCGCCAATCCTGACTTGCCCGGGCAATATCACGGTGAGTACCAATCCGGGAGCTGGCACCGCGATCGCAACCTTTGTGGCGACGGCGACCGACAATTGCTCGGGGGCCACGGTGATGACCGTGCCTGCATCCGGGAGTGCGTTTGCAGTGGGGATCACGGCGGTGGTCGCGACTGCAACGGATGGTTGTGGGAATAGCAGCACTTGCACCTTCAACGTCACTGTGAATGCCGTCCCTCTGAGCTATTGCACTGCGGCGGGCCTCAATGCGAGCGCGGAGTGGATCAGCCGCGTCCAGATCGGCACGATCGACAACAACACGACTGCAAACGGCGGTTATGCAGACTTTACGACACTTTCCACGACGGTCACGCGCAGCAATTCCTACGCGATGAACCTGCGTGCAGGCTATGCCACCACGCAATATGTCGAGTATTGGAGCGTCTATGCCGACTGGAACCGAGACGGTGACTTCACGGATGCTGGCGAGCTAGGCTTGCAGGTGAGTGGGGCAGGTATTGTGGCTGGCACGCTCACAATACCTGCGACAGCCGCGCTCGGCAGCACGCGAATGCGCGTACTCATGAGCCGCACGTGCTACGTGAGCGGCCCATGTGGCACCTTCGCTAGCGGTGAGGTCGAGGACTACACGCTCAATGTCACAGGCGGCAATGTGCGTATCGCAGCAGCAAGTGGTGAAGCAGGCAGCGATGTGGCAACAGTCGATCCCGCCAAAAGCTTGGTATTGATCGAGGTCTATCCGGTGCCGACGATGACCGAGGTCAAGGTCGATTTCTTGGCTTTGCTAGCAGGTCGTGTGCGTGTGCAAGTGCTCGCGCTCGACGGCAAGGTGATCATGGACACGCAGCGCGATGTCCTTGACGGACGCAATACCGTGACGATGGATGTTTCCGGACTTGCCGCAGGGAATTATTACGTGCGTATTTCCGATGGGAATGGTGCCTTGGTGGGGCGGTTTGTGAAAGAGTAAGTTGGTCATTTTGGTGTGTTGGAAATCTTACTTTCCTGCGGCCCATCACTGTAAAGTCACTATGACTTGACGGTGATGGGCTTGCAGGTTTTTTGTGGGCGCCCGACTCCAAGGGAATGTATTTTCATTAACATCCAACATTATGCTAGTCTTTTTGACCTCTGGCCGCGTTGCAGAATTGGCCCGTAGCGCTGCTACGAACCAATTCTGCGCCTTGCCAGAAGCCAAAAATCCTGCGCATAATCATGGATGTT
>JANORP010000450.1:0-2598 GCA_031415375.1 Bacteroidota bacterium | reverse complement strand
TACGTAGGAGGTGTTACTGGAAGCGCTAGATTTCTCCGCTGCGTGGTCTCGTCTCCGCCGCGGCGGATCCCTCGACCACTTCGGTCGAAATGACAAGCTTTTTTGGATCTACTGTTAATGAAACGGATACTCATAATTTTTAAAAACCGAAACATGAAAGGAGATGGGAGATCTATTTTGCCAGAAATCTATGAAGGCGACAGCACAAAGCTTTTTGCGAAATCATTTGAATGGATTAACGACAACCAATAGCATGCCTACAGCTCACAGGGGTTTTGCGATAGTGGGTGGACAGTGCGAATAAGAACTTTGAGCAATTGATATATGTGTCTATCGGGAGCTTGACCAGCAATGAGTTCATGGCTTGTCATCTCGGCCGGTTCCGATAGCTTGAGGAAGCTGGATCACCGACGGAAAAGTCCACGACGTGAAGGTTTTGGACGTCATGGAATTCGAGGCGGCGGCGATTTATGTCGTAGACAGAGGCTAACTAGACTTTGGACGGCTTTACAAGATCCACTTGGAAAAGGCTTTCTTCGTCACGCGGGCGAAGGTGAATTTCCAGTTCCGACGCCTCTACTCGACTGCCGTGGACAAGGATTCAAGGCGGCTCTGCGACCAAATCGTTCGACCTACAGGGAAGAAGCCAGCAGTCGATTACACTGAAAAAATCCGTCTGATAAAATACCACTACAAGGAAACCAGGAAGACCCATGTGTTCCTCACCAACAACTTCGAATTGCCCGTAATCACGAGCGCAATTCTCTAGAAATACCAGTGGAGGATAGAATTGTTTTTCAAGTCGATCAAACATCACCTCAAGATTCAGGTATTTTGGGGAGAATCGGCCAATGCTGTCAAAACGCAGGTATGGGCGGCCATCTGCACCTACCTCATGGTGGCCATCATAAAGAAGAAAATGGGGATCAAAAAATCCCTGTTCACAATTCTACAAATCCTGAGCATGTACGCGATGGGGAATACCCCTGAAAATAAACTGTTTACAAACAAGAATTACAAACCTGAGCATAAGGATGTTTCTAACCTATGGATTATCTATGACTTATGACAGGACACTTGTGATCACAATTGACGAAAACGGCAGCATCATGGCCGAAATCGAAGGTATCAAAGGCGAGGCTTGCCTCACGGAACTCGAAGCCTTGCTGGGCAGCGGCCTCGAAATCGCTGATGAATTCCAGAAGGAATCAAAAATCGACCATCAACAACAATCAAAATTCAAAAAAACATGGGCGCAGTCGTCAAAACAATGACCCCTTTTATCGATCAGAAATTCCTTGTGCTGGCATTGGAAAGCCTGGGCTTCAGCTATTCACTCCAAGGAAAGGATATTGTGACCGAACGCGTCAATTATTATGGACAGCCGAAATTTGTTTGGGCGCAGGGCCAATATTTATTTCAGCATGACTCGAGCGCGACGTTACAAAATTACGGATGGAGAAATGTCAATTTCAAGGAGTACAAAACCGTGGGAAGTTTTATGTTCGCAGTTAGCAGAGCCTGTCCGCCAAAGGAAGGTAGCAGTGGTGTTGGGGATCGATTTGCAGTTTCACCCCTTCTGCAGTGTGTTTGACTTTGCGCTTCCTTGCGTCCTTTGCGGTTTCCATTTTCAGAACTATTCTTGACTTTGCACTCCTTCACGTTTTTTTTCCGAAGGGAAGGAGCAAATGAGAATAGAAATTAGCAGAGCCCGCCTGCCGATGGAGCGGGATCAGGTCTTTTGGGCGAGTTTCGATGAACGGTCTATTGGGGCTTGGGGATTTGCATCTGGCAGTTATCTGGCGTTGCTGCGAAAGATATCCACATCTGCGCGTGGTTGAAGCAGGATTGGGAGAATCGGTGTAAATTCACCTCATATAATACATTGATCAGACGTTTTTGACAAAACATGCATGGCAGACTACGCACAACGTCAACCGACACCTCAACCTGTTCCCGTGAGGGGGGCTGCATACAATTCCACCGAGCAGGATACTTTTGGAAGGGGCAGCTTGGAAGCTGCGACGTTGCAGCGCAACGGCATCCCCGATCAGCATAGGCCCACTGGCGTGCATCCCTTGGCCAAAATGAGGCCTTGGCAGGTGCAATTCCAACAGATGATGGCCGAGCGGGAGGCCAATGGGCAGCCGTTGCGACCATCGGCGGCTACCATCGATGGCCGCAAGGAGGCCATGGGTGCGGGTGAGGAAGGTGCCAAGTCGGGCAACACAGAACGGTCTGCCTGGCCGGGCAATGGTTCGCTGGGCCAAGTGCTGAAACCCAAGACCCCCTTGGAGAATGCTGCCGCAAGGCGGCAACTCGCCAGCAAACAATGGGAGCCGATGCCTGCCCTGGGGCTGGGCAATCGGGAATCTGAAAATCCATCGTCGGCTGCATGGGCTCCGCAGCTGCCCCAAGCCAAGGTGGCGGCAGTGGATGCGTCAGCGTTGACACCTATGCTACAAGCAGATGCTCCTACAGTGGAAATGCCCGCCGTGGCTCCAGCGCCACAAGTAGAGGAGCTAGCAGCGGATGCGCCAGCCTTGGCGGCCGCACCACAGGTGCAAGCTCCCGTGGATTTGCCTGCGGAGACTGCAC
>JANORP010000449.1:0-25282 GCA_031415375.1 Bacteroidota bacterium | reverse complement strand
TACGTAGGAGGTGTTACTGGAAGCGCTAGATTTCTCCGCTGCGTGGTCTCGTCTCCGCCGCGGCGGATCCCTCGACCACTTCGGTCGAAATGACAAGCTTTTTTGGATCTACTGTTAATGAAACGGATACTCATAATTTTTTATTTTGTTGACTGACTGACTGCTTGTTGTAGCCGTCTTTTGCAAATGCAGGAGGCGGCTACGCTTTTTTGAGCGGTCGCCTACAATGCTTGCCTGAATTGTTCCATCAAGGCAAGCTTGGGCGCGCCGAGGTATTTGCTGATTTGGATGGCTAGGTCAAGGTGGGGGATGGCTTTTGCGGGGAGACCCTGCGCAGCTTTGATGCGGCCGAGCTGAAACAGCACGATGGATTCCAGATAGGCGTCGCCGATGGTGTGGATGGCTTGGTAGGCTTCGTTGGCGGTTTCGTAGGCCAGGTAGTAGTCGCCCGAGACGAGGTAAGCCTCGGCGAGGTTGGAGACGACCATGTTGCGGGCGAGTTGGTCGCCGTCTGCTGGCAGGTAGCTGAGGGCTTTTTCGAAGGAGGTGATGGATTTGGCGGGTGAGTCAAAGACCAAGTCGAAATAGCCTTGCATGATGGGTTCGATTTTTTTCCCAATTCGACTTTCTTTCGCATCATCCCACGTCCATCCATTCTGCTCGAAAATGGAAGGAAGGGGTTGGTATGATCTCAATTGATCAAGATATTCGCTCGCAGCAGGCTGATCCCCTGTAAGTACATTGATCGCAATGATCCTTGCCAGTGTTTCAACTGTGGTCTGATAATCCCAAACCGCTTTGTTAACATTCAACGTATCGAAGAATGCTACTAGAATAGCCAATGCTTCAGTGGTTTTGCCTACTTGGAACTTCGCCCACGCAATACGAATCAGGTCCATTTTTGAGGTCGATTGCGGATACTGATTGCAAAAATCATCGATTCCTTGGTAGTCCAATGTTTGAAAAGCAAAATAGAGAAACGACTGAAGGGCCCGTGAATTTCCAGATTCATCGTTCGCAGTTTTGTTGACGTCTCCATTGGGTATCGCCTCTAAGAAATTCTTCCGCTGCTCCTCTTTTTTATCAAGGCGCCAGTTTACATAATCGCTATGCTCCAAAAACGGATCCATCCACAATACAGGCTCCAAGGTAGGTTCTTTCCAAAATTCGACGACCAAATTGCGGATCGACCAAAAGTCGCGCATGTTGTCGATCATAAAGCGCGTGACCTTGGGGTTGGTGGGCACAAAGACGATGAGGGCGATGGGAAATGCTGAAATCTGATCACGGGTCTGGTTGAAGAGGCGCCAAGCGGTGCGGTCCTTCATGATTTCCTCAAAGTCGGTGACCATCAAAACGCCTTCTCCCAACTCCTTGGCTTGATAGCCCACGCTGGTATTTGTAGGGAGTGGATAGGCTATCTTGCGAATCGGTCGGCTTGGAGATTGTTGCAGGATCGCTTGCTCAATCTCGGTGATGCAACTTGCATGGTTGCATTGAACGACTACAAATGAAAATAGCCCTTCAGGGATCGCTCTCAGCAGGATACGGAGGTTCTCGGCATGGT
The DNA here is from genome assembly GCA_031415375.1 of Bacteroidota bacterium. Classification (GTDB taxonomy): domain Bacteria; phylum Bacteroidota; class Bacteroidia; order J057; family JADKCL01; genus JADKCL01. The sequence goes on along the minus strand of JANORP010000449.1, from coordinate 23,715 downwards.
CGGCCTCAATGGACACGCTCTTGGTAGATTTTTGACGATTCCACAATCGGATGCACGCGCTTGTAGGAGCCATCGTTGTATTCCATCACGATGACCTGCTCTAGCAAATCCTCCATGACCTCGTCAAAATCAGTCTCCAGCCCTTGGTCATTGTTGGTCTTGAGCTCTTGAAGCTTTGCGATCTGAGCTTTGGTAAGGTAGTTGCCGTTTTGAGCGGCAAGGTATTTGACCGTCCTTTCCAAGCTGGCGAGATCATATTTGCCTTTCACATCGTCGGTGTAGGTATAAGCCATGTCGAGTAGCCTGAGCAACTCTCTTGGGGATCCCCCCGAATAGTGGATGAATTGATCTACAAGGTCTTCATTTTCAAAAAGGCTGCGGTCGATGCGTTTGTAGATAAATTCCCGAAACCGCGTAAATGCAGCCAATACCTTGCTGCGGTCTTTTTGGTGGTAAAGTTTCACAAATGGAAACGAGCGGAACGTGCTGTATTGCATCAACTTTTGTCGATACATCATCAACTCTGGAGGGAGCGTAAATATTGTAAAGGCTTTGATCGCTCGAATGCGGTCCTCCTCATCGAAAATGATCTTGTGGCGAATCTCTTTGCTAAACGACTTTTCTAGGCCATCGACCAAAAACAACACTTCCTGCCCTTTGCCTTGTTTTCTGATCGCCTGATTCACTTCTTCAATGAAATCATTGAATATCTGCGCGAAATCAGAAAACCGATTCTTAAAGGTCTGCCTCGTGGCGACCATCCACTCACGGCTGCCCTTGATCCCTGCCTTGAACTCGCCAAAGATCGACAATAGCTTCGCGAAAATGCCGCCTGTATCGACCTTGGTGCCCATCGTCATTTCAGCTTCCAGATGGAGGGATTTTTTCAACTCGCGCTCGCGTTCTTGAAACCAGCCCTCCATACGTTGGATGACACGATCATCAATGCCGTCGATCTGGTCACGCTCTAATCGGGCAAGCAGCTGCTCGAGTTGGAAAATGAGGATGTCCATGTATTCGACATCGTTCAAGCTCAGCTCGGTGTCGATCGGGCAAATGATGCAATAAAAACAGGCAGAGTGGTCAAGGTTATTGAGGTATTTCTTGAGTTCCGATGTTTTCCCAGAACCAGGGGCACCTCCGAAGTAGAAAAGGACTTTGTTCTGGGAGTCGAGTAGGGGATTGAAAAAATACTTGTCGTGACTGTAAGTGACGTTCAGGTCTCTGTAAACGACTTTTTCTTCAAAGTCTTCCCTTAGGCCTGCAAAATCGGTGTAAAATTCATGGTCGGGGCCGACAGGTTCGTTGAAGACTGCTGCCTGCCTGATTTCTCCCAACTTGAATGCCTTCTTGCCTCGATTCACTTTCACACGCAAAAATAATCATTTGCCAATTCACAACAATGCCCGTGGTGAGGCAAATTTGGTTTGGGCCAATTGCCTTTTGAAGCATAGACTCATTGTACGCGATTGGTTCAGTAGGATGGCCCTGTATCCCGTGCAGCTTGCGCCGGTTGCCGTTCTTCGGCCCACTGCAACAATTGTGGGGAGGGCCAACGAACGATTCAATGTACGGCTTACAACAACCCCCGCTCCCGCAAATACGCCATCCAGCTGTCGTACTGTGCACCTTTCAGGACCCTGGGGAACTTGGCTTGTGCCCCGGCGCGGCCGAGCTGGGCGAGGTAGTCGATGAAGACTTGGTTGGGGAGCAATTTCACAAACATGTAGGCGAGGCTGTGCTGTCGCTCGACGGGATAGTCGTCGTTGAGTTTGCAGATCTCGGCGTCGAGGGTCTTTTGCACGAGGTCGGGGTCTGCGCTGCAGGTGTCGCAGCCGATGTACCATTGGTGGGCAAAGCGGCCCTCATGTGGCAGGCCCGCAACGCCAAATTCGGCAAAGCTCAGGCCGAGCCGCTCGGCGGTATTGGCGATGGCGTGGTTCATATTGTCCACGCTCAGGTGCTCACCCACGAGGCTCAAGAAGTGCTTGGTGCGCCCATCGATGATGAGGTCGGGCGGATCGTTGCTCACAAACCGCACCACATCGCCAATGAGGTAGCGCCAGGCGCCTGCACAGGTGCTCATCACCAGTGCATAGGGCTTGCCCACGTGCACCTCGCCCACCGTGTAGGTGCGCGCGTATGCGTTGATGAGCTGCCCGTCGGCATCAAAATTGGTTTCGTCAAAGGGCAGGAACTCGTAGAAGATGCCGTGGTCGGTGAGCAATTCCATACCCCGCGCATCGGGATGGCTTTGCAGGGCCACAAAGCCCTCAGAAGCGAGATAGGTTTCGACAAATGCCACGTCGCGGTTGAAGTGGGCTCGCAATTTTTTGCGGTAGGGGTCGATTGCGACACCACCGTGGATATAAGCTTGGAAATTGGGCCAGATGTCGTGGATGCTCTCGACTTGGTAGCGCTTCTCAATGCGCTCCATCAAAATGTCGAGCCATGCAGGCACGCCTGCAACGATCCCGACATCCCACTTGGGCGCATTTTGTACCATGAGCCGTAGGCGGCTTTCCCAGTTGGTAGCACCCGAAATGCGTCGTCCTGGCTTTTGCAGGGTCTTCATCATGCGGGGGATGTGCTTGGCGTGGATCGCACTCACATCGCCCTTGAAGTGGGTGCCGCAGTTTTGCAGGGTGGTGGAGCCAGAGAGGGTGAGCACATTTTTGCTCACGATCGCTGGGCTCACCTTGAAGCGGCGCAGCACGAGCAGCTGCCGCACGCTGGCCTGTTGGGTGGCCCTGATGAGGTCTTTGGTGACGGGAATGCTTTTGGAGGGCGCCCCAGAGGTACCCGAACTGAGGGCAAAGTATTTGACCTTGCCGGGCCAGCAGACATCTGACTCGCCTTGCTCTGAGCGCTGCCACCAAGGGTGCATGCTGTCATAGCTGCTCAGCGGCACTGTTTCCTGAAACAGCCGCAGCGGATTGCCCGAGGCGAGCATGTCCTCAAATTGATAGTATTGCCCAAACGCTGTGTCCTTGGCCTTGATGAGCAGCTTGTTAAAGGTGCGCTCTTGGCTCAGCACAGGGTTTTTACGGAGCCTGAGCAAAGCATCAGCTCTGGCCAACCGCTTCTTGATCGCATCCGACAAAGGATTCATGCCTATTCTTCTTCTACTTCTTCTTCCAATCAGAGGGTTTTAATGACCCCGTTCCAGCCTTTCAAAACTACACAAAATTTGTTCCTATACGACAGTTGGCGCTTTCATTGTGACCGTCAATGCGATATTTTGGAATATTGCCTCTTTGGGACTTGCGGCGCAAGTCACGAGGCTCTAAATTTAGTGCATCACCCGACGCTGGTAGTTTTTGATATTCGTATGCGGCGAAACGCTCAACGACTCTTAGGGGCAATCATAGCCCTCCTTGCTTTTGGGAATCTGTTTGCACAACACGCGCACGCAGATTCCTCTGCCATCCGTTTTATCCAAAACAAAGGTCAATGGGAGGGAAATATTCTCTTTGCTGCCGACATCCCCTCGGGACGCATCTTCTTGGAGCATGATCGGCTTACCTATGCCTTTAGCGACACACGAGACCTACACGAGCGCATGTTTGAGCGCAAGCCGGGGCAGCCCATCGATTCCATGCTCGATTGCCACGCCTTCAGCGTGCGTTTTGCGGGGGCGCAGCAGCCCGAGGAGGTCGTCGGTGAAGACAAGCTGGCAGCCTATTACAACTATTTCATCGGCAATGATCCTTCCAAATGGGCAGGTGATGTGCCGCTCTACGAGCAGGTACGCTACAAAAACCTATATCCAGGCATCGATTTCGTGATGTATGCCCAGGCGCACACGATTAAGTATGACTTCATCGTGCAGCCTGGCGTCAATCCCGATGTGATCCAATTGGTCTATGACGGGCTTGAGGGCTTGCGGGTAGAGGCTGGCGAATTGGTGATGCGCACCTCTTTGTTTGACATCAGGGAGCGCAGGCCCGTGGCCTTTCAACAAGACATGCCCCTCGCCTGCGCCTTTGACCTGCAGGGAGAAAGACTGGGATTCAGTTTCCCCAGCGGGTACAAAACCGATGAGGTCTTGGTGATCGACCCGACACTCGTGTTCTCGACGTTTACGGGTTCCTACGCCAACAATTTCGGCTTTTCTGCGACCTATGACGACAATGGCGACCTCTATGCAGGTGGCATCGCATACGCACAAAACTACCCCGTGACCGTCGGTGTGTTTCAGGGTAGTTTCATGGGCGGGATCGATGTGTCGATTACCAAATTTGGGCCGACAGGCAGTCACCTATATTCGACATTCTTGGGTGGAAACGACAAGGACCAGCCCCATAGCATGGTCACGGATCCTTTCGGGAACCTGTTTGTATTTGGCTATACAAAGTCCAACAATTTCCCTACCACCTCTGCCGCCTATGATATTTCCCGTAGTGGAGGTTCAGACATCTATGTCTCCAAGATCAGCCCGAGCGGCAATATACTGATGGCTTCTACCTATATAGGAGGTGACGGCGAGGATGCCTACAACATCACTAGCGCCTATATGCGAAGTGGTCTCAAGTACAACTATGGCGACGATGCACGTGGGGAAATCGTGTGTGATGACAACGGGTCCATCTATGTGGCGGCTTGCACGCAGTCCAGCAACTTCCCGACCACAGCCGGTGCCTTTAGGCAGCAGCCCAGTGGTGCACAAGATGGCGTAGTCTTCAAGATGAATGCAGTCTTGTCACAACTGGTATGGAGTACGCACTTGGGCGGTAGCGGCGACGATGCAGCCTATTCGCTCAAGGTCGCAGCAGATTATTCGGTATTTGTGGCGGGCGGCACAGCCAGCAGTAACTTCCCGACGACCCCCAATACACTGCTTACGACCTACGGCGGCGCGATCGATGGATTTGTGACCCACCTCAACAGTACAGGTACCAGCGCCATTGCCTCGACCTACATCGGCACATCGAGCTACAACCAATGTTACTTTATCGAGATGGATGCCGATGGCGACATCTATGTCATGGGCCAAAAGCTCGGCAATTTCCCGACCACGCCCGGCGTCGTCGGCAATGGTACGGGTGGCCAATTCATCCAAAAAATCAATCCTGCACTCAATACCGTCCTATTTTCGGTGGTGTTTGGCACCTCCAATGCCGACATCAACATTGCCCCGACGGCATTTTTGGTCGATGTCTGCGAGTATGTCTATGTCTCGGGCTGGGGTGGCGCGACCAATTTTTCTGGCTCCACGGCAAGTATGCCCATCACGAATGATGCGATCCAATCCACGACAGATGGCAGTGACCTTTATCTCATCGTCTTTGAAGCTGGCGCTGTTGCCGTGGATTTTGCGACCTATATGGGAGGGACACTGAGTCACGAGCACGTGGACGGGGGCACAAGCCGATTTAGCAAGCATGCCGAGATCTACCAATCGGTCTGCGCGGGCTGTCAGGGCAATTCAGACTTCCCGACAACGCCCGGGGCACTGTCGGCAACCAACAATAGCTTTGGTTGCAATTTGGCCTGTTTCAAAATGGACTTGGAATTACCAGGGATCGCGGCCGATTTTGTGCCTGTGCCTGCATTTGCAGGTTGTGCACCTCATAGCGTACAATTTTTGAACCAGAGCACGGGTGGCATCGGCTTTACGTGGAATTTTGGCGACCCAGGATCTGGCGCCGCCAACACGGCCACGGGCTACAACTCCAGCCACACCTTCCAAAATCCTGGCACCTATACGGTCATGCTCATCGCCACCGATCCCAATAGTTGCAACCGTGCCGACACGAGCTTTCGCACAATTCAAGTCTATGCGGTGCCGCAACTCGTGCTATCGCCCGACACGAGCTTTTGCCTTGGGCAAGGCATCATGTTGCAAGCCAGTGGCGGGCAGTCTTATCAATGGAGTCCAGCGATCGGTCTCAGCAGCACGACGACCAGTACCACTTTTGCCAATCCCACAGGCCCACAGACCTATACTGTGATCGTGAGCAATCCTGGCGGCTGCGCCGATACGGGGCAAGTGAGCATCGGTGTCTTGCCAGTGCCCACTGCTGTGGCCAGCGGCGGAGCCTTTATCTGCCCAGGCGACAGTGTACAGCTCTCAGCCACAGGTGGCATCGCCTATCAATGGACAGATCCTAGCTCGCTCGACAACCCTTTTTCGCCGACACCATGGGCGCATCCCTCACAAACGACGATCTATACGGTCACTGTCACCGCCCCCAATGGCTGCACCGACAGCGATACCGTGAGCGTGCGCGTCTCTCCCGTGCGGGCGATCCCCGGGCCAGACATCGATCTTTGCATCGGCGAGTCCACTCAGCTCAATGGGAGCGGGGGTGGCACCTATCTCTGGCAACCGCCCCTGGGACTCTCTGCGACCAATATTCCCAACCCCGTCGCCAACCCTTCGGTGACGACGACTTATACCCTCACCGTCACAGATGGCATCGGCTGTAGCCATACCGACAGTCTGCGTGTGGCGGTGCATCCGCTGCCCATCATCGATTTGGGGCCAGACATCCTGGTCATGTGTGAGAATGATTCTTCCCAATTGCAAGCCATCGGCGCTGTGAATTACGTCTGGAGCCCACCGACGGCGCTCAGCAATCCCAACATCGCCAACCCGCTCGCGTTCCCTACCAGCAGCATCACCTATGTCGTGACAGGTAGCGATCTCTTTGGCTGTGAGGATCAAGACACGCTGCATATTGATGTATTGCCAGCGCCCGAGGCAGTGGCTTGGGGTGGCGCCATTATCTGTGCCGACAGCAGCCTACAAGTATTTTCCTCTGGCGGTGGCACCTACCTCTGGTCGCCAGCCAATGTCTTCGACAATCCGACGGCACAAAACCCGATCGCCACCTTGCAGCAGACCACCGATCTCATCGTGACGGTGCAAGGCGGCAATGGCTGCCGCGACCGCGACACCGTGCGTGTACCTGTGACGCCTACGCCTGTGGCGCAGGTGCTCGGCCCTGATCTCCTTTGCAAGGATGATTTGGGGGTATTGCTGGTCTCGGGCGGACAAAGCTACCTTTGGAATACTGGTGCTACGACCCCACGCATCCAAGTGTTTCCCCAAAACTCGACCCTTTATACCGCGATTGCATTTGTCGATGGCTGCCCAAGCAAGCCCGACAGCCTCTATTTGGTGGTCGATACACTGTTGCCGATTGCAGATTTTTATGCAGATCCCGACAGTGGCTTGATCCCGCTGGAGACCACTTTTTTCAACCAATCGACTTCGGGGTATCATTATATCTGGAATTTCGGGGATGGGCAAGGGACCAATGAATTTAGCCCTAGCCATACCTACCAAGACACGGGCCGATTTCAGGTGCGGCTCATCGTCGTGACTGAAAATGGGTGCCGCGACACCGCCTATTCCAAGGTGATCGTCGGGGCCGACTTCACCGTCTATATCCCCAATGCCTTCACCCCCAATGGCGATGGCCTCAACGATTATTTCTTTGTCAAATGGATTGGTGTCAAGGAGTTTCACGTGATGCTGTTTGACCGTTGGGGACTCATGATCTACGAATCCTTTGATCCCAATTTCAGATGGGATGGCTCCTTGCACGACAAGGTCTGCCAAGAGGGCGTCTATGTTTATGTGATCGAGGCGCGCGGCTACCTCAGTGAAAAGGTGAAGCGTGGCGGCAGTGTGACGTTGCTGCGCTAATGCCTCACAATCGTTTGAGTATGTAACCATCTTGAGGAGACGAAAGAATCGAGCCCGAGGCCGAGGCCTCCGGCCGAAGGGCAATTGACCATTTGCCTCCGGCATAAACAGCCCAATATCAACGACTACAAGATGTAATTGCCGGAGGCAAGTGGTCGATAGCCCAACGGCTTCCGCCTTGCGGAACAGGCGCCAGCCGTGGGCTCCCCTGAAATGTCACACACTCCAATGGTTTCGTAGGGGATCATCGACCTGCTTGGGGTGCATAAGTCTCGTGATTGCCTGATGCAATTGTCGCTCATGATCGTCGTTTAAAATCGTTGGGGACGCCTACAAGCCATTTGGCTGCAGGCAATCCGATAGATGCGCCGTGAGGGCAGATTACCCTTTGATGTTGGCGTCTTTCAGGAGGTCAAAGACGAGATTGATGACGGCACGCACATGCTCGTCTTTTTGGTCATAGAATTTTTTGAGGGCCTTGTCGAGGGCCGTCGAGGCAAATGGACGCTTGTGGGGCGGCAATTTGTCCAATTCCCGGTTGATGAGCAATTTCCAGCGGGCTTGGGCGATGCCGATTTCGGCCTTGTGTTTGGCTTTGAGGGCCTTGAGCAACCTGAAGCGCACATAAGCCTCCAGTTTTTGCCAAGCTTTGGAGTTTTCCAAAATGCCGCCCCAGTCGGCGGTCACCACGTCCTCCAAGGCATCGGTCTCGACCTCGCCATAGATGCGGCTCAGCAGCTTGGCCGGGATCTCGTCGGAGGACTCCAAACCAAAATGGTGCGGCTTGCCGACGATTTTGCCATTGACGCGCACCGCGATGCCGCTTTGCTTGGGGGAGCGCTTGTCGGTGATCGTGAATTTCATGCGCACCAAACCGACCTCGTTGAGTTCGCTTTCCTCTTGGATGGTTTCGCCGGGCAGGTCCTCGACATCGAGCGCCTCCTCATTGACAAAAATGCGGAAATTGCTTTGGCGGCCGTACTCCAAAAAGAGTACCTGTTTGAGCACATTGGGGTCAGGGAAACTCAAGTTTTGGTTGAGGTCGGTGAGCTTGATGGCGGTGCCATGCTGATCGTCGGGGCAAGACTCGACATGCATCGGCAGGTCGATTTTCTCGAGGTCTTTGTCAGATGCAAGGAGCTCTGACTTAAAGATGCTGATCTTGGTTTTGCGGCCAGTGGAGCGCGAACTGATCTCCATGACATTGGCAGAGACGAGGCCAGCAAACTTCCCGATGCCTTTGCGGCCTTTTACGCGCCGGTGAAACTTGAGTGTGCGCTCGCCCTTGCGTGTGCGACGATCGCTGGCAATTTTCAGGTAGCCTTCGGTCACCTCTTTTTCCGTCATGCCCAGCCCGTCGTCGATGATGATGATCGGGTCGGCTGTGAGCGGCGCAGGTAAATAAATCCAGACGTTTTCTGCGTCGGCATCCCATGCATTGTCCACCAATTCCTTGAGCGCATATTCGGTCGAGCGATAGTTCTCGCCAAGCAATGCAGCCAGTTTGGTATCCACCCTAAAGTGGGCCTTGTTTCCCATTGAAGCTTAATTCCGTTCTTTTTCGCATTTCCACCCGTTCCAAGGGGCGGCTTGATATCCCAAAGATAAGTTTTTGCATGTGAAACGCCAATTCCGTGCAAAGAATCCGCGTTTTTGATGCTCAGTAATGCGGCCAAGCCCTACAAACGGCCCAATACCGAAACTTTGCGATGCCAATTGGCCGGCGATCACCTTCTGAGTCGTTTTTGGAGGATCGGAGGTGCCGCTTTCAAACCTTCAAAACGACGAGCGACGACACCATAAGATGTCGTCGCTCCTGTCTTGTACCTTGTGAGGGATGATTATTCCTTCACAAGTTTACCTTGCCATTGCATGCCCTCGGTGCGCATTTGCACGATGTACACGCCAGCGCTCAGGCTGCTCAGATCGAGTGCGTAGCTATTGGTGCCAGCTTGGAAGGCGACTTGCAATTCCAGGACGGTGCGGCCATGGATGTCTGCCATCGTGATGCTGCCCTCGCCAGCAGTGGATAGGGAGATGGTGAGGGCTGCATCGTTGCGGGTTGGGTTGGGGTATAGCGTGACATGACCTGCATTGGGATCCTCGATGCCCACGAGGCAATTGATCGGCAGTGTCGTGGAGGCCATGTCGCTGCCACAGGCATTGTCTTGCGTGAAAGACACAACATACACACCATTGCTGGCATACACGTGGGTGGTGCTGCTACCCGTACCTGTATTGCCATCGCCAAAATTCCAGAGGGTCGTCGTGGCCGCGCCACCCGTATTGGTGCTAGTGAAGAGGACTGTGGGGCAACCGGTGGTGTCAACGCTGATGCTGCCATTGGGACTGAGCAGGGTGGTGATGACGATGGTATCTGTCGCCGTGCAGCCAGCAGGTGTGGTCACATCAACGAAATAGGTGCCGGCAGCATTTACGGTGATGACCTGCGTGGTGCTGCTATTGCTCCAGAGCACGGTTGCGCCAGGGTTGTTGCCCGCATCGAGGCCAATGCCTGCACCATTGCAGAGGAGGGAGTCGCTGCCGAGATTCACGATGGGCTGCTGGCTGATGACCAAGGCTGCCGAGTCTGTTGCGCTGCATATACCATTGGTCACGGTCACGGCATAGTTGCCGCTCGTGCCAGCGGTGATCGATTGTGTGGTCGCATTGGTGCTCCACAGATAGGTCGCGCCAGGATTGCCAGCATCGAGGGTGATCGGCCCGCAATGCGTGCTGTCGGGGATATTCACGACGGGTACAGCAGTCACGGTCACAGGCACGGGCGTGCGCTGCGAGGCACAGCCCTCGGCTTGGTAATAAATGCGGCCATTCCAGGTGCGTCCAGCATTGACCCCTCCAAAGGCAGAGCAGAGTCCTGCGCCTGTCGTGAGGATCATTTCTGGGGCGGTGTAGGAAGTCGCCAATGAGGTATAGGCGACGTTGGGGTTGAAGATGTAGATGGCATAGGTCTGCCCGTTGGGGATGGTCAGGCCGCCGATGGGGCAGCGTGTGGGCTGGCCTGGGCCTGCTGCGGTCACGGCTGTGCTGCCTAGGAGCGTCCACGCTCCTGCATTGGTTTCAAAGCCCAAATAGGTGCCGATCTTGTAATAGATATCGACGTTGGAAACGGCAGTGCCGTTGAGATTCAAGTCAAAGCTATCCAGGGTCACCGTTTGCAGGGCAGTGATGTCAAACATATTGCCACCGCCACAACCATTGCCACCAACGAAAATCGTCGTGAGGCTGGTCGTCAATTGGCCTCTGGCCTCTACGAAGTAAGTCGTGTTGGCAGTGAGAGGGCCTGTGTGCAAGGTGTCGCCAATGGCGACTTGGTTGCCGCCAGTGAGCGCATCGTACCAATAGTTGGCCCCTGAGGCAGCCGTCACAAGGTCCAGTGAGTCACCAGCACAGATCGTAGCGCCGCTGGCTGTGGGTGGGGCTGGCGTTGTATTGATGATCCTTGTGGCTCGCAAGGTGTCGTCGAGACGGCTTTGATCGTTGGGCACGGAATTGTACACTTCAAATTGGAAGGTGCCGCCGGGCCAGGTATTGATCGTGCCCAAGGTGACCGTGTCTGATTGGCCAAATGTCAAGGGGCCGGGATAGACGAGGTTGAGGGTCGCAGCGGTAGGCCCGGTAATGTTGGCGGTCATTGCGATGTTGCTGATCGCATTGAGACCCTTGTTGAAGATCACAACCTGCACGGTCTGAAAGCTGTCTGGGCAAATGAAATTTGTAGGCGCTAGCAGGAGGCTCGTTGTGATATTGACAGAGTCGGGGAGAAACTCATCGGCGCCGATGTCTGGGATCGTGGAATAAGCATTGGGCCGCACTTGGTCGTCGATGTCTGTGATCACACCCACCGTGGGGTCGCCAGCGTCAAACAATTGGGTGGCGTAGGCGTGCAGGTCGGTTGTGGCATTCACATAAAATGGATCGCCGACATGGGAGTTGATGTTGAATCCGCCCACTCCTCCATAGGTCGCAGGGGTATAGGCGGCACCGAGAAAGACAAAGTTGGAGGAGCCCGGCGCATAATAATTGTTGTAATCCATCGCGCTCACGTAGGACAATTGCGAAACGTAGGCGGCATACCCAGTGGTCGATCCTGCATAGGCAAATGAGTTGTTGCGCACATCGTTTCCACTACCCCCCAAGATGTACAGCGCGCGCCCCGTGCCCGCGTTGATGCTGATGGAGTTGTGGAAGAGGTCCATGTCGGTGCTGTTGGTGGTCATATAGATGCCATAGGGCACAGTACCTCTCCAGTTGCCTCCAATCACGTTGTTGGTCACTTTTGCGCGGACGTTGTGCTGGCCACCTTGATAATTGGCATTGAAGAAATACATGCCATAAGCTCCGGCATCGTTGATGTCGTTTTTCTCAATTGTGAAAAAGTCGCTGTAATAGATGTACATGCCATAGGCTGCGGTGGAGGCATTGGCACGAAAGCGGATCTTATTTTTGCTGATCACAGTAGAGGCCTGTGAGTAGCAGCGAATTCCATAATAATAGATGTTGCGCAGATCATTGCCGATGAACTTGTTTCCTTGATCATAGACCGTGGTACTCAAGCCCTGGATCGCGATGCCGTAGTAGCCACCATTGATCACATTGTTTTGGATCAAGTTTTGGTTGCCGTTCGCGCCGGCGGTCGTCGCCGTCTGGCCCGCAATGACGATGCCCGCAAAATTGGCAGATGTCGATGTCAAGTTGGGATCGACGGTGACGATGCAATTCTTGATCACGTTGCTGTCGGCATTGTTGGTGAGGTGCACGCCATGGGCATAAGTAGCGTCGTTGTTGATGATCGTGAGCGAATCCAAGATGATATGGTCTGCGCCATTGAGCTTGAAGACGGCGCGCTCAAGGATGGTGGTGCCCGTAAATTGCACGGTCTCGCGGGTGGCGCCACCGTTGAAGCGGATGTGCCTGGTGCTGCTTGCCCCTGGGATCACTGGGATGATCACCTGCTCGTTAAACGGGCCAGCGCCTTGTGTGAGGTTAAATGTGACGGGACCAGCGACCCCGCCGCATTGCAGGGCAGCCACTGCTGCACCGATCGTGGGGAAGTCGGCTCCGAGACCACCGATCGTATAGGTGCCATTCAGACCAACGCAGACGTTCACGATGATGGTATCGTTGAGGTTATTGGCATCGCCGCCACCGTTGGGGACCGATGTCCATGCTTTGATGGCGTAGGTATTGCCACTGGCAAAGTTGTAGGTACCTGCGGTAAATGGCGTGGAGACGGCACCCGTCGCCACTGACCCTGTCCATGCATAGGGTGTTTGCAATGCCCCATTCACCCGCCAATTGAGGGTTGCAGAAGTCAATGCCGAGAGACCAAAGTTTTTGAGGGTAAAGTTCACATTTTGGATGCCCGCGCCAAATGGCTGCAAAGGAGACGTCATGGAAAATGCACCAGCATCGTTGAGGGAGACGTCAAATTCGTCGGCGCCGATGTCGTAACCGACCGAAGGAAGGAGGGGGCGCACTTGCCCGTCGAAGTCATCGATGATGCCCAGGTTGGCACCCGCGTCATAGAGGTTCACGTTGGCATTGATATGCAGGTTGCTCGCTGCATTGACAAAGCTGGGGTTCACGTTTTGGGAATTGAGGTTGTAGCCACCACCGCCCACATAGGTTGCTGGCGTGAATGCAGCACCGATATAGACAAAATTGGAGGAGCCTGACGCAAAATAATCGTTGTAATTGACGGCAGTAACATAGGTCGCATTGGTGATATACAAGGCATAACCCGTCGTGCTATTGGTGACCGAAAAAATGTTGTTGCGCAGGTCATTGCCTGATCCACCGAGGAGGTACATGCTCCTGCCGTTTCCAGCAGTGAGGCTCACTGTATTGTGAAAAAAGTCGATGTTGGTGGTATTGGTCGTGGCATAGATGCCGTAGGGCGTCGTGATATTGAGCATCGTGCCCCCGATGATGTTGTTGCGCACAGTAGCGCGCGAGAGACCTGTACCGCCTTGAAAGTTGGCATTGGAGAAGTACATGCCATACGTGCCCGCATCATAGATCCTGTTGCGTTCAATCGTGAAGCGGTCGTTGTACAAGATATACATGCCATAACCTGCGGTTGTGCCGGTGGCACGGGCATGCACGACATTGCCCACGATCATCGCGCCTGTCTGCTCATAGTGGCGGATGCCGTAATAGTAGAAATCCCTGAACTCATTGTTCAAGACGTGGTTGCCTTCTGAGAAGATGGTGGTACTCGTCCCATTGCAAGAGTAGCCATAGTAGCCGCCTGTGACGATATTGTTTTGCACGATATTATAGTCGCCATTGTTGCCGGTAGTGGTGGCGGTCGTGCCTGAGATCATAATGCCCACCATGTTTGCGCTGGTGGATGTGATGCTTACTGTGATCAAGCTGTTTTGCACAACGTTGCTATCTGCATTGTTGGTGATGTGTACACCTACCCCAAATGTGGGGTCATTGTTGATGATTGTGAGCGAGTCGAGGGTCACGTGCTTGCAACCATTGAGTTTGAAGACCTGCCGATCTGCGGTTGTGGTGCCGGTGAACTGCACGGTCGCACGGCTTGGCCCGCCCGAGATGCGCAGGGTATTGGTGGCAGACGCGCCGGGGATGGCGGGTATGGTAAGCTGCTCATTGTAGGGGCCGGTGCCCGCAGCGATGCGCAGCATGACTGGACCAGTGATGCTAGGCCCGTTTACAGGGCCCCCATCTGCTCGCGTGCCAGTGACCATGTCGCTGATCGCCGAGGAGAGCGTGAGGTAATTGGTAGCTGTCGCTGCAGCACTGGAATTGATGCTGTACGTGCCACTGAGGGCCGCCTTGAGCGTACCCAAGCTTGCACACAACAAACAAATTACCAAAAGAAATTTTTGGGTAAACAGAGTTCTCATACCTATCGTTTTAGTGACCAAATCTGCGTTTTGACAGTGTCGTAGGCAATGTAAGAGCGCAGCAATCTTATTTGCGCATCCTCCTAAGTGTTGCCTCGACACCTAAATTATCAATTTTGGTTGATTTTGCCTAGAGATGGAATCGAATATCTGTTGGCGAAAGCCGTATGGACTAAATTTTATTCGGCATCTCCCTATTTTTTTGGGGCTAAAAGTGGATTATTTTGAAAAATCGGCTCTGGGGTTGCAATTAGGGCATTCAGGATATCTTTGGCTGCGAATTGCATGATTAGAGGCGATTGCAATGCCCAGAAATGAGCAGCTGCCTGCCCTTTGCGGTTGCAGCAGCCATGATCCATCCATCATTGATGCCAATGGGCCTTTCCCGATCACATTTTGTGAAATGTAAATCTCCGGCAATGCAGTGGGCTGCCGCTAGTCTTCTTTTTGCAACAGGGTGATCAGCGTCTGGTTGAACACTGAGCCTCTGCTGTGTCCCGACCCTCTGGAACTCACGAATTGAGGGCCTACCGAATTTGTCGTGCACCCGGATAAAACAATTCAAAATGGCGCATCATCGATAACAATCAATCGTATTGCCAGTACCACAAAGCCGTTCATCGCGAAAAAGAAACGTCTCCACGGCTTGGAGTTTGCAAGTCCTGAGGGCCAAGTGGTCGCAAAGGAATTTGGACGCACCATCTTTGTAACAATAGCATTCAGCAAGCACGTCATATTCAAAGATCGATTCTTGGAGAAATGCAAGATGGATGGTGTCCTGTTGTAGGTGCCAAATTCCCGTGAGCCGTGACAGCTCGTAACCATCGCGTCGATCAGCACAAGTTTTGATTTCGCCAGGCATTGGTACAGTGAGCATGATCGACGCATTCTTGTACACGATTTGCTCGAATGTGAAATCTGGATGAAACGTAATGTTTTTCTCGACATCTGTAAACCCTGCAACGCAATTGCCATTGATTTGCTGCATAGGAATGCCTTCCCAGCAACTAAAGCTCTTGTCGGTGAGGGCATTTTTAAGATATTCCGCCTGTGACGTATCGTGCCTCGGCTGCTGCCCCCAACCAAAACTCATGAAAGACAAGTGCATTAATACAACAATCCTATTTTTCATTCTCGGCACACCAGTTTCATTGCGGGTATCCTGCTTGGAAAAGTACAAAATATCCTGGTCATTGCATGGACGGTAGATTTTGGAGGTAGGGCAATTGCATGAAAATTGACTACGAATCTGAACGGTTCCGGGAGGTGGGTTGCTGAGCTGTTGCAATGAGGCCCAACGTCAGGGATGATAGCCTCAATAACTGCGTTTCAAAAAACGCTTGGTCTCCATGGCCTGCCCATACCGCAAGACCACAAAGTAGATTCCGGCAGGAAGGCGAGCCACATCAATGGTTTTGGATGTCATCGTCCCTTGCCCCACGACAGCGCCGAGGCCATTGAGCAATTGGTAGCGCAGCGATGGATCGACAGGCCCCGAGACCGTGATGAAAGCCGTCGCGGGATTGGGGAAAATGGCAAACTTGCACGCGTCGGTCGCTGCTAGGTCGATCCCTGTGATCACACCACTTTTGTCAGTGGACGACAATTCGCTTTGAATCAGGGCCTTGGTCCCGCTCTCTTGCAAGATCGCCACAGTGGCCATCCGATTTGGATCCCATGCACCGCCATAGGCTTCTGTCTTCGTCATTACCAGCGAATCCCCGACCGTGCCAGGCAGATTGACCGCCGTTCCTACTGATGTAAACAGGGAGCGACGCAAGACATTGTAGTGTTGCAATTCGCCATTGCCCCCATTGCCAAAGACGGTATCCTCAACCAAACCAGCATACAAGACCGCACTTGACATCGGCGGGCCAGCCAAGACACGCTTCACAACGATGCGCGACATGATCGAATCGACGCCCACCGCAGATTGGCGAATCTCGATGGACATCGTGGACATGCCCGCAAAGTTTGCAAACAAGGACGTATCCGCATAATTGGTGGTACTGCTGATGGGGCTACCGTTGATGACGATGCGTGGCGTGCTGCCATAGACACCGTAATAATTGGTGCGTGCATTGTTGTCCGCCGTATTTTGCTGGCTCAGAAAACAGCTCGGGTAGGGCAAATTGGGATGTATCGAAATGTGCAGCACCTGCGGATGCAAGTCAAAATTGGTGTTGAGGCCTGGGTTTCTGTTAGCGCAAATGCTGCATTTGGTATTGGTGAAATGCTCCACCATCGTCTTTTTGGGGATTTGCGCAGTCACAAGCGACATTTGGCAGAGCAATAGAGCAAGTACTAACAGGAATTTTCGCATTGTGATTCTCGATTTTACCCGCAAATCTACGCTGAAAGCGCCTGCACAAAGTTGAACCACATCAAGAAATGCGTACGCGCAAGTTCATTGTTTGGTTTTGCGCCTTTTGTTGCGGATGCGTGACAAAAACTCAGTGGTCATGCCGAGATAGGAAGCCAAGACATACTGTGGTAGTCGCTGGGCCACTTTGGGATAATGGGTGAGAAAATAGGTATAGCGTTGCTCGGCCGTCTGCGTCAGGTTGGAGATGATCCTGCGCTGATGCGCCGCGAGTCCCCGTTCTGCCAAGATGCGAAAAAGTGTCTCAAACTTGTGATTGGAGCTTTTGAGTGCTTGTTCCGAAGTAAAATCCAATTGCAACACCACGCTATTTTCAAGTGCGACGACCGACATCGTGGCTGGCTGCTGATAAATATAACTGTTGTAGTCGGTGATCCACCACTCCTCGACCGCAAAGGAGATGGTATGGTCTTGGCCTTCATCATCTAAAGCATAAGCGCGAAACGCACCTTGCACCACAAAATTTCGATGTTGCGCGCATTCACCTGGCTGCACGATGCATTGCCGCTTCTTGAACTTGGCCTCCTTGAAACTACCCACAAATTGCAGTTTTTCTTCCTCGGTAAACGAGACGATGCGGTCGATCAAGGCAGCGAGTTTCTCGGGACCTGTCATAGCAGCGGATATTTTCTCGCTCGCAGCATTCATTTACGGGCGGTCGGATTGTGCACTTTCCAATGTCCTACATCCAACGAAACCCTCATTGCGGCCTCATTGTGACGATGCCAGCGCGTGTACCATGGGCCATTGCCGCCCAGCTTTTTGTGCACATCCATGGTCTAAGATAAGGACTTTTGAAATCACCGAGGCATTGCATGAATTGGGTGAAGGCCAAATTCGGTACTTGCGCGTCGGCGCAAAGCAATCAGAGGTGCATTTGCCCATCGCTCAGACGGAATGCCCGCTTTCACCCAGCTGGCGAATTTCAATGAAGTTTGTCACGCCGCCCACCGTATAGCGCTCGGCAGTCTGTCGCAAATGCAGGGAATAGGTTTTCGTAGGGGTGCCCCAGGGCACAGCGACCTGCACACTCACTTCCATCTTCTGATCGGGTCTGAATTTGAGGGAGGAATACAATACAAATGCTGCGCCACCAGTAATTAAGGTCGCAGCCTTGGTGCCATCCAAAAGCGCCGTGATGCGGGTACCAGCCGGCAAATCGGTGGTGACCGCAAGCGAAAACCGATCCAGCAAGCCCGGGGAGGCACGCATGTAAAATTTAGGGATCACGATCACCTGCGGCTCATAATGTGTCCCTGGCAAGGCGGGTGTCGCGCGCACGGGATTTTGTACCAACAATTGATTGATGGATTTCATCGTCACATTGTTGGTGCCCGTGATCCAGTTGCAGAAGTCGGCATAACTCATAAAACTGCTCGGGATCATTTGCGGATCCATCTCATTTTCAGCCACCGCGACGATCGATATATTGGGTATGATGGCACTGTTGGGCAATGTCCAAGGGAGTGGCCCCACATAGCCAATTTCACCGGGTGGAATGGGCACGGGAGATTCTAGCATTCCCATCGGTGCCCAAATTTGTGGCGAGACAAAGGAACTTTGCTCAGTCCAAAACAGATGGATTCGTGGTGCGCCAGCCATCGTCCCGATATTGCGCACACGCACGTAAAAGAAAGCAGTTCCTCCCTTGAATGGTTTGATGCCATAATACTTCTCTTGGTCAGCAAATGCTTGCACTGGGTTAGGCACCCTCAATTTGGTGCAAAAGATGTCGGGGCTATTCCAGAAAGGCCCAGCAGAGGGCTCGTCGCCGATGTCGAGCAAACCGTCTCGCAAGTGAAACTCTGGCTTGAATCCAAGCTCGAAAAAGGCAGGGTCATCGCTAGGCGGCGCGAATCCAGCCGCATGCAAAGCTTGCGCGATTTCCACGGGCGAGATTTCTGGGGTCACAGTCTCATGCCGCAAGACCTTGGTGACAGCAAGCGTGCTTGTCTCTGGAAATGCCAAGATGATGGCTTCTGCATTGGCAGTGGATGCCTCAAAATATTGGTTGCTCAATTGTGCGACGACCAAAGGGGTGAGCGAAGAAAGTTTTGAAATCATTGTTGCCTCCAAGTGAGAAAGTGGATCAATTGACAATGGAAATTTGGACTGTGATGGCACCGTTGTTGTCTTGGATACCACTGCCATACCAGCTGTTGATGTCGTCATTGCAGACGAGGTAGAGCTCTCCAGAGGCACCGCTGGGTGTGAGTGCTTGGCTTCCGACCCAAAATGGCTGCCCACCGACCATGCCCACGAGCCCACCTTCTGCGTAGCCTGGTAGGGCATAGCCATACTTGGCGTAATATTGCCACGATCCCTCAGGGCCGCAATATCCAATGCCTGGGGAAACAAACCAGGACCCACCAGTATAAGTGATCTGTGCGACCTGTCCCGGCGCGACCACAAATCCAGTATTTTGCCAAGAAAGATGGCTCCAGACTGTAAAATCGATGCTCGGTGGCGGCGGCGGATAGAGCACTAAGATGACGGCATCCACGGTTGCTCCATCATAATTGCTTTGCAGCATCGCCATCCTGAAGTCCTCCTTGGGCAAATCGGGGAATACCGTGGGATTCAGAAGCAATTCACCGATTTGCAAGGGGCTTGCAATCGGATAGCCATGGTGCAGCCCTGCCACGACCCCGGCTGGACTGCCATAATAACGCTTGAGCAACGAAGCCAACCGTAGGGTCGCAATTGGGAAGATCGCCAATGGCAAGAGGTGGGCTGCTGGATTGGGTTTCACGGGCATAGGGATATCATTTTCTGAGAATTCTTCGATTATCATTTTAGAGTTGGGGTAGGGCTAGCACCCGCCACCCGTAAGTAGCGGGGCTATCACCCCCACCGCGCTAATAAATCTTTAAATGCATTGTTTCAAGGATTGAAAGGTGTGAGACCATAGGCCCTTGTCAGTGCATCCACCAATTCCTCTGGGCTGAGGCCTGGGAAAGCCGCGCTCATTGCATCGACCACATCTTCTGGGGACCAGCCACTGTAAGCCATTGCAATTGCAACAGGTCGCGCCAGCAAGACCCCCATACCGAGTTTAAGATCAAGACCATTCGCCGACGCTGTGAACCCTGCATTGCGCAAGTTGTTGCGTGAGCGGTCGATCGCCTTTGTCGTGACGAAGACTGCCCGCTGCGCGGTCAAGAGTGCTGCTCCAGCAATGCCCAGGAAACCGACTGTAATGGCCTGACTCACTGCGGTGTCATCAAATCCAGCTTTGGAGATGGCCATCGCCAAGCTCACTGGCGTGATGCCTGAATAACGTGACAACAGCTGTGCCGTGACCTGCGTCACATCTTGGCCACCGAGCATCAGCGCCTTGGCCCAAGGATCCACGGCCTCTGGCCCAAAGGCGGCATCCAAGGCGATGCTGAGCGTCGTGCTGGGTAGCCCTGCAAATATACTCGTCAGCGATAGCATCACGCTTTCATGGTCATAACCTGCACGTCCCAAGACGACCGCCATGCCTGTTGCATTGAGGCCGGGGAAGTTGGCGTATAAGTAAGACGCGCTGCCTTGTGTCGGGATGCCGTCGTAACGGTTTGCAAATGCCGCTTGATCGGGACTCAGGTTGCCAAAGGCTGCCTGGATCGCATCGATGAACTGCTCGACGGTGAGCCCCGGAAAATGGATATGCAAGGCATCGACAACCTCCTGCTCATAATAGCCGCCTGTCGCGAGGGCCTCTGCGAATGGCGTAGCGGTTGTGCCTGGGAACGATTCCAGCAAGAGGGTGCCCGCAGCAACAACAGGGAAGTTGTCACCATGGAGCACTGTTGCCAATCCAGCCAGATCCAAGGGGATGCAAATCACACCGTTTTGCATCGCCAACACGGTTGGTATCACAAGAGATCCACCAAAACCCTGCACACTCAGATCATAACTGCCCGCTGGCAAGCCACTCATAGCATAGCTATAATGATCGGCGTTGAGATCAAACTCGGTCACTTGCCCCTCATGCGAGATGCGCAGACGGTAACGCGTCACATCTGCACTGGCCGATGCCCAAGCAATCGACATTTGATTGTAGTGAAACGAGACAAAACTAAACGTCGGTGCAAGCGGCCTGTTCAGCGTGAGATCAGAAATGGCTACAATACTTGGCACTTCTTGATCGTTGTCAGAATTTGCACGCACAGAAGCTTTGAACAGCCCAGATCCTTCACGCAAGTTATTCAGCGGCAGGCTATAGAGACCCGTCGAGGCTGCCAATTGGAGGGGATAGAGCACCGTGTTGAGCGCGTTGGGATCGACCAAGCCTACGGTATATGTACCCGTGGCGCCCGTCGCGTTCCACGTGATTTGGATGGCATCGCTGAGGGAATCATAACCCAGTATGAGTCCCAAGGGTGCCTCTCGCCTTGCCAATGGCTGGGCCAAGGTCGCTGTTTGGCTCGGCAAATAGGTGAGGTACCATGGCGTTGTGTTGCCATCGTCTTCAAACGGTTGTTGCCAAATGCCTGTGGCAGTCACATGCACCGACAGGAGGCCGTGGATTTCACCCAATCCGCTCAGCGGAATGCGCTGCTCGATGTGGTAATCGCCGCCAGCAATTCCGAGCGCCCTGGGATCCTCTTGATAGTTGGTGGAATACAATTCATAGACATAGCGAATGTTTTCTAGCGTCGAATCCCAAGAGAGCAGCAATTCCTCAGTGGATCCATCGTAACGCATTTGCACATTGGTGGGTGCAGCACGCCTAGCGAGCGCATGCACCGAGATGGCGGGCAGCGAGGGAAGATCGCCCTCCATCGTCGCAAGGGTACTCACGTGAGCGAAGTATTCGCCGTGATCGGTGGCAAAATCGTCGAGTGCCATCGTGTATTCCGTTGCGTTCAAAGGCGCTAACCCTTGGAAATTGGGCTGCCCAGGTGCATTGGTGACCAGCGCGATTTCAAAGCCACCGTTCACGGTGCCAGGATCCCAGGTGACGCGCAATCGGCGATTGGGGACGTCGTAATCAAACCGCACGTTGAGCACGCTCGCAGGGCGACCTTCGGTCTGCGCCGAGTTTTGCCAAGTCGATGGGATCACTCGCGTCGATGTAGGCAAGGAAGACACTTGCGCTATATAGCTGCCTTCAGCCGCGAGAAAATCAGCGAGAGCGATGTCGTAGGACAATAGGCCTGCACCCACCGTTGCTGACCAGATTGCGGTATTGGGCGCGCTCACTTCAGCGATTCTCAGGGCGTAGCCTTGGTTGTCTGCCACGGCTGCCCAGGCGATTTCAAGCTGTTGGGTACTTCCAAGGTATTCGAAGTGAACGAAGGATGGAGGCTCCATGCGGCCGATGGTTTCTACCGAATCCACAGCGAGCGCAGGGATTTGCGTCAAGTCTTCTGGTGTTTGCAACAGGCGAGCTCGGTACAGGCTCGTGAGTAGGTGGGCGGCCCCCAATGGGATCACCCATTGCGCAAGCGTTTTGGATACAGTTGATTGATAGACCAAGGCATTCGGTTGCGCAAGATCGACCAATGAGACTTCAAAGTTGGAGGCTTCTTCCACCTTCGTCCATGAGACTTGGAGTTCGCTGAGGGCGTCGTTGTAGGTGAAATGGACATCGGTCGGTGGGGCGATACGGGTGAGCGCACCGCTGGCGATGGCCATTTCGCTGGCGATATGCATGGCATCACCCATAGCCTGGATGCGCACACCATAGTTGCCCGCAGGCAAGCCAAAGTCGGCCAAGGCGATGGCATGGCTGCTGTCGGCGGCAAGTGCTGCGCGCTGCAACAGTACGGTACTCGGCAGGGCGGTCGCAAAGATCTCCAAGTCATAGCCGCTGGCAGATGCCACGCTGTCCCAAGTGATCCAGATACGCTCTTGCACCGATTGGTATTGCGCGGCGACATGGGCGGGTGCGGCAAGGCGTAGGATGGCATTGCTGCTGGTCGCGAGATTGCTCGGCAGTGCACCGTCGCCTTCCAAAGCTTTCACGGTCGCGGTATAGCTGCCTGCGGCCAATCCTGCAACCGCAAACCGCTGCGTAATCGCGTTGGTCGTAGCCGATTGCACGAGGGTAGTCCCGAGCAACAGCTGCACCTCATAGCCATGCAGCGCGCCGACATCGGTCCAATCCACCTTCAGATCAGACCCATCGAGCGTGAGCGTCACCGCTGTGATCGCACTCGGTTTCGCGATACCTGCGCTGCTGCTACCGCTATTGCTGGCGATGGCTGCACTGCCGCCCAAAGCGATCACACGGGCCGTGTAGTTGCCGGGAGCCAAGCTCGCTGCGGCATAACCCATGGTGGCCGTTGTAGGCTCATCGGTGCTGATCGCGGCACCGTTGAGCAACAATGTGACCTGATAGCTGCTGGCTGTGGGCACATTGCCCCAATCCACGACCAACCGATCGGTCGGGCTGTCGTAGCGCAAGGCGATTGCGCTAGGCGTAGCGAGCATGGTGATCGAGACGGCGCTAAATGCGCTACAGCTATTTGAGCCATTGCAGGCTTTTACCCGAGCGGTATAGTTGCCCGCCACAAGTGCCTGGCCTGCCAGGCTGATGGTGGCCGTGGTCGTGAAGAGGTCAGTACTGATCGTCGGCCCGACTTGCGTACTCCCATCTGGAGCGAGCAATTGCAATTCATAGCGGCTAGCATACCGCTCAGATGCCCAAGTAGCTTGCAAGGATTGTGTGCTGGGCACATATAGCAGGCTCACCCAAGTCACGAGTGCTGGAGTCGGTGTTCCGCCACCTCCGCCCCCCCCCCCCCCCCCCCCCCCCCCCCCCCCCCCCACCCCCCCACCACCCC
>JANORP010000448.1:0-17128 GCA_031415375.1 Bacteroidota bacterium | reverse complement strand
CCCTTCCATCGCCTATGTAGAATGAAATCTTGCGACATCAACAACCCGGCCCCAGGCTCGGGAAGGCAAGACCATGCCCCAATGCAAACACACGAATCAGGTTACTCTGGGTTTTGCGCACTTGCTGAATCGCTGAATTTTAGGGAAGGGTTGTGATTTTTGAATTTGGCGGATGTGCCCATCATCATTTTCCTCAACCTCATCATCCTTCCCCAAAAATCGCTAACTTTGCAGTCTGAATATTTTTGAAACGTACCATGAGTCAGATTTCAATTACGCTTCCTGATGGGGGCAAGCGCCAATACGCCGCGGGCGTGACTGGCGCAGACATCGCAAAAGACATCTCTGAGGGCCTGCTGCGCAAGGCCATCTCCGCCGTGGTGGACGGCGACATCTGGGACTTGAGCAGGCCTATTACAAAGGACAGCTCCGTAAAATTTGCGACATGGGACGACGCCGAGGGCCAATTTACAGTATGGCACTCATCTGCGCACATCTTGGCCGAGGCATTGGAGGTACACTACCCGGGCATCAAGCTTGCTTACGGACCGCCTGTGAAGGAAGGCTTTTATTACGACATCGACTTTGGGCACTATAGCTTTGGCAGCGACGACTTTGCTAAGGTCGAGAAGACTTTTTTGGAACTCGCAAGGGGAGGAGAGGTCTTCACACGTAAGGAAGTGACCAAGCAATTCGCGCTAGATTATTACCGCGACAAAGGCAATGAATACAAGGTCGAACTGATCGAGCGTCTCAAAGATGACGATACAATCACCTTTTATGAGTCTGGGAACTTTACCGACCTCTGCAAGGGGCCCCATGTGCCGAGTTCCAAAATCATCAAGGCGGTGAAACTCACCAAGATGTCGGGGGCCTATTTCCTCGGCGACGAGTCTCGTCCACAGCTCACCCGTGTCTATGGGATCACTTTCCCGAAGGCAAGCGATCTCGACGAGTATTTGGTGAAGTTGGAATTGGCCAAGGCGCGTGACCACCGCAAATTGGGCAAGGAGATGGAAATTTTTTGCTTTAGCGAGTTGGTCGGCATGGGGTTGCCATTGTGGCTACCCAACGGTGCGATGTTGCGCCAACGCTTGGAGGATTTTCTCAAGCGCAAGCAAACCGAGCAGGGTTACCTGCCAGTGATCACGCCGCCTATCGGTAAAAAAGAGCTTTATGTGACCTCTGGTCACTGGGAAAAATATGGTAAGGACAGCTTTCAGCCGATCCATACGCCCCATGAGGGCGAGGAGTACTTGTTGAAGCCGATGAACTGCCCGCACCACTGTGAGATTTACAAAAGCAAGCCACGCAGCTACAGAGACTTACCTTTGCGCTTGGCTGAATTTGGTACCGTCTGTCGGTATGAGCAGCATGGCGAGTTGCATGGCCTGACTCGGGTGCGCAGCTTCACACAAGACGATGCACACTTGTTTTGCCGCCCTGATCAGCTCAAAGAAGAGTTCATGAAGGTGATCGACCTGGTGCTTTACATCTTTTCAGCGCTAGATTTTCATGATTTCAGCGCACAGATCAGTTTGCGCGACCCTGACAAAGTCGGGAAATACATCGGCTCAGACGAGGTCTGGGAAAAGGCAGAGGCGGCGATCATCGAATCTGCTGCCGAAAAAGGATTGAAGACCGTGCAGGTCAAGGGCGAGGCAGCGTTCTATGGCCCCAAGCTCGACTTCATGGTGACCGACGCTTTGGGCCGTCCATGGCAGCTCGGCACGGTGCAGGTCGATTATAATTTACCAGAACGATTTGGGCTCGAGTATGTTGGCTCAGACAACCAAATGCACCGCCCAGTGATGATACACCGTGCACCATTTGGCTCAATGGAACGTTTTGTGGCGGTTTTGTTGGAACACACAGGTGGGGAATTGCCGATTTGGCTCACCTCAGAGCAGGTCGCGGTGCTCACAATTAGTGATCGTTTCAACGAATATGCGGAAAAAGTTTTGCAGGAACTGAAAAAGTACGATATTCGTGCCTTCTTTGACGAACGCGGAGAAAAAGTGGGTCGTAAGATTCGCGATGCTGAAGTCAAGAAAGTTCCTTATATGCTTGTGTTGGGCGAAAAAGAGGTAGAAGATGGCCTAGTGGCGGTACGCAAACACAAGCATGGGGATTTGGGACAGATGACGGTTGAAGCCTTTGCGGCTTTGGTCGCGGCAGATGTCAAAAGATCATTGAAGTTGAATTAAACTTGTAAAGAACTATCGCAAGAGAAAACGGCCCCCCCCAGGGCAGATCGCGGCGTAAAAGATTGCACCGCATCAACAACGAGATCGCCGTACCTGAAGTCAGGATCGTAGGTGGCGAAGGCGAAGAAGAAAACGGTGTGATGAACACGCGTAAGGCGCTCGCGCTTGCTGAGTCTAAGGGGATGGATTTGGTCGAGATCAATGCTGCTCAAGAGCCTCCAATCTGTCGTATTATTGAATATACCAAATTCAAATACGAGCAGAGCAAGCGGGAAAAAGAGAAGAAGAAGAAGCAGCACATTGTTCAGATGAAAGAGATTCGTTTTGGTCCAAATACGGACGAGCACGACTTCAAATTCAAACTGAACCATGCGAAGAAATTCCTGGAAGAGGGCAACAAGGTGAAAGCCTTTGTGCACTTCCGTGGACGTAGCATCGTGTACACCGACCGTGGCAAGGTGCTATTGCTAGAGTTTGCCGATGAGCTCGCCGAGGTGGGCAAAGTGGAAATGCTTCCCAAGTTGGAAGGCAAGCGGATGTATATCATCCTCACTCCCAAAGGCGGCCCGGTTGTGAAACCGTTGAAGTGAAACGATTTTTTAGAATATATAGATTTGCATTATGCCCAAAGTAAAAACCAATCGTGCAGCAGCCAAGCGGTTCAAAGTCACCGCCTCAGGGAAATTGAAGAGGGCACACGCATACGCCAATCACATTTTGACCAAAAAGTCAAAGAAGCGTAAGCGCGGCCTCCAAAAAATGACCTTGGTGCACCCCTCGGATGCTAAAAAGATGAAGGACCTGTTGGTGATGTAATTTTTTTCAACCTTGGTGATGGAAGTCCCCTAAGACGGAGCAGAATTACCAGAATGATCAGAATTAACGGAATTCTTAGCTTGGCTAGAATTTTGAAATTTGGAAAGTTCTTGGAATCCTGAACCCACTTTCAGAGCCGCAAAAAATTCTTAGACTATGCCACGTAGTGTAAACGCAGTCGCCTCCAAGGCTAGGAGGAAAAAGATCCTGAAGATGGCCAAAGGCTACTTCGGTCGTAAGAAAAATGTATGGACCGTAGCAAAGAACCAAGTCGAGAAAGGCTTGCAATTTGCCTATCGTGACCGCAAAACCAAAAAACGCAGTTTCCGCGGTATTTGGATCGCTCGTATCAATGCTGGTGCGCGCAATCATGGTACCACTTACAGCAGGCTTATCGCTGGCTTGAACAAGGCTGGAATTACGCTGAACCGTAAGGTGCTTGCAGACTTGGCTATGAACCATGAGCATGCCTTCAAGGCTGTCGTGGATCAGGCTATGGCCTAAGCACACCCCAAAATAGAGCAAAAGGGCTTCCTGAAAAGGGAAGCCCTTTTGCTTATTTAGGAACCTATTGAAAGATCTCTCCTTAGATCATTGCGCACATTGTATTTGGGCTATTTCCCAAAGTCATACAACGGTGCCAATTCTGGAAAAATTTCTCGGAAATTTTCGCCTCGCAAAGCATCAAGTTTATCTGTAAAATCGATGAATTCGGGGATAAGGGCCGTCTTGTCACTGTCTTGGATGTAGGAAATGACGCTCGCATATTCGTTTTTGGTGATGTGCATCTTCACCAAAGACGGATCTTGAAACGATTCGAGCCACACGAGGTGATCTGCATAGCGTGCAATCACCTGATCCTTGAGGGCCGTGGGTAGAATCTGGATATTCAAGCGCTCTGGCCGCTTCAAGATGTGCGGGATAAAATCGTCGGCGGCAACCAAGCCCAATTCCACCCATTCACGATGAAAATCTGGAAGGTGCAGCACGTTCATAGCGGTGATCGTCGAGCAGATCATGAATTGTACACGGGGGCAGACGACTTTGAGCTGCTGCTTCAAGGCGACGACTTCGGCCCAATTTTGTCCCTTGCGCTGTAGTTCGCCACGCTTGCCACTGCCATCGAGGCTCGCATGGAGATAAACTTCATCAAACTGATTCCAGAGTTCAAACACATCGCGCCCCTTGAAAAAACGTGTAGAGAAGTTGGTGGAGTAGCGTAGTTTGATGTTGGACTTGCCTTTGCTCAGCAGGAGGTCTAGCATGTTGTAATGCTCTTCCATCACCAAGGGCTCCCCACCCGCAAAATAGATTTCCTCGAGGTCGGTCACAAAGGGATGAAGCTGAGTGAGCAATTCATCGAAATTCTTGACGCTTTTGTGGATGCCGTCATCAAAGGAAAGCATGTCTAGTTTCTTGGCATCTTCATACCACTTGGAGCTGGAGTGATGACCACAGATCCGGCATTTGAAGTTGCATAGGTTGGAGATTCTAATGTCCCAAAAGATGGGTTTTGGATTGTCAACGCTGCCATTGCGATGGGTATCAAGCGCCCAATCTAAATGGTGCTTGTACTGGTTGTTGGAATTTTGTCGCTTACTTCGAATGCCAAGTCGCTCATTTTCATAGCACTGCCAGCACTTGGAATCTGGCTGGTCTTTGAGCATTTTCTTACGCAAGTCGCGCATTGGCTTGCCATTCCAAATTTCCTGAAAGGATTCGTTGTTGAAATCGCCGAGGATATGCTCCTTTTCCCAGGGCGCCAAGCAGCAAGGGTTGGCATAGCCATGTGGAGAAACATAAAGATGCACCCAAGGCAACATGCAAAATGTCTTGGAATCCGTCATGGATTGCGCATCCTTGATTTTGGGCGGATCTATGAAATTGAGAATATCGTCGAGCGCTTTCATGCCTTGAATCACCTGTCGTTGATGGACAGTGGACTAAACTAATCATAAAACAGCAATCCTCTAAATCGTTGGAATACTGCGGTAGCCTTCATCTATTCATCCCGCTAGACGAAATGTTCATCGAAAGATATGGCACCATCTTTGAAAGGTGCTAAATTTGAACTTCGAAAACACGATATCTACATGAAAAAGTACACACTAGTCTTGTTTGCAGTCATCACCTTGAGTTGGATGAGCTGTGACACCCTGAAGTCGATTGAAAATTCGATCAATACCCCTGTGGGTTTGTCTGAGACAGACATCATTGCTGGTCTAAAACAAGCACTTGAAATCGGGACAGGAAATGCCGTGGGCATTCTCAACAAAA
Organism: Bacteroidota bacterium; assembly: GCA_031415375.1. Classification (GTDB taxonomy): domain Bacteria; phylum Bacteroidota; class Bacteroidia; order J057; family JADKCL01; genus JADKCL01. The sequence continues at coordinate 11,828 of JANORP010000448.1, read as the reverse complement.
ACGATGGCTATTTTGGAGATGCAGCAGTGAAAATTTTGTTTCCTGCTGAGGCGCAACGTGCGGCCGACAAGCTGCGGCAGCTCGGCATGGGCACCCTCGTGGACAATTTCGTGACCACGTTGAACCGCTCAGCAGAGAAAGCAGCAGCAGAGGCAAAGCCAATCTTTGTCGATGCCGTCAAGCAAATGACCTTTACCGATGCCCGCAACATCTTGGGCGGCCCAGACAACGCCGCAACTGAATTTTTCAAAGCCAAGACTACGCCGGCCTTGACAGCAAAATTTAGCCCAGTGATCACCACCGCACTCAACACCTGCAATGCCACCAAGCATTGGACCGATATCACGAGCACGTACAATAAGATTCCCTTGGTGCAGAAGGTGGAAACAGATCTGGTCAAGTACACAACTGACAAGGCGCTTTCAGGATTGTTTTTGAAACTGCAGGATGAAGAAAAGAAGATTCGCACCAATCCCGCAGCTAGGGTCACCGATCTGTTACAGAAGGTTTTTGGTTCCGTTCAGAAGTGAGCAATGAGCAGTTGATGGGCTGATTGGGACTCTCGGTTTTTCATTGTCCATGACTGTTCATCCTTGAATAACGACCATTGGGGTCATCGACGGTCTGCTACGAGGCATTTGCACTCATAGCAGACCGCTTTCTTTGGTAGATTCATAGACAAACTGTAAATTGACACCTTCATCCGGAGGAATTACCAAAGAGATTCAACCACCCGGAGGGTTTTTTACATAAATTATGGATATGAGGAACATACTACGAAGCCTGTTCATGCTCTTGACTTTGTTGTGGGCGACAAATCTAACTGCGCAAAACGCTCCGCCACACCTGAAAGCAAACCTTCAGAATGTTGCTGTCACTACGCCAAGCCAACCATCCTTGGCTGGTCGTTACGGGTCATTTGGCAATGGTGGTGGAGGAAACCCACTTTCATTGACTGCGCTTTGCGGGCCAGACACGGTTCTGTACCCTTTGGCCAAGGACCCCAATAACATAGTGCTTGTGGATATCAGCAATGCGATCGCAGTTGGGCAGTGGTTTTCTGCTCCACAGCCGATTACGGTGCATGGATTCACCTTTTTCGCTTTCGTGGATTCCAATACCACTCAGACCGTCAATATTATCTGCCACCTGTATGCAGCTGGCGTCGATTCTGCACCGACGGGGCTTCCATTGGCCACAGCAGTTGTGACGATCGACTCTGCGCACACGCCGCTGGGCCTAGGCACCTTGCAAAAATTTGCCAATTTCACGCCCGCCGTCAACGTAACAGGTCCATACGTAATCACTGTCGAGAACCAAACCCAGATCGATGTGGCTTTCGTTGTGAACAATTGGACGCTCGGTTCTGGTCAAGGTGAATGGTTGTCTTCGATCTTTTTGCCTCCAGCATGGGAACGTAGCTGGAACATCATCCTTTCAGGCTCGGTGTTTGACGCTGATATCGAACTCTTTCCTCACGTCACATACGACGTGACTGCGAGCTTTACCCCAGGCAATATCTCGGGTTGCACAGGTCAAAACAATGCCTGGACCAATACCTCTTCCCCGATTTTGTTTGACCGTTTTTATAACCAAGATGCCTTCAACGTTTTCTGGAATTCCACTGCAGACTCTTCCTTCAGTTGGAACTATGGCGACGGCTCTCCCGCACAATATTCAATCAATGGCGCCCATACCTATGGTACCGTCAATACATTCAACGTCACCTTGAGCGACACGATGTATGGTTGGACAGTCACCTGTACTGACCAAGTGACGCACACCGCGAACATCAGCTCAGGCACGCCTGTGGTTGCAAACTTTGCAAGCGCCCCCGCAGGACTTATTGTCACATTTGCTGACCTCTCAACAGGGGCACCGACGACTTGGGCTTGGGACTTTGGCGATGGTGGTACCTCGACCCTGCAAAACCCAACGCATACCTATGCCGCCAATGGCACCTACAACGTCTGTCTCACTGCCAGCAACTTGTGTGGCTCCAATACGATTTGCATTTCAGTGGTCGTGGCGGCTTGTGTGCCACCTGTCGCCAACTGGACGTCGGTGACAGCAGGTTTGGTGGTAAACTTTGGCGATTTGAGCCTCAACTCACCAACGACTTGGGCTTGGGACTTTGGCGATGGAGGCACCTCGACCTTGCAAAATCCAACCCATACCTATGCAACGGTTGGCAGTTTCACAGTCTGCCTGATCATCACCAACGTTTGCGGTGCAGACACGCTTTGCAACAGCATCAATACAGGATGTAACTCACCCGTCGCTGGCTTCACCCGCATTCCGACCAATCTTTCGGTTGCCTTCACCGATGCAACCACCAATGGCCCGACATCTTGGCTCTGGGACTTCGGCGACGGCAACACATCTACCCTTCAAAGCCCGACACACGTCTATGCTGCATCAGGCACATATACCGTATGTCTCACCTCCACGAATACGTGCGGCTCCAACACCACATGCACCGTGATCACTGTGTCTTGCCCCGCACCTGTGGCCAGTTTCACACTCACGACGACCCAGCTCACTGTGAACCTCACCAGCACTAGTACAGGGAATCCATCCACCTACGCTTGGACCTTTGGCGATGGCGGTACATCCAGCTTGCAAAGCCCATCGCATGTGTATGCTCAAGGTGGCACCTATATGATTTGCCTCACCGTCACCAATGCCTGCGGTTCCAACCAAGTGTGCCAAAACGTGACGCTCAATTGCCCGATGCCCAATAGCAACTTCAGCTTCACGAGCATCAACCTGGCTTTCAATTTCCAAGATTTGAGCACAGGTAGCCCGACGACTTGGGCTTGGACCTTTGGCGATGGTGGCACTTCCAATCTCCAAAGCCCAACGCATACCTATGCCAACACTGGCACATTTCAGGTATGCTTGATCACGACCAATGCTTGTGGACCTGATACAGCTTGCCAAGCAGTGTCAGTGCTTTGCCCACAGCCTGCCGCCAACTTTAGCGCGGTCAACAATCAACTAGTTGTGAACTTTACCGATCTGAGCGGTGGTAACCCAACGAGCTGGACTTGGAACTTTGGCGATGGATCACCTAACTCGATCCAGTCCAATCCCAACCATACCTATGCGGCGCCAGGCACCTACCAAGTCTGCTTGACAGCGGTAAACTCATGTGGCTCCAACACCTTTTGCAGGAGCATAGTGGTGAGCTGCCCTTCACCAACCGCCAACTTTAACTTCACCACCAACGCCAATACGACCTCCTTCACCAATCAGACGACGGGTGGTGGTGCGACGACTTATCTTTGGGACTTTGGCGATGGCAATACCTCAACAGCGACCAATCCGCTGCATTCTTACACGACGGTCGGCACGTTCACCGTCTGTGTGATCGCGTCGAGTGTATGTGGAAGTGATACCGCTTGCAGGCCGGTCATCATTACCTGTGTGCCACCCACTGCAAACTTTACGTTTGTGAGTGTCAATGATAGCACGGTGAATTTTACCAACAATGCTTCGGTCAATGCTACGGCTTGGACATGGACGTTTGGCGACGGCTCACCCTCAACGACGGTTGCCAACCCAACGCATATCTATCCTGCCGCCGGCAATTACACCGCTTGCTTGATCGTGAGTAACAACTGTGGCTTTGATACCCTTTGCCAGACGATCACGATTACTTGCACCATGCCGACTGCCGGTTATGTTGCAACGGTGACCAACTCCACCGCGAACTTCAACGATATCTCGATTGGTGCACAAGCATGGAGCTGGAACTTTGGCGATGGTATCACCTCCAATTTGCAAAGCCCTACGCACACGTATACCCAGAGTGGCATTTATCAAGTGTGCCTCACAGTGAGCAACTTCTGCGGCACCAATACCTTCTGTCAAAACCTGGTAATCTCCTGCAATCCGCCGCAGGCGTCGTTTTCCTTCCAGTTTGGCACATCGACGGTGGGTTTCAATGACCTCACGAGCAATAGCCCTACGACCTGGTTTTGGGCATTTGGCGACGGCAACGTCTCCACGCTGCAAAACCCGACACATGGCTACAACTTTGCTGGAACCTTCTATGTATGCCTCACCACGACCAATGCTTGTGGCTCCAACTCCTTCTGCCAATTTGTGAACGTGACCGTGGTAGGAGAGAAGGAATCGACCTTGATCGATGGCAGCGTAATTGTCTATCCCAACCCGAGTTCAGGTCTTTTCAATCTGCGTGCAGAATTGAGCAAGCCTGCCGACGTCAATTTGCGCATCACCAACGTTCTAGGACAGGTGGTATGGCAATATGGTGCAGGACGGCAGATTGGCACGATCAGCAATGAGATCGACTTGCGCAACATGAGCAAAGGTGTCTATATCCTTGAATTGACGGCAGGCGACAATCGGGTTTACAAAAACCTGATCGTGGACTAAAGTCGTTGCACGATTGTAAAAGGGCTTTGAGGCGTCGTCTCAAAGCCCTTTTATTTTTTGCTGGCGTTGGGATACGAATGCCTTCCTCCGCTTTGGGTTATCGCCAGTTTTGGACTATTTTTGTACACTTAATCGATGATTTGGATGAAAATAGGTCGCATCTTACTGGTTTGCTCATTGTTTGCAACATTGTGGATGCCTGTGGCTGCGCAGGTGCTAGAAACTGGTGCAGACCCTTACAAATCGTGCTATTCCGATCAAGCTGGTGCAGCCTTGCGCAAGGCACATCCTCAAGGGGTGACTGGACGCAAGATGCCCGCTCCCGCGCGGGTGGAGCGCGTCGGCGTTGATCTCACTTATTACATCCCGGTGGTCGTACACATCTTGCACGCATTTGGCGTGGAGCAAAATGTGACTCCAGAACAAGTCGAAAGTCAGATCAATGTGATGAATGAAGGTTTTGGTGGCTATGGGGACGGTTACAACGAAAATCCATTGGGCGGCAAGTCATATATCAGGTTTTGCCTGGCACAGATTGATCCCGACGGCAATCAAACTTTGGGGTATGAGTACATCCCTTCAGAATATGCAACTGACTTGGATCCTGTGACTGAAGACACTTTGATGAAGCGCTTGTCGATCTGGGATCCAAATCGTTATATGAATGTGTGGACTGTGCGGTCGATCGCAGGTGGTTATGAAGGTTATACCTTCGTTCCCGAAGAGGTGGCTGGTACAGTATGGGATGGCATCATCGTACGGCATTCGAGCTTTGGCGTGTTTCCTACGGGAACGAGCCTCACGTTTGGCAACACGATGACGCACGAGGCAGGGCATTACTTGGGACTCTATCATCCTTGGGGATTGGAGGAGACCGTATGTAGTTTTGAGGGGACTGATTTTTGTGACGACACACCGCCCGTACCTGAAATTTATTTCAGCCAATGGCCAGCATGTGATGCGCCCGAGGCCTGTGATGGCAATTTGCGACTGGTCGCCAACTACATGGACTATTCCGACGACGCCTGCCAAAACATGTTTACAAAGTGCCAAGTGGCTCTCATGCTAGACAATTTGCTTACCTACCGCTCGGAGATGGTCACAGGAAACAACCTTTTGCTTACGGGCTGTGCCAGCATCGCAGACACCTTGCCTGCGACCGATAGCATTTACGTCTATCCTGTGCCAGCCACGAGTTATCTCACCGTGAATGTCGATTTTGAGTCTGTAGGCCCTGCATTGATCGAGTTGGTCGATGTCACTGGGCGACGGGTGTACCGCGATCAGAATGCATCATTTGGGCGTGGCTCGATCGCCATCGATGTGAGTCAGATGAGCCAGGGGATCTATACCCTGCATGTCTGGACAGACAAGATGAATGTGCAGCGCCGTGTGCGGATCGGGTATTGATTGCGATGGTCTTCTTTGACGACTCCATTTGGAATTTGCGCAATTCCAAATGGAGTCGTTTCGAATAAGCGGATATTGATCACCAACCTGGCAGGGGAGGTCGATCAATCACAAAATACACCTGAAGTATCAACGCTGCATTCTGGAAATCCAAATCCTTTCCCGGTTGAGGGATTCGTCAGGCACAAATTATCCTTGAAGGGGCGTCGCAGGAGGCTGTTCACATCGGGATTTTTGCGTGCATCGTGGTGCCATCGCCGAGCTTGCTTGTGAGGCTCACACGGCCACCAAGTTTCTCTGCAGCCTGTTTCACGATGTAGAGGCCAAGGCCCGATCCGCCAGTTTGGTGAGTTCCCCTAAAAAACATGTCAAACACCCGATGCTTCATTTCCTCAGGGATACCGATGCCATTGTCGGTGACGGTAATATTGCAAAACTCTCCCTCTCTGTGAATACTGAGCTTGGCAGTAGCTTTTTCCTTGCTTTTATCTCTGTACTTGAGGGCATTGCCCAAGAAATTTTGCAAGATTGCTGTGAGCAATTGCTCGTCTGTATGCAGGGTGAGGTCGGGCGAGATGTCCAAAATGATCTCGGCATTGGTCATGTCGGTCTGCTGCTCCACCACTTGTGAGACCGACTGCGCAAGGGTAAGGGCATCAAAATCGACTAAGTCCACAGTGCGTTGCTTCACTTGCGTGGCCTCTATCAAGTCGATCAAAATGCCGTCCAAGCGCTTGCTGGCCTTGTCCATGAGGCCCAGGTAGCGCGTCGCGACCTGATTGTCTGTGAGTTCCATGCCTGCAATATTGATGAGGCCCATCAAAGACGCGAGTGGTCCTTTGAGGTCATGGGATGCGCGATAGACAAACGTATCCAGCTCACTGTTGATCACCTTGAGCTGCTCGGCAGTCTTGATGTGCTCGGCATTTTCCAATTGCAACGATTCGTTGGCTTCGGCAAGCTCGCGTGTGCGGGCTGCGACTTGAGATTCCAACTCGGCATTCATCTGATTGATCTTTTCTTCTGCAATCTTGCGGTCGGTAATGTTGCTATCAATGATGATGATATTGCGCAGATTGCCTTGCTTGTCCAAGATCGGCGTGAGCGTAGAGATCACCCAGATGGATTCTCCCGATTTGCTGGGCAATTGTGATTCGTACTGGACAGAGCTGTTTTTGAGTATGGATTGTTGCAAGCGTTCCTTTACCCATGCATTGCTTGAGGTCGATAGGAAGTCTTCGTGGCCACCCCTGATCTGTAGGAGCTCATCCATTGTGAATCCTGTGAGGCGCGTAAACCCTGCATTGACCCATGTGAGATCGCCTTTGGCATCCAATATGAAAACCGCATTGTCGGTCTCGCTTGCTACCAATGAGAGTTTCTCCAATTCCATATTGGCTTGCTCGACCTTGTCTTTTTCTTGGCGCAACTCGACGGTGCGTTGCTTGACTTTCTCTTCGAGCGCAGATTTCTCGCGGTTGAGGCGGTAGAGGCGGAATCTGAAGTAGCTATAGATCAGCCCTATGAGTACGAGGCCGACAAAAACTTTAAACCACCATGATTTCCAAAAGGGTGGGGCAATCACAAATGTGATCCGCGCAGAGGATTCATTGCATTTGCCAATACCATTGCATGCCCGCACGTGAAAGGTGTATTCACCATCAGCCAGCCCTTGGTAGGTTACAAAATCCTGCTTGGTCGGTGCCGACCAATCCTGCTCACGACCTTCGAGTTTGTATTGATACAAGACATCTTCTTGGTTCAAAAAAGTGAGTCCCAAAAAGCCAAATCTGATCGTATAGTCACCGTTGGCGAGTTGAATTTCTGCCTTGGTATCCCATGAACTATCGCCGATCTCTACGGAATGTATGAAAATGAAGGGTGGGGCGGTCTTGTTGAGCGCTGGACTCCAATTGTAACGCACCAAGCCATACTCGGTGCTAAACCAAATGTTGCCAAATGCGTCGATGCTTGCGCCAGATACTGGGTTCTCGTCTTTGGGGAAATAAGCCTTTGCCGGATAGGCGATCAGGCGGCCGGTGTCATTGATGAGGCGTGTGAAGCCATCGCGGTGCGTCGTCCACACATTGTTGTAGTGGTCGATGACGATATGATAGACATAGTTGGATTGTAGGCCATCGAGCTTGGTGAATTGACGAAAAGACTTATCACCGTCGTACCTATATAAACCTGAGCCGTCGGTGCCCATCCAGATTGTGCCGTCCTTGGTCTGATTGATGCACGTGATACTAGGTACTTCGCCATGCGCAGTGACCTCAAGATTTCTAAAGGTCTTGCCATCGTAGATTGCTATCAGATTGGTATGTGTAGCAAACCATAGATTTCCCGATTTGTCGCAAAAAATACCGTAGATATTGTTGTGCGGAAGCTTGTTTTGCGTCCCAAAGAATTGTGTAGCGTCTGTATCTTGATCATAGGAAAAAACGCCGTCTGTCGTAGCGATCCAGATTTTGCCTTCGTGATCTTGGATAATGTCATTGATATGATTGCTCAGCGACAGCTCAGACAGTGATTTCTTGACAAAGCTCGCCTCGCCAGCAGTGAGGAATGCGATACCATCTGCCCTGGTACCAGCCCAGATATTTTGGCGGTCATCTTGCAGCAGACTTGAGACCTCGTTGGAGGGTAGCCCGTTGGCTATGGTATAGTGTTGCTTTGCACGTAAACCCAACTTGCCCGAAAATGAATAGCGGCCACCATCTGTGGACACCATCGAGCGATCGAGTACGTAAATGCCATTGGTCGTGCCGACCCAAAGATCACCTAGACGGTCCTCAATCGCGCATAGCATCTCCATCTTGCTCGTAGAGTCGTTGAGTATCTTGAACGCACTGAATTTATCTTCGGAAAAACAGAGGAGACCATTGCCATAGCTTCCCATCCAAACTTGGCCAAATTGGTCCTGATAGATTGTCCGTAGATTCTCTTCACCGATGCTATCGCTCGGCAACAAGGGGGTGGTAGGAGAGAAAATACCCGCAGCTGTAGCATCAAACTTGTAAAACCCTTGACTTGCAGTACCTGCCCACAGTGTTTTGTCTTTGTCGATGAGAAGACATTGCACATTGCTGAGGTAGGGGAAACCCGTCGTAGCATTGTAGGCGACCACCGAAGCACTTGAGTCTCTCAAGGCTGGCTGGAATTCGATCAATCCCTCGTCTTCAGTGCCGATCAAGAATCCAGTGTTCCCTGGCTGTTTCACGATGCATTGCAATTTGGTCTCGGGCACAATCGTGGATGCGTAGAGAAATTTGGCTTTTTTCCCTGCCACTTGGTACACGAGCAAACCCTGGTCGGTACCCAACAAGCAGTATTGAATACCGCCGATCTTGCCGATCGAGAGGCTATGGACTCGCCTTCCATCTAGGCCGGCCGTAAATTTTTCCACGACCCCCGTAGTGTCCAATAGAAACAGTCCCGACTGAGCAGCGCACCAAATATTGCCACGGTCATCTTCAGCGAAGCCGCAAACAAGGGATTTGATGACGTTGGAGTCTTGCAGTGGCCGTACCTGCATGTCGATGAGCAGGCTCAGACGGCCCTCATAATGACCTAGCCAGATGAGACCATGGCTATCTTTGAAACTTGCTGTTGTAAATTCTTCTGCTAGGCCCTGCTTGGTTCCAAAGAGATGAAACTTTGCACCGTCAAATCTAAAAAGGCCCGCTCCAGTGCCTAGGTAAAGAAATCCGCGATTATCTTGTACTATGGAATAGACATAGCGGTCTGCAAGTCCTGACTCCTCTCGATAGCGCTTGAAATCATAGGACTGGCCCATGCTGGTGACCCAAAGGCCCATGAATAGTGCCACTAGAAATGTGGAAAGGCACCATTTCTTTGAATATTGGCGGCCTGCGATGCTGGCCATGGAACGATGGATATCTAGCATCTCGAGTAATAGCGATTATTTGGGATCGGGCCTCACATTGATAATCGGCATGTATTTGGGAGGACCACCAATAGGAATCGAGAAAAAAGGCAAGGCTTCACCATAGTGATTGGTGACCCTGAAGACGACATTGTTGTTGTTTTGGCTCTTGGATTTGATCAATTGAATATCCAAGGAGGTATTTTTCTCGCGTTCAAAGATTTCGTGCTTGGTGATGGCCCACTGGTCGTCCAAGCTGGAGCGCAGTGGCTCTCCCTTGCGAGCGATGCTCACCAGCCTGATCATGCCATCGCCGTCCCAATCAAAATTGTATTGCTCGATCGAGATCACATCTTTGTTCACAAATGGATAGATGTGGCAGATCGTCGGATTGTTGGGCAACCTGAAGGTGTATTCATAGGTGAAGGCATTGGCACCTTCAATTTTGAGTTCGCGATCAGGCTTGGTGCTCAAGAAATACTTGTAGATGTTGCCATCGTCTCCACTGATGCCTTCGGCAATCACCTTGAAGACATAGGCATCCATCGACTTGGTATATTCACCCTCTGTAGGGTTGATAGGCCCAAAGGTGTACCAATTATTGTCATACTTGGGATCGACCCCAAATGACTTGGTGAATAGGACAGTGCCACCGTCGTAATTCCCTTTTGGATCAGCATTTTTGGCATCACTCGGACTGAAGGCCCCGATACCGCCGTAAATGGTAAACTTGAACTTGGTATTGAAGTCGCCCTTCATCTCGTCATGGAGGCCACCGACGTCAGGGTCAAAAACACGGATATAGATGGGGTCTTTTTGGCTTTTGGGGACCGAGAGAAAAAATGTCTGTGAAAAATCGTCGTCGCCCCATGAAGTGGCTCCATTGCGTCCAAAAGTGATCAGGTAGGGGATATTCTCCTCTACACTTGGAAATTGCTGGGCATAACATTGCACACAGCTACCCCAAATGACCAACACTAGTGCTGTTACAAAAGCACGATACGCAGACAATATATTCAACTTACATGCTGTTTTTCTCAACAACGCCAACCAATCACCTACCAAAATACGATAAATATTGAGCAAAACAAATCGCACTTGCTCGGCCGCTAGGAGGGCTAGATGGAATCTATTGTTGCTCAATGTGCAATGGTTGAAAATTTGAATTCCACGCGCCGATTGAATTGTCGATGCTCTGGACTATCATTAGGCACTGAGGGTATGGATTCCCCATAGCCTTTTGACGTGATATGCCCCACCTCATAGCCAGAAGAAATCATGTATTTCAACACTGAGTAGGCACGGCGACGACTCAACTCAAGGTTGTATGCATCGTCACCGACGTCGTCGGTATGGGCTAGGACCTCCACGGCAAAGTCTGGGTATTGGATGAGGATCGTTGCCAATCTTTGGATTTGCTTCAGACTTTCTGGGCGTAGGTGATCACTGTCAAAATCAAAGAAAATATTGTTGATTCTGAAAGACGCGCCCGAAGCAGCCAATTCCTCGACTTGTCGCAGTGTGATGTGCTCGCGCAAGGTCACCCTGCTCATGGGATTGGAAGTTGAGGCTACAAGGTCCAAATAGCCATTGGCGGGTAAAAAATCATCAACAGCCGCTGTCCAAGTGTAAATTTTCCCATTTTGGAGCTTAATCTCGAAGTGCCCGACAGAATCCGTGATTTTCTGAAACTCAATTGTTCCCTTTTCAAAGTCCTCAATTGTGATCTCTGCGACCAGTGGATTCCCTTCATTGTCAGTAATATCAGCTAGGAAAATGACGTAGCCCGCATCGGTGAGTTTGGTAGGGATATTGACTGATTTGGGCTGCAATTTCTGGAGATCCTGTGGATCAGTGACTACCACGATGAGCGCATTGTCAAAACCAATTTGTTTGGCTTTGCGGTAGGTGGGATGTAAATCGCTTAGGTTGTCAGAAAGTCCTTGGTACACAGCATACCCATCGACGGTGCGTATCTCCCGCAAGTCAGCCAAGCCATTGAAGGGGGCCTTTCGGATATCTATTGGAGAGGTGCTCTGCAATAGTTCGACACTGTATTTTGCACTGTCGCCAGTAGCATTGGGCCTAGTCGACTGAGAGTTGGTTTTGGGCTTCCAATCATTGA
>JANORP010000447.1:0-21948 GCA_031415375.1 Bacteroidota bacterium | reverse complement strand
CCTGCGATCACTTGCCCAGCCAACCCATGTGTGGCTGCAGCTTCTGGCCAGTGCAGCGCCAACGTGACCTTCAACGTCACGGCGACTGACAACTGCTCCGGTGCAACAGTGACGACCGTACCAGCCTCTGGCAGTGCATTCCCTGTGGGAACGACAGCAGTGGTGGCAACCGCAACCGACGGTTGTGGCAACACTAGCACTTGCACGTTCAACGTGATTGTCCTCGACAACCAGGCACCTGTCGTGACCTGCCCAGCCAACATCACTGTGACTGCTCCAGTCGGTCAGTGCAGCACTGCTGTGACCTACACCGCAACTGCCACAGACAACTGTGCAGCTACCGTGAGTGTAAACCCAGCAAGCGGCGCCATCTTCAACATTGGCAGCACGACCGTGACGGCCACTGCAACAGATGCGAGCGGCAACACGGCGACTTGCTCCTTCACCGTGACGGTGAATGGCAACGGCGGCGGTGTGACCTGGACAGGCATTCCTGCCAACGTGACGATCAACTGCGGTTCTGCAATCCCTGCAGCCCCAGCGATCGTGCCTTGTGGCAACGTCGGCAATGGTTGCCCACAAAACCCAGTGTGCTACACTGGCTACACCTTTGTGGGTGACTACAATGGGAGCCGCTACTACCGCTCCAATGCGATCAACCTGACCTTGGCAGCTGCCAATGCAGGTGCAGCCAACCTGGGTGGATCCTTGGTGACCATCAATGATGCTGCAGAGAACAGCTGGCTCAACAACGCCATCGCTGGCAGCAGCGATTATTGGATCGGCTTGAATGACGTGACGACTGAAGGCAGCTTTGTATGGGCTAGCGGATCTTCTGCGACCTATCGCAACTGGGCTTCTGGCGAACCGAATAACACGAGCCCGAACTTCACGGGTGATGCTGACTACTCAGCCTGGAATGCAAGCAGCGCGTTGTTCTTTGACCGCAGCTACCAAGAATGCTACGGCGCACTTGTGGAAGTTGCCTGCTCCAGCGTGAGCGGTGTGTCTGCAACTGCAGCCTGTGGCCCATGCCCAACAGTGACGATGACCTCGGTGACCAATGCAGGCAACTGCGCAGGTAACTACACGATCATCCGCACTTGGACTGCTACCAGCTCAACTGGTGGAGTGCTCGGCACGACCACACAGACGATCACCGTGATCGACAACGTGGCCCCTGCGATCACTTGCCCAGCCAACCCATGTGTGGCTGCAGCTTCTGGCCAGTGCAGCGCCAACGTGACCTTCAACGTCACGGCGACTGACAACTGCTCCGGTGCAACAGTGACGACAACCCGCGCTTCGGGCAGCTCGTTCGCTGTCGGCACGACTGCAGTCGTAGCAACCGCAACCGACGGTTGTGGCAACACCAGCACTTGCACGTTCAACGTGATTGTCACCGACAATCAGGCACCGACGGCAATCTGCCAAGGTATTACGGTGACCTTGAACAGCAATGGCAGCGCAAGCGTCACTGCAACCCAGGTCAACAATGGTAGCAGTGACAACTGTGGAGTGGCTAGCACTAGCTTGAGCACGACGACATTTGGCTGCTCCAACGTGGGTAACAATACGGTGGTGCTTACAGTGACCGACGTGAATGGCAACAGCAGCACATGCTCTGCGACCGTGGTCGTGAATGCAGCTTGTATCGCAGCCTTTACCAGCTGCCCATCGAATATTGTTGAAGCTTGTCCATCTGTGTGTGGCAGCCCTGCCACCGGCACGAACGTGAGCTGGACTGCACCTGTGGGTACGGCAACTGGTGGCTGCGCAGTCAACAGCTGCCCAACCAACCCAGTATGCTACACCGGGTACACCCACATAGGGGACTACAACGGCAGCCGCTACTACCGTTCCAACGCCATCAACCTTACGTATGCACAGGCTAACGCTGGTGCAGCAAACTTGGGCGGTGTGCTTGTGACGATCAACGATGTCGCCGAGAACAATTGGCTGAACAACGTGATCACCACTGCGAGCGACTACTGGATCGGCTTGAATGATGCGACGACCGAAGGAACCTTTGGCTGGTTGAGTGGATCATCTGCGACCTACCGCAACTGGGCTTCTGGCGAACCGAACAACACGAGCCCGAACTTCAGCGGAGACGCCGACTACGTGGCTTGGAATGGCAGCAACGCCTTGTTCTTCGACCGTAGCAGCTTGGAGTGCTATGGCTCGATCGTCGAGATCCCATGCTCCAGCAACAACTGTAGCGTGAGTGTAGTTCAAACGGCTGGCCCAGCCTCTGGAAGCTTCTTCCAAGGCGGGACGACCACCACGATCACCTACGTAGCAACTGCTAGCAATGGCTCGACCGCAACCTGTAGCTTCAACGTGACGGTTGGCGAGTGCCAAGTATTCTACTGTGCAGTTCAAGGCAACAATGCTTGTAGCGACTGGGTGAAGCGTGTGAACATGACCAATCTCGACAACTGGTCAAATAGCAACAACGGCTATGCAGACTTCACGCAATACAGCTCTACCGTCGCAAGGGGTGGCAACTATAACCTCACCTTGCTCCCAGGATATTCAAGCAGCCAATTCGCTGAGTACTGGAGAATCTACGTGGACTGGAACCGCGACGGAGACTTCTTTGATGCTGGTGAACTTGAATTGAGTGTCAATGGTACTGGCCAAGTGACTGGAAACGTCTCTGTGCCGACGACTGCAACGCTAGGCAACACACGCATGCGTGTGATGATGAGCCGCGGCTGCGCACCTTCTGGCCCATGCACAAGCTTCGGCTACGGTGAGGTTGAAGACTACACCATTGTAGTGACCGGTACCAACGTACGTATCACCAACAGTGGTAATGGAATGACCGAAGAAGAAGCCAATGCCTTGACGCCTACCACGGGTCAATCTGCAGGAGCTGGTGACGAAAACGGAAGCACGCTGGAACTTACACGTATCTTCCCTGTGCCTACGGGCGACGAGTTGAACGTGGAGTTTGTCGCCGCCGCCGATGGTCGTGTAAGGGTGCAGATCCTTGCAGCTGACGGTAAGGTTGTGAAGAGCGAAGAGCACGAAGTGGTCATGAGCAATAACGCGATCAAGATCGACGTGTCGCAAATGGCCAAAGGCACCTACTTTGTGAAAATCCACAATGGCAGCGAGTCCTTCACCGAGAAATTTGTGAAGCAATAAGCGCTAGTGAATGACTAATTGCATGCGGCCGCCCATTTGGGCGGTCGTTTTGCATATCGGTCGATCTCAACTCGTAGTCATTGCGTTTGAACGTGGTGCGATTATTTGTTTTGCATGCATTAGAGTCTGATGCGCTGATTCAATTTACGTGACAAGCATCGTTTGGCGCACTGATTTTGGTCATTTTCTCGCGTTGCGTTTCCATCGAATTTTGGGTTTTAATCGTTGAAAAAAAGCATGGAAAAACACGATATTTTACACGAGTTTCCTGATTTGAAGGAAAAGGTTCACGAATTGAAGATCAGCAATCAGCACTTCAGGAAAATATTTGATGAGTATCATGCGTTGGATCATGAGATCCACGGCATTGAAACGGGAGCCGCTGTCGTTGCTGACAACTATCTCACGGAGCTACGAAGGCATCGTGTACACCTCAAAGACAGTATTTTCAGAATGCTGCAAGCATCGTAGGACAACTGCCTTGTGATCGGCTAAAAGCTTCTTGGAACGATCTATTGCGTTGGCTTGGTGGGCGATTGCTGCCAAGCCAACCTTTGTTTGTGAGGCGAGCGTTGGTGACAAGCCAAAAACTGCTGAGAAGGAAAAGAAAAAGGCTCCCATACGGGAGCCTTTTTGATGTGGAGAGAGCGGGATTCGAACCCGCGGTACCCTTTTGAGATACACACACTTTCCAGGCGTGCTCCTTCAACCACTCGGACACCTCTCCAAAAAGTAGTTGGCAAACTTAGGAAAGTTTTTGACCACATCCATACATTGCATGCGAAAAATCCCGCAAAAGGCGGGATTTTCCAATGAAACAAGAGATGGAGTTGTAATAAAGAACTATCAATGAGGATTCAAGAGGCGAGGAGGCGGACTTCTTTCTGCTGCAGACGTTTATCATTTGCATAAAGTCGGCAAAATAGAAGGGTGGTGATGTCGATGCCCAGTGTGGAGTTGGCCTCACTCAATGAGGGATAGCGCACGCGCTCATAGTATTCTACGCCTTGGTAAAGCGCCTTGCTGTTGATGTTATGCTCGATCCATGGGATGAGATCGACCTGATCGGCACTGTGCAGATCTCGCAGGTAAGTACAGACTGTGCTGATCGCAAGGTTACAGACATGGGCAATCTCAGGGATGGTGACGTTTTGCTGAAACAGCATTCTCACCTTGGGATAGCTTCCGCCCTTGACTTTCACGAGTAAACTGGCACGCACATATTCTTCATAATTCTCGAGCACGTCTTGGACGATTTTCACGATGCCCGAGCCAAAACGCTCACATTTTTGCGTATTGAATCCAGGCGTCCTGCTCAATGTGTCTAGGTCTAATGGTTTGCTGAGGACAATGCGGTCCATGGTGAAGTCGGTCAAGATGTCCCATGGCTTCAAATTGAGACGATCGGCGATCTCGCGGCGATGTTGCCTCAGATTGTTCCGCAGGTATTTTTCTAGGGTGCTGAAGCGTACTTGCCTACGCTGAGCACTCATTTCTTGAGGGTCTGCAAGCCAGTCTTTCCCAGCGTTGGTAATTGCGATCGTGAGATGGTCGGGAGCTTTGGTCTCAATGAGACCCTGGTCGATGAGATAGTGGACAAGACAGACCAGGTCTTCAATGTTGCGGTTCCGAAGCTTGCCATAGGTTTCGATGTGTCGGTGTGGTTCCTGTCGAAACATCAAGTACCGATCGGCGGTCAAGAACTGGGCGACATAGTTTTGTCCATAGGGTTTTCCAAATTCGACCAAGCTTTGCAAGATCAAGGTGACCATGGGTTGAAGATTTTCTTTGCGTGTGTTGTCGGCATCTTGCCCGATCATTCCTTCTGCACTTTTCATTCTGCTTCAAAAGTTTTGAGTAATTGTTTTTGATGTTGCAAACCTCCGACCTTCCCTTGAGGAGGCCAAGGAAAAATCGGGCAAAAGGTAACTGTGCCACGCCTATACCATGTGCGCACATGAGGGGAAAGGTTAGTTGTTTGAAGATGAGAATATTGTCTCGGCGGCAAATGGGTGTATTTTGGTAACTGAAGCAGAGGGTCAACAATTTTCTCAAATGGCAAAGAAGCACGAAGAAAGGATTCTTCATCTTCTGTTTTGCGCATGAGGTAGCTCGTTTTCCATTGTCATGACCCTGCTATCTTTGGTCGTTGAAGCCGATGGGCAAGGCAATTGTAGCCCCTCGCTAGGAATCAATTAATTCGTAGTTTGGGGGATCAAAAAATAAGAAGGTCATGCGCATCGAAAAAGGAAACAAGAAAATCATCAATGCTTGGTGTTGGTATGACTGGGCCAACTCGGTTTACCCACTCGTGATCACGACGGCAGTGTTTCCGATCTACTTCGCCGCCGTGACCAAGACGGGATCTATCGATACGATAGAGGTCTTTGGGCGCCACATCAAAAATTCTGAATTCTATTCCTACTTGGTGTCGATCTCGTTTTTGGTGGTCTCTATGATCTCGCCAGTGTTGTCGGGCATCGCAGACTATGCAGGACGCAAGAAGCTGTTCATGCAGATATTTTCCTGGATCGGAGCGTTATCCTCCATCTCGCTGTTTTTTTTCACGGGGCGTGAAAATCTCTGGATAGGAGTTGGGGGATCGGTTCTGGCGAGTATTGGATTTGCAGGGAGCTTGGTTTTTTACAATGCCTTTCTACCAGAGATCGTGGAGGAGGAGCAAATGGACCGCGTGAGTGCGCGAGGTTTCACGATGGGCTATATCGGCTCATCGTTGCTGCTGATCATGTGCTTCGTTTTGATCATGATGCCACGCACTTTTGGTTTGCCAGACGTTGATGGCGAACCGAATGTGGCTTTGGCTACACGGATCAGCTTTTTGATGGCTGGACTCTGGTGGGCTGGATTCGCCAGAATCGCTTTTGCGGGCTTGCCGAGCAATACCCGTACTCGCACGACTGAAACGGGGCTTTCAATCTCCCACGGCTACCGCGAGCTACGTGGTGTGATCAAACAATTGATGCAACCGGCCCAAGCCAAGATTCGGCTATTTCTGATTGGCTTCTTCTTTTGTGCACTCGGCTACATGACGGTGATCTATTTGGCCACCTTTTTCGGCAAAGAGGTGATCGGTTTGAAGGATTCCGAATTGATGATGACGGTGCTCATCATCCAATTTGTCGCGATTGGAGGCAGCTATCTGTTTGCTTGGATATCGAGCAAACTCGGGAACATTCCAGCGATGATGGGCACAGCCATCGTCTGGTCGCTGGTTTGTGTGGTCACATATTTTGTCACGACGAAAATGGGATTCTACGGGGTGGCCTTCTTTGTAGGCACAGTCATGGGAGGCATACAAGCCTTGGCCCGCAGTACCTATGCTAAGCTATTGCCAGAGACCGATGACCACGCCTCCTACTATAGCTTCTATGAATTCACTGAAAAGGTCGCCACGGCAATGGGAACCTTCTCCTATGGCATTATCATCAATATCACGGGCAGCATGCGCAACTCGACGATGTTTCTGGGCGGCATGTTTTTGATTGGCGCGGCCTTCCTCTACGCTGCACATCGCAAGCAACGCGGATAGGCCCATTCCTTTGGCGAAGTCTTTACGAAAAACGAGGTGCTCTTCATTTGAAGGACACCTCGCTTGCTATTCTACTACAAATTCTGCTATACTTTTTTTATTCAAAGGCGAAGAACTGCTTCTTGCCCTTGGCTGTGACGCCTTCGATCAAGATGCCGCCCTCGCTACCCTCGACGAGTCGCTCGACGTCCTTGGGGGCATCGACGTCCTGCTTGTTCACACGAGTGATGACAAAGCCTTCCTCCAAGCCTGCGGAGCGGAGTTTTCCGTCGGTAAGGTGCAAGACTTTTACGCCGTGGTCTAAGCCAAAGATTTTTTTTTCAGTATCGCTGATGGGCTCCATCTCGGCACCTAGGCGACCGAGTGCAATGGCGACGGATGCTTTGCTGCCATCTTCGCCTGTCTGAGCGGTGCTGGGCTCGCTGAGCGTGGTCTTGCCCTCGCGGTTGCGCAAGACCACGTCCATGAGCACGGTCTCACCCTCGCGAATCACAGTGAGTTGCACCTTGTCGCCAGGGCGGTAGGTGCCGATTTCCTCTTGCAATTCAGCGCTGCCTTTGATGGGTGTGGCATTTACCTTGGTGATGACATCACCTACGGTGATGCCAGCCGCTGCCGCTGCACCACCTGGAATGGTGCCTGTGACAAAGGCGCCATTGAGGGCATCGAGGTCATATTTCTCCGCAATTTCTGAGTTGATGTTGCGGATCTGCACACCGATGATGCCACGCTGCACCATGCCATATTGCTTGAGGTCTTCCATGACCTTGCGCACGATGTTGACAGGGATGGCAAATGAGTAGCCTGAGTAGCTGCCTGTCTCAGAAGCGATGGCGGTATTGATCCCGATCAATTGCCCAGCGGTATTGATGAGGGCGCCGCCGCTGTTGCCGGGATTCACGGCAGCGTCGGTCTGGATGAAGCTCTCGATGGCAAACTCCTCGTTGAGGAGGTTGAGGCTACGCCCTTTGGCACTCACGATGCCTGCAGTGACTGTACTGGTGAGGTTGAATGGGTTCCCGACGGCCAATACCCATTCCCCGACCTGGATGCCCGTGGAGTTGCCAAAGGGCAGATATGTGAGCCCATCTTCTGTGATTTTGAGCAGGGCGAGGTCGGTAGTGGGATCAGTGCCAATCACCTCGGCCTGATAGGTGCGTTTGTCTTCGAGGGTCACCTCGACTTTTTCGGCACCTTTGACTACGTGATTGTTGGTGGTGATGTAGCCATCGGCGGAGATGATGACACCCGAGCCAGATGCTTGCGGACGCATGCCGCCTTGGGGGCCGCCAAAGAGGTTGTGAAAGGGATCTGTGCTGCCCGAGGGCTTGAAAAACGAGCGAATGTGCACCACCGCTGGCGTTGCACTGGCAGACGCCGCGACAAAATCTGGGCGATCATCCAAGTTGCCGGGCAGATACTCTGTCTGGTCAGTATGCGCCACTTGAAATGCAGGTTGGGCCAAGCTACTGCTCAAGGGTAGGGGACTAGGCTCCAGATAGCGCATGATCCCGAAACCTGTGGCACCACCAGTGAGTGCGAGCAAAAATGTAGCGAGCGATCTCTTCATCATCCGACAAGCGTTTTGTAATTCTAAGATAGCCATTAAACGCATGTCTTAGGCGACTTGTTGTGGCAACAAAATCGGCAAGACGGCAAAAAGTGCCAAAAACCTTGGTTGGTGAGGACAAAAGGGCGATTGTCCGCCACGAGAGGCAGGGTCTGTTAAAAAAACGAAAGCTGTAAAAAGGGGGTTATAGATCCAGAAACTGGACGTCTTCTTGCGCTTTGAGGTAGTCGTCCATCTTACCGATGTCGATCCAATATTCCATCACCGGGAATGAGGATACTTTCTTGCCCGAACGCATGGCGGTTTCGATCAGCTCGATGGCGTCGTAGCGTTTGTGTTTGGGGATGAGTTGCAGCAACTCGCGGCGCACGAAGTAGATGCCGCAGTTGATGTGGTAGGTGAAGGTCGGTTTTTCCTTGATGGAATTGATGCAGTGGTGATCATCGACCTCGATGATGCCATAGGGAAGGTTGATGCGGTAGGGGATGGTCGCTACCGCCATGTCGGCATCCTCTTCTACAAAAAATGCAAAGAACTTCTCAAAATTGATGGTCGTGAGCAGGTCGCCATTGATCACCAAGAGATCGTTGTACACAAAATCTTCCTTGAGGGCCACGCCACCGACGGTGCCGAGCGGCTTAGGCTCGAAGAGATAATCGAAATGGAGTCCCCAATCTGAACCGTCCCCAAAGTGCTGGGCGATCTGATCGGCAAAGTGATTGACACAAAAGGTGAAATGTCTCGCACCAGCCTTTTTGAGACGCATGATGCTATACTCGACGATCGGGCGCTTGCCGACCTTTACCAATGGCTTGGGGAGTTCGTCGGTAAGAGGGCTCAGGCGTTCGCCTTTGCCACCCGCCATGACGATGACTTCGAAGGGGAGCAAGGGAGCAGGATGCGATTTTTTTTTCGGATCCGCGAGTGCTTTGGTACCCTTGGTGGGCTTTCCTGTCAAGTTCAATTTATCCAATGTTGATCTCATACAGCCACATTTTCATGCGGCAAAACCCGAAATTGCGCGGCCACACTACTACCTGCTGGGCCGTGAATTCACTTACCTCATACTAACCTAAAAGTAAAGGTAGTATATTTTCCATCAAATCAGTGGATATTTGCCATTCAAGTAGCTTTTTGGCTATGGATATGTGAGGTATGCAGCTCAAAGATTATGATAGCATTAGACGACAAGGTAGCGTACGTAGGCCAAGAAAAGGCGATATTGGTGGGGGTGTTTAACCGAGAGGTTAGCAAAGAAAAAGCGGAAGAATACCTAGAAGAGCTACAATTGCTCACCAAAACAGCTGGTGCAGCCACATTTGCAGTGTTTTTGCAGAAGATGGACAAGGTTCATTCGGGGACCTATGTAGGCAAAGGCAAGCTGGCCGAGATCAAGGCCTACATCGATCTGCATAAGATCGACTTGGTGGTCTTTGACGACGACCTCACGCCCTCGCAGGTGCGCAACATCGACCGCGTACTCGAGGTCAAGGTACTCGACCGCAGCGCCATCATCTTGCATATTTTCTCTGAGCGCGCCCGTTCGGCACAAGCCAAGGCGCAGGTCGATCTCGCGCAGTTGCAATACTTGCTGCCACGCCTCTCGGGCTTGTGGACGCACTTGAGCAAGCAAAAAGGCGGCATCGGGATGAAGGGAGCTGGGGAAAAAGAGATCGAGACCGACCGACGCATCATCCGCGACAAGATCGATTTACTCAAAAAAGACCTGATCAAGATCGACCAGCAAAACCAGACGCGCCGCAAGCACCGTGGCGAGATGGTGCGCGTCGCGCTCGTAGGCTATACCAATGCGGGCAAGAGCACGCTCATGAACCGCCTCTCCAAGAGCGACGTGCTGGCCGAGGACAAGCTCTTCGCGACCCTGGACACAACCGTGCGCAAGGTTGTGCTGCAACAAGTGCCCTTCTTGCTCAGCGATACCGTAGGTTTCCTGCGCAAGCTGCCCCACGACCTGATCGAGTGTTTCAAGAGTACCCTCGACGAGGTGCGTGAGAGCGATATTTTGTTGCATGTCGTGGATATGAGCCATCCCGCATTTGAGGAGCAACTCCAAGTCGTGAATGAAACCCTAGCGGGCCTCGATGTGAATCGCAAGCCCACGATCGTCGTCTTCAACAAGATCGATCGCTTGGCACCTGAGGAGCGCGAGACGCTGGAAAAGACGTGGATCGCCCGTGAAAACGCACCCGCCGTCTTTGTTGCTGCCGGCGCCAATCTCAACATCGACCTGCTCAAAACACAGGTGCTCGCCCTCGTGCGGCAGGAATACAAGGACAAGTACCCGCACTTCAAGTTCTCGGAGGCGCCCGACTATGAGGCGATGGCCAGGGAGCAGGCTGAGACGGGCGAGTGGCCGGGTTGAACAGCCAATCTGAGCTTTCCTTTGGCTGATAGTTGGAGAAATGCGCTAGATTTCCATAATTAGAGCATGAAAAAGGTATTCTTCACAGGCTATTTGTGCTTGCTATTGCCGATGATTTGCCTCTCCCAAGCGACGGTGGGATTGACGCAAGCGAATGCGGACGGCTACGGAGGCTACTCCCTGGTCGCGCCCAATGGTGCGAAAGACACCTACTTGATCGATGCTTGCGGGCAGGTGATCCGCACGTGGCACAGCAACAACAATCCTGGATTGGTCGCCTACCTTTTGGAGGATGGCAGTTTGCTGAGGGCCTGCCGACTCCCGGGCCAGATGGGTGCCATCGGTGGCGGCCTCGTAGAGCGCCGCGATTGGAACGATAGCTTGATCTGGAGCTATTACTATACCAGCAATACCTATCGCCAGCACCACGACATTCGCATGATGCCCAACGGTCATGTGCTGCTCCTTGCACGCGAGACCAAGTCGTCGGCAGACTGCATCGCCCGTGGACGCAACCCGGCACTGTTGGGGAACAATGGCCTCACCTTGGAGTATATCGTGGAGGTCGCACCCATTGGGGCCGACAGCGGCACCATCGTCTGGGAATGGCACCTTTGGGACCATCTCATTCAAGATTTTGACTCCACCAAGGCTGGCTATGGCGTAGTCGGCGACCATCCCGAATTGCTCGACATCAATGCCTCCACCACGGCGGCACCTGATTGGATCCACAGCAACGTCGTGTGCTACAACCCTGTACTGGACCAGCTCATCATGAATTCGCGCAACCAAAATGAGTTTTGGATCATCGACCACAATGCGACGACGGCCGAGGCTGCTAGCCATACAGGCGGTGCACATGGGCGCGGCGGCGACTTCCTGTACCGATGGGGCAATCCCGCCAACTATGACCGTGGCACCATCGCCGACCAGCAGCTGTGGCTCCAGCACGATGCACACTGGATCGAGCCGGGCCTCGTTGGCGCTGGCCAAATCATGATCTTCAACAATGGCGATGGCCGCCCAGCTGGCCAATTCTCGACGGTCGTCACGATCGAGCCGCCCGTCGATGGCCAAGGCGACTATCCACTCAGTCCAGGGCAGGCTTGGGGACCCACACAGCCAGCTTGGATCTACCAACCCCCCAACCCCACAGATTTTTTCGCATTCAACGTTTCCAGCGCCCAGCGCCTCCCCAACGGCAACACCCACATCTGCGAGGGTTCAAATGGCAGGCTCTTTGAGATCGATACCCTCGGCAATATCGTCTGGGAATACATCGTACCCTTGTCGTCGGGTGTGCCCATCGCTCAAGGCACGCCTCCCTCGGCGAATGCGACGTTCAGGTCCTACCGATATGGTGCGAGCTACCCAGGTCTTGCAGGCCGCGACTTGACGCCCGGCGACCGCATCGAGCTCAATCCTCTCCCGCTGCCATCCGATTGCAACGTGGCTGCGCATACGCCTGCTTTGGCCGAGCCCATCCGCATCTCGCCCAACCCTTTTGTGGATCGCCTGCGCTTGGATGCGGCGCTCGGCTCACGGTATCGGGTGGTAGATGCCTTGGGGCATACCGTCCACACAGGCGAGGTAAGCGTGGCTCCGGCCTCCTTGGACCTCGCGCACCTCAGCAGTGGGATTTACCTCCTGCAAGTCACGACACCTACTGGCCATGTGGTCACGCGCATTGTCAAGGAGTGACCTGGGCATGGGCGGTTGATGCCGTTCCGGGCAACCTCAACACCGTCCAGCTCAAAACACAAGTGTTCGCCCTCGTGCGGCAGGAAAACGAAGACAAGTACCCGCACCTTGAGTTTGCCGAAGCGCCCGACTATGAGGCGATTGCCAGGGAGTAGGCTGAGACGAGCGAATGGCCGGGGTGAGGCTTCAAAGCCGGATTGTTTGGAAACGCCAAAGCCTCGCCGTGGTAGCGGCAAGGCCAAGGCGATCGGCAAAATCAGGCTCAGAGCTCGAGCTGATAAGCAAACTGCGTTGAGGTATATGTTCCCATCGCGGCGAGCACAATCGGCTGATTGCCAGTTGGCCAAGTGATCGCAGCATTTACATTCCCCGGGCCAGCCCAGTTGGAGACGACGGCCGTGAGGATGACAGTTTTTGCGCCCTGGGATTTGTAGGTTGCCAGCATCGCAGAGAGATCGATGGAAACGTTTTGGGCAGAGGCATAGCCCGAAGTGTTCATTTCCAGCACGCGAGACCAGCCCAGCTTGCCATTGCCAACTGGTTGCACACCATCGGAATTAATGTCCACGACGATGCTGTTGTCGAGGCCCTTGAGCGCATGTATGCTGATCCGCCGATAGGCACCTTCCCCCCAAAAAACAAAAAACCAAATCCCCTCCCCATTCGTTTTCCATTCACCCAGCAATTCCTTATCTTAATCGCTGATACATCCCATGGAAAAAGACATCGTCAACAAAATCGCCCTCAGTCCGCTGGTCTCCTTTGACCTCGCAGACTACCACGACCCGGCGCCGCGCGTGGGCATCGACATCGCCGAACGGCTGTTTATGGGCATGATCTTGAAGGAGGGCGACTTTCGGGCTTGGCTCGAAACGGTCGATTGGAGCCAATATGCAGGCCAGCATGTACACTTGCATTGCAGTGCCGACGCGATCATTCCCGGCTGGACATGGATGCTTTTGGCCATCCAACTCCAACCTTTTGCCAGCACTATCGTATTTGGTAGCCGTGAAGATTTGGAAATCGCCGTCTGGAAAAAATCATTGGAGCGCATCGACTATCACCAATTTGAGGGCAAAAAAATCGTCGTGAAAGGTTGCGGCGAGATCCCGATTCCGCAGGCGACCTTTGTCGAATTCATCGTGCGCTTGCGGGCCATCGCCGACAAGCTCATGTATGGCGAGCCCTGCTCCACCGTGCCCCTTTGGAAAAAAGAGAAATCAAAAGCATCAGCTTTTTTATAGATTTGCAATCACTTTAGACTCAGATACAGAATTCATTATGGGACTTTTTGACTTTATCCGTGGCCAGTTTATCGACGTCATCGAGTGGGTGGATGCCTCCCGCGACACGATCATCTATAAATTTCCCGACCAAGACAAGGAAGTGAAGATGGGGGCACAGCTCACCGTGCGTGAGTCGCAAGTGGCCCTCATGATCAATGAGGGCTCGGCAGCAGACATCTATCAGCCCGGTCGCTACGAGCTCACCACCCGCAACATGCCGATCATGACCTCGCTCAGGTCATGGAAACATGGCTTTGAATCACCTTTCAAAGTCGATATCTATTACGTCAACACACGGCAGTTCACAGACATCAAGTGGGGCACCCCCACACCGGTCTATATCGCCGACAGCAAATTTGGCCAAGTCGAGATCAGGGCTTTTGGTGCATTCAACTTCCGTGTCGTTGATGCGGGCAAATTTTTCAAAGAATTTGCAGGCACCGACCCCAACGTGCAGGTGAGCGAGCTCGAAGGCACGCTACGTGGCAAGATCGTCGATCGCTTCACCGAGGTCGTCGCCGAGATGGCCGAGACAGGTCTCAGCTTTGTACAACTCCAGGCCCAAAAGACCGAGTTTACCAAGGCGCTGCTGCCCCGCATCCAGGAGTATTTTACCCAGTTCGGCCTCGACATCACCGACTTCCAGATCCAGAGCATCTCCTTGCCACCTGAGGTCAATGAGTTCCTGCGCAAAAACACGCAGATGAATATGGTCGGCGACCTGAACAAGTTTCAGCAGTTTCAGCAGGCCAAAGCGATGGAAGATGCAGCCAAAAATGGCGGCACCGGCATGGATATGACAGGCATGATGATGGCGAATATGATGATGCAAAACATGCAGAATCAACAGCAAAATCAGAATGCACCGACTCCTCCTGCCTCGCAAGGCAATAGCCGCGATGAGATCATGAAGACCCTCAAGGACTTGGGCGAATTGAAAGCCGCAGGCGTCCTCTCTGAAGAAGAATTCAACGAGAAGAAGAAGGAATTGCTGGCAAAGCTGTAAGGCCCGCCGCTAGCATCCTGAGAATAGGCCATCTGCAATTGCAGGTGGCCTTTTTCATTGTGCCAGGTCATTCGTCGCCATGGTAACTTTCTAAATTGTCACCTCCCTGCAAAGGCTCCCAAGAAATGTTTCGATATGAAGTTAAGAAACGGCGCCCCGAAGGTTTGGGGGTAACGCCTTAGATTTTGGGCTTCGTTTTGGGCAACATTGGATTGTTGCCAATCGCGTATAGATCGACTTTGGCTTCAAGTTTGTATTCCAGGGAAATTTGAATTCTTCGGGGGAGGATGGCTCATATTTATACTTGCGAGCAACTGAAATTCACTTTTCGATCGAAGGCTACAACCTCAAGTTGGGCGTCGCTTATTTCACTCCGGGCCACAAACGCATGCCTTGATTGGGAAGGCGAGCGATACAAGCGCACAACTTATTTGTAAAGCACATTAAATTTCCGAAGTTTGTAGGAATTGGGAGGACGCATCATCCGGTAGGGTGGCGCGCGATGGTCTATTTATCAACCTATTACAGCGTCGAAATGCAGTCGAGCGAGGAGCAAGCCCCTGTCGATCTCAGCAACTTGTACGCCATTGCAAGTGGCGACGAGACCTTTGTAATGGCGCTCCTGTCCAAGATGTGTAAAGCCCTCCCGGAGGCCTTTACCAATATGGACAACTTTTGCAAAGCAGAAGATTGGGGTGCTTTGAGGGCGGCAGCCCACAAAGCTAAGAGCACTTTTGCCTACCTGAGTCTAGATGATATGAAAAACAGGCTCAAAGTAATCGAACACGACGCCCAGGAATTGCAAGACCTCGATTCCATGCCCCAAAAAGTAGCCGATGCCATCGTCGTCGGCAAGGAAGTGCTCGTGCATCTGCAAGCAGCACTTGCTAAGCTCATGTGATGGTTGTGAGTTTTGAGATGAACGATTAGAAATTGGAAATTGTTGTGGGATGAGCAGCAAGTAGTTGCAAGCCCGAAGCTCCCGCACTGCCAACGAATTTCTGTAAGCCGCAAACTGCTCCCCGGATCTGCTCCCTCTTCCTCCAGAAAAACCACAAAGGCGCAAGGTCAAACACGCTGTTGAAGGGGTGAAACCGCCCCGATCACTGATCGGGACAGGCGACGATCGCCCCGACGCGTCGGAATAAACGCCGAAGCGCAAAGCCAAGCACGCAGCTGAGGGGGTGAAACCGCAAAGTCAAGCACGACCCTGAAAAGGAAACCGCAAAGGTGCGCAAAGCCAAGCACGCTGCTGAAAGGGGTGAAACCACAATACCAATCAAGCGCTCACACTGCTAACTGCTCCCTGCTAACTGCTAACTAATTCCCGATCTCTACTTCGTCGCCACGCGCCGCGCATCTACCATCTTGTCGGTCCAGTAGCCTTCGTTGAGATAGTCGTAGCGCACCCCTTTGCTTGTAGAGGCGTGGATGAAGATCACTTGATCGCCATCGGCCTTGGTGACCATGCCCACATGGTCGATCTTGCCTTTTCCTTTGGCATCAAAAAAGACCAAGTCGCCCACTTGGAGGGCCTTGCGTGCCACTTGGTCGCCATATTGGCTTTGGTCGGCGGCGCTGCGGGGCAGCGCTATGCCTGCCTTTTCATAGCAGACCATCGTGAGGCCAGAGCAATCGATGCCGGTCTTGGTCTTGCCGCCATATTGGTAGGGCGTGCCAAGGTAATCCTTGGCCTCAGTGAGCACAGGCACGAGCTTTTCGCCGATGTTCATGCTGATGACCTTGTCTTTGATCAGGTCATTTTCAGAGGGGGCCTTGGTGGCCACATTGTCATCGGGCCTGTCTTTGATCAGGTATTTGTAGCGGTCGGCCGTCACTTTATGAGGCGTGCACGCTGCAAACAGAAGGCCCATGGACAAAGCCATAGCCCACATGGGAAGGAATCGAGTATGCATAGAACTACGAGGATAAAACACGGTCTTCTACGGTGATAAAGCTAAGGGGTTCGTTCACAGCATCCCAAGCACCTTGTCCACGACTGATACTTGAGGTGTCGCCTGCCTAGGTCGGCTTGCCGCAAGCAGCAGCGTAATAAAAAGGAATTGAAAATCAAGGGTTTTGGCGATGGATGGCAAGTTTTCTTAAAAACAAAGGATTCAGCTTTATGGAAAGGATGATGTAGATTCACCCCTTAGCCAAATCCGATCTTGGTCGGATGCAATAATTCTCTCGATCCGTTTGAAAAATCATTTTTATGAATCTGAACATTAAAGTCTTCCATTCCCCCAGGCGCATCCTTCTATTGCTGATGGCCCTGTTGTGCATCGCACTTCCTTTTCACTCCCAAGCATGCCCAGTGACCAGCCCCGTCAAGATGACACCGCTTGAGGTTGTCGCCGGTGCGAGCAACAAGTTTGGCTTCCAATTCTACGAAAAAATTGCCGCCCAAAATCCTGCAGGCAATCAGTTCATGTCGCCCATCAGCGTGTGGGCTGCCTTGTCCATGACCAGCGAAGGTGCCGCAGGCAGCACCTTGCAGCTCCTGAGCAAGGCCCTGGGCCTGCCTGAGACCACGGTTCTGCATGCTGGCATCGCAGAGCTGTCCAAGGCCCTCGCCCGTGCCGATGCACCCTATGCCCTTGCGGTCGCCAATGCCATCTGGCCCGAAAAAACCTCGAAAATCAACCCTGAATTTCTCGCGACCATCAA
This sequence comes from Bacteroidota bacterium, assembly GCA_031415375.1. Classification (GTDB taxonomy): domain Bacteria; phylum Bacteroidota; class Bacteroidia; order J057; family JADKCL01; genus JADKCL01. Next base: position 4,626 of record JANORP010000447.1, on the reverse strand, counting down.
AAAGGTCTATCATGGTGCATCCACGCCCCTCGATTTCCAGAGGCAAAGCGAGGCTTCGCGCCAAAAAATCAATACTTGGGTGGAAAAACAAACCAACAACCGCATCAAAGACCTCCTTCCAGAGGGCTCCATCGAACCCAGTACCCGCATGGTCCTCACCAATGCCATCTTTTTCAAGGGCAAATGGAAGCGGGAATTCGACAAAAAGTTCACCCAAGAGCAACCCTTTTTCTTGGAGGATGGAAAGCAGGTGAAAGCCCAACTCATGCACCTGCCCAACAACGAGGCGGCCCAACTGCGCTACACGGAAATCGACGGCATCCAAGCCCTGCAACTCCCCTACAAAGGCGACGACCTCTCGATGGTGATCTTGCTGCCTGCCCGCGGCACCATGTCCAAGTTGGAAAAGAGCCTCGATGCAGCACGGTGGACCCAGATCAGCAATGCGATGGACGAGCAGCAGGTCAATGTCTGGTTGCCACGCTTCAAAATGGAGATTGGCGGCTCGATCAAGCCAGCGTTATCGGCCATGGGCATGGGTGCGATGTTTCAGGACGCAGACTTCTCGCGCATGTTTATGGGCGGTGGCGACTTTGCCGTGGATGATGTGATCCACAAAGCCTTCGTTGAGGTCAATGAAGAGGGTACTGAGGCCGCCGCAGCAACGGCTGTAGTCGCAAGAACAACCAGCGCAGGGATGGACAGCCCAAAAACCATCGTCAACTTCCGCGCCGATCACCCCTTCATCTTCATGATCCAGCACAATGCCTCCAAGAGCATTTTGTTCATGGGCAAGGTCATGAATCCTTCATAGAATTAGAAATGAGCAATGACCATCTTCCCAGATATTCAACAGCCAATTTAATTTCTCATCCAATGAAATCATTATTGAAAACAATAGCTTCATTCAGCCGCTGCATCGGCTTGTGTGCCATCATCGTCGCCGGCCTCTTTAGCACCGTATATGCCAGCGACCTTGCAGCCGCACCGTTGGCAGAAAAGCCACTGGAAGTTGTCGCCGATGCGAGCAACCAATTTGGCTTCCAGCTCTACCAAAAGGTCGTCACTGAAAAGCCTGCGGGCAATCAGTTCATGTCGCCCTTCAGCGTGTGGGCCGCCTTGTCCATGACCAGTGAGGGTGCCGCAGGAAGCACACTCAAGCTCCTGAGCAAGGCCCTGGGCCTGCCCCAGGCCACCGTCTTGCATGCCGGCCTCGCCGAGCTTTCCAGGGCACTCGCCCGTGCCGACGCTCCCTATGCCCTCGCGGTCGCCAATGCCATCTGGCCCGAAAAATCCTCGAACATCAACCCTGAATTTCTCGCGACCATTCAAAAGGTCTATCATGGCGCCTCTACGCCCATGGATTTTATCGGCCAAACCGAGGCATCGCGACAAAAGATCAACGCTTGGGTGGAAAAACAGACCAATAACCGCATCAAGGACCTCATCCCAGCAGGAGCAATCGACAGCGATACCCGCTTGGTCCTCACGAATGCCATCTTTTTCAAAGGCAAATGGAAGCAGGAATTCGATAAAAAATTCACGCAAGAGCAGCCCTTTTTCTTGGAGGATGGGAAGCAGGTGAAAGCCCAGCTCATGCTCCTGCCCAACGATGAGGAGGCCCAACTGCGCTACACTGAAATGGACGGCATCCAGGCCCTGCAACTTCCCTACAAAGGTGATGACCTCTCGATGGTGATCTTGCTGCCTGCCCGAGGTGCCATGTCCAAATTGGAAAAGGGACTCGACGCAGCACAGTGGAACAAAATCAACGATGCGATGGACGAGCAGCAGGTCAATGTCTGGTTGCCACGCTTCAAAATGGAGATCGGCGGCTCGATCAAATCATCGCTGGAGGCCATGGGCTTGACACCGATGTTTCAGGACGCAGACTTCTCGCGCATGTTCATTGGTGGCGACGACCTGATCGTGAGCGACGTGATCCACAAGGCATTTGTCGAGGTCAATGAAGAAGGCACCGAGGCCGCCGCAGCGACGGCTGTCATCATGAAGACCGAAAGCGCGTCGATGCATACGGAAACCATCTACGACTTCCGCGCCGATCACCCTTTCATCTTCATGATCCAGCACAATGCCTCCAAGAGCATTTTGTTCATGGGCAAGGTAATGAATCCGGCTTGAGTTGGAAGGAGTTTGTAAATGAGCGATTAGAAAGGTACCGTCATCCCTCACCTCCAATTGCTCATATTCCCTCAGTTCTGGATAGTACAATCCAGGACTGAGGGAACTAATTTCTAATCCTTCTAAATCGCTCCTGGATTGTCTTTGATCATGAGGCTAATGTGCAAGTGGTCGCCTGAACCTACATGGCGCAGGGTGCGGTAACCCATCAACCAAAAATAGGTCTCTAGCAGCTTGTTGCGCCACTCGGCGCTGTCGTTGGTGCGCAGGTCGAGGGCATGCACGTAGCCGTCGCTTTGGGGATAATGCAGGCTTTTGTTTTTCATGGCCAAGCCCATCTCCTTGTAATCCAGATGGGTGCGCGACATGTCGGTCACGACGAGCTCGTGGTCAAAGAGGATAAACGAACTCACCCCGAGGCGCAAGAGCGGATGGGTCGTGGTGTACTCGGCTTGTACGCCTTCGGTCTTGGCATTGCCGGCTGCGAGGTAGAGCACGGCGTAGAGGCAGAAACCGCTCACCGCCACCAAGACCAGTTTGAGGTTGATGCGCTTGGCTTTCTCGACCGATTTTTTCTTTTGGACGACATGACCCAAGATCCAAGCGAGATAGACATACAAGGCGACCATCGAGGCGACCGCAGAGATACCGATGCAGAGGTAGGGATTCCAAGCGGTGAGTTCATACAGCGTGACCGAGCCGCGCAACAGCAGGAAAAAGGGCAAGAGCAATCCCACAACCAAGCGCACTGGCCAAAGCAAGACAGCTACTACAGCATTGGAGCCCTTTTTTTTACCGCCTCTACCCTTGGCCATTGCTCAGGCTTTCAGACTATAGATCGCCCGCAGGTTGCGGCCGCGCTCGGCGAAGTCAAGGCCATAGCCCACGACAAACGCATTGGGAATCTTGAAACAGAAATACTCGGGCGGGGCCTCAAATTGGTACATCTCGTGTTTGAAGAGCAGCGTCGCGATCTTCACGGTACTTGCGCCCTTGAGCAGCAGGTCACGTCGCAACCAGTCGAGCGTGCGGCCTGTGTCCACGATGTCCTCGACGATCAAGACGTCGCGGCCCTCTGGCGAATTGCTCAAATCCAGCAAGACGCGCATTTGCCCAGAACTCTTGGTGCCGCCGTGGTAAGACGACAAGCGCACAAACTGGATCTCGGGATCGAAGTCCAGGTGACGCGCCAAATCGGCGGTGAAGATAAAGGCACCATTCAATACCGAAACGATGAGTGGGTCCTTGCCCGCATAGTCCCGGTTGATCTGCCGGGCGAGGTCGGCGATGCGTGCCTGGATGTTTTCCTCCGAGAGATATTCCTCAAAGGTCTTATCGAGAATGTGGATGTCTTTCATTGCCCAAAAATGCTTTTGCGAATATAAGGTTTTGGGGCGAATGCGTTGCGGAAATGACGCTTGCGAATGATCGCCAGCGTTGCTAATTTTTCAAAATGAAACCCCAACATATCTTCATCGGCATGCTCGCACTCTTGGTGGCCGCTGCTTGCAGCCATCGCCTCCACGAGGACCAGCAAGCCTATGCGCCCTCGGCCGAGGAGACTGCGTGGATCCAAGAGCGGCTGCTCACCATCAAGCACGAGTTGAGCGAATTTGACCGCATCGATGACAACCTATATTGGAAATTGGCGGATTGTCGGGGTCCCTACAACGATCCCTATCCCGTGGCTTACAAAGACACGATTTTCAACAAGGACTCTCTGTTCCAAAAACAACAAGTCTTGCGCACGAGTCAAAGCGACGACATGGAAACCCATGGGCGCGCACTGTACCGCCTCTTTGCAAAGGCCAAGTTGGAATATGCCAAGGCAGGCGGGATCACCCAACCAGACAACCAAGTCATCGTCAAGGCCACCTACAAACCCGTTTCACTTGAATCGGTCCCCCCGCATTCCGAAAAACAAGCCGCCCTCGGCGCCGATGGCAAGTGGTACCGCGAGGGCGACCCCAGCGACCTCTACATCATGTTTCGCACCGACCGCAAGGGCATACAGACCGATGCGGGCTGGGTCTATGGCATTGTGTCCATCAACGAAGACAAAGTCATTGCGCAGGGCCTGCTCCAAAACTGCATGGGCTGCCATCGCAGGAATGCACCTGATCGCTTGTTTGGGGTGGGGGAATGAATTGACCCAACCAAATTTGAGAACGATTTGAGCATTGCAGGAGTCCCGTTGCAGCGGGTTTTGGTGTGAAAATGTGTCCAAGGCCTTCTTACAAAGCGCTGCCGATAGAACAGGCAGAATCAAAGGCCGACGCTGAAAATTTGCCAGCGATTCAGCAGGTGAAAAATCGAACTCGTAACTCCTTGTGCTTGTGATGCTCAGCGATTCAGCAGGTGAAAAATCGAACTCGTAACTCCTTGTGCTTGTGATGCTTTGAAAACTTGCTGAAAAATATTTTTCAAGTTAACTTCGTTTTCGGGGAAGCCGGTGGCCTGCGCCACCTTCGGGTGGGGCCTCCA
>JANORP010000446.1:0-11133 GCA_031415375.1 Bacteroidota bacterium | reverse complement strand
GCCGCCAAAAGGGCCACCATTCAGGCTGAACTGATAGGGACCCGTGCCACCCGAGACAGCGTTGATCGTGATCGAGCCATTGTTGCCGCCGTTGCAGGTGACATTCACGACCGCTGGCGTACCCGTGGGCGAGCCTGGGGAAGCCACGACGATATTCGTAAGCGTGACGGTACAGAGATTCGCATCTCTGATCGTGACCGTATAGGTGCCTGCACCAAGACCGGGGAATACGTTGGAGCCTTGAAATGGCCCACCATTGAGGCTGTATTGATAGGGACCGACACCACCTGCTGTCGCATTGATCGTGATCGAACCATTGTTGATCCCACAGACAGCATTGACCACCGCGGTCGTCCCAGTGATGAGGGCTGGCTGACCAACGATGATGTTGGCAAGGGTAACTGTGCAGAGATTCGCGTCGCGAATGGTGACGGTGTAGGTGCCCGCCGTCAATCCCGCAAAAACATTGGAACCCTGAAATGGTCCACCGTTCAGACTATACTGGTAAGGACCGACGCCGCCCGCAGTTGGGTTGATCGTGATCGAACCTGTATTGCCGCCGTTGCAAAGTGCATTGACCACGACAGGCGTGCCAGTGATGACAGCAGGCTGGCCGACGATGATGTTGGCGAGGGTCACGATACAACCATTCGCATCGCGTATCCTCACCGAATAAGTACCCGCAGTGAGTCCAGCAAAGACATTGGAGGCTCCAAAAGGACCCGCACCGAGGCTGTATTGGTAGGGCCCGACACCACCCGCCGTTGGGTTGATCGTGATCGAGCCAGTATTGCCGCCATTGCAGAGCACGTTCACCACAACCGGCGTGCCCGTGATGACCGCAGGCTGGCCGACGATGATGTTGGCGAGGGTCACTGTGCAGAGGTTGGCGTCGCGGATCGTGACGGTATAGGTGCCAGCGGTCAAGCCAGCAAAGACATTGGATCCACCAAAAGGCCCAGCGTTGAGGCTGTACTGATAAGGACCGACCCCACCCGCAGTGGGGTTGATTGTGATGGAACCCGTATTGCCGCCATTGCAAAGCACGTTGACCACGACAGGCGTACCTGTGATGACGGCAGGTTCGGCCACAATGATATTGATCAAGTTGCGTGTACAAAGGTTACCATCGCGGATCGTGATGGTGTAGGTACCCGCTGGCAGGCCCGCAAAGACGTTGGAACCCTGAAAGGGGCCAGCGTTGAGGCTGTATTGATAGACGCCATTGCCGCCTGAGGTGGCATTGATTGTAATGGAACCTGTGCTACCGCCATTGCACAAGACATTGACCACGACGGGGACCCCATTGATCACCGCAGATTGGTTCACGATGATATTCACCAAAGTAACCGTGCAAAGGTTGGCATCGCGGATGGTGACCGTATAAGTGCCCGCAGGCAAGCCCGCAAAGACGTTTGAACCTTGGAATGGGCCGCCATTGAGGCTGTATTGGTAGGGACCGACCCCGCCAGCAGTGGCATTGATGGTGATGGAACCTGTGCTCGCACCATTGCACAGCACATTTACCACAACAGGGGTGCCTGTGATCACAGCAGGCTGGGCCACAATGATATTGGCAAGGGTCACGATACAACCATTCGCATCGCGTATCCGCACAGAATAGGTACCCGCCGTGAGTCCCGCAAAGACGTTGGAAGCGCCAAAGGGGCCAGCACCGAGGCTGTATTGGTAGGGGCCGACGCCGCCCGCTGTGGGGTTAATGGTGATGGAGCCTGTATTGCCGCCATTGCAAAGCACATTGACGACCACTGGTGTGCCTGTGATAACGGCAGGCTGGGTGACGATGATCGTGTCCCTTGCGGTACAACCGTCAAACACGTTGGTTGCTTGCACAATGTAAGAACCCGCACAGAGGCCAGCGATGTTATCTGGGCCAGCAACCCCATTTTGGGTGCGGATGGTGACGTTGCCAGCCATGTTGATCCAGGTATAGTTCCATGGGCCAGTCGGTCCTTGGCCAGTCGCAGTACCTGTTCCAGTGCAAGCTCCGTTGCAGAGCACGTTGGTATTGACGGTAAGGGGCTGTGGGCAACAAGTCGTTTGGGCGCTAAAAAAGACATCGGGGTCATTTTGGCAAGCAATGCTCCCCCATGAGCCAGCCTCGCCGTCGGCAAGGGTATTGAAACTCAGACTCAGGTCTGTGCTGAATCCTGGGGAACCGCAAGCCCTGGGGGTGACAGTAATGCAAAACAACCAATCGGCGATGCCAGCGGAGCCCGTGGAGCAGTTGTCGCCAAAATTGTTGCCTGGATTGCCATCGTTATTCCTGTCAAAATAGAATCCATTGCCCCAAACGGCACCTGTCGCAGTACTGGTGCAGCCACCGGGGAAATATGACCAGGTACCGACTGAGCCATCGCAGCTGGAAGCGGGTGGGGTGGCGACGACACTGCCCAGGTTCCACCCGGCACCAAATGTGAGCTCTACGCCCAAAAGCCAATTGACGGCTTGCTGTGTCCACCCCGTCACTCTGAAGCAGAAGGTGACAGGCGTACCAGCCTGGTAAAACCCATTTGTTGGGAGCGGATTCACACTCAGGGTATGGCTCACTAAGCATGCTGCGCAATTGTTGTCATTGCTCAGGGTCATCTGAAAGTTGCCCCGGTCATTGACGTTGTTGCCAGAGACTTGGATGAGATAGACGCCTGGGATGAGTCCTGTGAATTGGGTGGTGAGGGAACCTGCGGTACCCGTAGCACAACCAAGGCCTACCAAGGATCCACAAGCGCCCTGCCAAAGGCCTATGTTGGGCTGGTTGATGCCACCTGTGATCGTCACGTTGAGTTCGGAACCTGTGACAGTGACCTGATACCACACGTCTGAGGCAGGGGAAGATGTGCTGGCATTGCCTTGCTGACAGCCAGTCATGGAGACATAAGGGCTACCAGGCGTGGCGGCTAGGTTGGTCGTATTGGTGACTTGTGTGGCACCGATGCCACGGGTCGGGACCGGGCCAGCGGTGCAACTTTGTGGTGCTGGCAACGCACCGAGGTTGGTGGCCGTGGCACAATTGTCATTTGCGGGCTGTGCTATGGCCAAGGTGCAAATGCCAAGAAAGAGTGCAGCAAGGATAGATATCTTGGAAAATCTCATTTCGGAGGTCGTCTAGGGTTGGTTCAACGCTTGTACACAGCTTGCACAGACTCATTAATCACCCCTGAAGAGTGAATTTCGAAGCGGCGGTCGGGATCCAGTGGCGTATTGTCATCCATGGCAAGGCCACTGTTGACGGGGCACTGCATTGCCTGGAGCTCATCGGCGGCATAGAGTTGTACCTCCGCGCCATTGGTGAACTTCATGGCGCGTCGCAGGGTTTTGAGGCGGTAGCCATCGAGGTTGGCAGCGCCAAAAGCATTGTCAATCTGAGCTTGTGTATAGGTGCCATTGGCCACAATCACATAAGAACAATTGGCCTGGGCCATGGCCCTATTGCCAACCCACAAAAAAGCAAGCAAGAAGAGCAAACACCCAAATTTTACAAAGCTCATCGCCGAGATTCTTAGATTGATTCAATGAAAACTGATTGCGGATCATAATTTGACTCTGCAAGATAAGTAAATTTTTTGAGCAAACAAGTTTTCCACATCGGCAAAGGGCGCATGTCCTTTTCTGTGGGGAAGATGGCTTTTTTGCCACTCTATGGAGGTTTCGGAGCAATGCGGCGAGGTTGTGCTAAAAATGGGTATTTGTCGCCGCTACGGCATTGCTGCGATAGAGGCTGATGCGTGATCTTACATGGTTTTTTGGGGGATTTGGGGGGCGGGGGGACTCCAGCGTTTATCCCGACGCGTCGGGGCGCCCTTTCCCTGTCCTGTATCGGAGATCGGGGCGGTTTCCTTTTCAGAACTATGCATGACTTTGCGGTTTCACCCAATCAGCAACGTGCATAGCTTTTCGAACGGTTCCATCGCATTGGTGCTACCGCCTGATGCTATAGTCACTAGCCCCAACTTCAATTGCCGAATTGGACGCGATGCCCGATTTGCGTCGGTGCTTGTTTGCTCGCGTTTTGTTTTGTAATTTACAATTGTAATTACAAACTTATGCGAAGAAGCTATATCTTGATGGTGGTATTGGGCTTGGTTTTGACCTCTGCCGCTTGGGGACAACCTCTTTGTACGGCCTATATTCGGGAGACACAATGGATCAACGGCGATGTGCATGTCGAGTCTGACAATGTGCCGGGGCGTACTTATCAATGGAGTACCAACAATGGGTGCACCGTCTCTTCGTATGGCTACCGTGCGGTTGTGCATCGGCCGATAGGTGTTTCTGGAAATGTGAGCCTCACTGTCACTGAACCAGGCTGCACAGACTTCCATACACAATCGTTGACGGCGAATAATATGCCATACCTACCGCTGATCGGGGATTCGGTGGTGTGTGGGTCAGATCCTGTGTTGTATGAATGCATTTGGCTTGAGGGGCCAGGCGGACCATCCGCTTACAACCACAACTTATTGGTGACAGGAGGCGTCGTCGTCGCGCAAACCCAAACGAGTCTGCCCAACTACCGGTGGCACGAAAGGACTTGGGTTTCTTGGGAAGGTGGTCCAACGGGGACTATTCGCAGCTATTATTCCCTTGCAACATTTCCCATGGGTACGTTTTGGGAGGAGACTGTGATGGTAAATTGCTGGTTGTCGGGGTCAAACTATGCCTGCGCGGGCGCACCCAATGGCTTTCGGCAGCATTGCCCTCCAGGCAGCACCTACACTTGGTCCACCACCCATGGCACGATCGTGCAAGGGCAGTCCACCGACAGCGTGCAAATCTTGTGGCCGAGCATTGGAATAGACACCGTGGTGACGATTTACAACTCCCCTGATTGTGGCTTGGACACGAACTATTTTCCAGTCACGATCCTCGACTTCCCCACCAACCAAATTGCCGGGGATACCGTGGCTTGCGAGAATGCGCTGGATACTTTTTACACTTCTGTACTTCCTGTGCTCAATCCGCCATTCGTGACCAAGATCTGGCATGTGACAGGTGGCGGCTTAAATCTCAATTCCTCCCCGCACGATATCGGCTACTACACCCACGGCCCGGGCCCGGTGGAAACGATCGTGCTGACCACCGACGATCATGGTTGCATTTTCAGGGATACGTTCACGGTCAATATCTTGCCAGCGCCTGTGGTACCTATACCACCGAATCCCGTGATTTGCACGGGAGATAGTTTGCTGCTAAACGCTGGGCCAGGATTTGCGACCTATGCTTGGTCCACGGGTGCGTCGGCGTCGGCAATTTTTGCGAGTGCAGCCATTCCTTATACCATCTCGGTCACAGATGTGCTGAACAATTGCCTAGGCACGGCGACCTCCACGCCCACGATCGAGCCCGACTGCGTCTGGCCTGGCGATGCCAATCATGACTATATCGTAGATGCCAATGATTTCTTGGACATCGGGGTTGCATTTGGCGACACTGGTCCTTTGCGCGCCAATGCCTCGACCAATTGGAGTGGGCAACCTGCTGCAAATTGGGGCAATGCTTTTGTCTCTGGCCAAAATTACAAACATGCGGATTGCGACGGCGATGGGGTCGTGGACTTCCCCGACACCATGAGTGTATCGTTCTACCAAGGGCTCACGCATGCCCGCATCGGTCATGTTGCAGGGGGAGTGCCGTTGCGCATTCGCCCAAGCATGCCCCTCTTTGCGGGTCAAGACAGCGTGGAATTGATCGTGGAATTGGGTGAGCCTGGCTTCCCAGCCGACTCGGCCTATGGTCTAGCGCTTCATTTGGATTATGCTCCTTCGGATGTGTTTCCGGGGATTACAAGCAAGGCGACTCCCTCCTTCTTGGGCACCCTCGGCAATGGTGTGATGGCGATGGGGCATGGGGACCATGCTGCAGGCCGCTATGACTTTGCGCTTGTGCGCACCGACCATGTCTCCCACACTGGCTTTGGCGAAATCTGCCGCATCCGACTCAAGGCGCATCCTGCCCTTTGGACGGCACATACACGGGTGCAACTGCCGATCCAATTGTCGCGTTGCCGCTTGATCGATGCACAGGGCAACGAGATTGCGGTCACCCCGGTCGCGGATACGGTGTGGTTGTATGATCTAGGTTATGTATCGGCGCCTGCCCCAGCCTCTGATCTGGCCTGGTCGCTGTCGCCCAATCCGGCGACGGATGTGCTGCATCTCGAGTTCGATGGCAAGGCTTGCGGTTTGTTTGGCTTGTCGCTAGTGGATCTGAACGGCAGAGTGGTCGCTTCACAGTCAGGTCGCCTCACTGGCTGTGGTGCCCGGCATACATTGGACGTGGATGTGAGGGATTTGGCAGGTGGGGTATATGGGCTGCGGCTTGCTGCTGGCGGTTATGTGGTGCGTGGACGGGTTGTGGTTTTGAGATCGACGAAATAAGCCTGGACCTCAGATGCAGGTATTTAGCATGCGGGGACTTGCCCATTGGCTTGCAATGCGCGTTATCACAACGGTGTAAGCCACTGCAAAGGTGTCGAAGACTGTCACCTGCATTCGGCGCTATTGTTTTTGCCTGCTACCTTGCTGGGTGATTTTTGAAATGGGAAAGAAAACGGATGGCAATCAAGAAATCTGAGCTGTATGCATTGCTTTGGGCGAGTTGTGAGTACCTGCGTGGGGGCAATGACCCCTCACAATACAAGGATTATGTGCTGCCGTTGCTGTTGGAATGGGAAACGTCTTGCACGATGTCAACGGGAAGTTTGATATTCACCAGCGTGCCTGCAGCATAAGTGATTTCCCTGAAAAGGTTGACGGCTTCTTCCTATTCCTCTATTTCAAGCATAATTAGGAATAATTTATCAATAGGTTCCTCAAGCGCGAGATGCCTCCAAATAGCCCAGCAACAAGTTGCGCAAATCGAGCTCGGAATCTGCATCTGAAAATCCACCCTCGGTATGCAAGCGCTGCCTGATGCTCCCAAGTGCCAATTTCTCCGTGTGTACCACCATCCCAAAATACTCCAAGACATCCCGTAAGTGGGCCAAGCCCCTTTGATTGCCACCTAGCCCCGCCGCGATGCCGACGCACACCGCCGACTTGCCCCTGAAACTATCTGGGTAATCGCAGGCGTCGATAAAGAGCTTGAGAATCCCTGGCATACTGCCGTTGTATTCAGGCACGACAAAAACAAAATGAGAGCTACGATCAACCATTTGCTGGAATTCGGCAAAGCCTGACAACGCTGTATTCTCCAAATAATCAAAGGCAATCTCTCTTGGGAGCTGCTGCAAATCAATTAATTCCGCAAAAACATCTTGCTCTTCCAAGATTTCTTTGCAGATGTCGGCCACCTTGATACTCAGATTGCCGGGGCGATTGGTTCCAGAAATGACCGTGATTTGCATAGCTGAATGACTCAGAGTGCGCGAATATGTTTTTCAATTCCGCAAAAATAGATAATTTCGAACCTGCCATTCCGAGCGGCCGACGATGGTCGATCGGGTTGCCGCCAAGACTTTCTCAAGAAAACGCCTTATGAAGTTCAAATACTACGGTCATTCCTGCTTTGCCATTGAGGTTTCTGGCACCACACTTCTGTTTGACCCCTTCATCACTGGCAATCCCCTGGCGAGTACCATCCAACTCTCCGCTGTCAAGGCAGACTATATCTTGATCACCCACGCCCACCGCGACCATATCTTGGACGCTGTCGCGCTCGCACAGCAGACAGGCGCCACCTGCATCTGCAATTACGAGATCTCGGAATGGCTGCTCAAGCAAGGCGTTCAAAACGTGAAGGCCCTGAACCATGGCGGCCAATGCAAATATGATTTTGGGGTCGTGAAATTTGTGAATGCTGTGCATAGCAGTAGCTTCCGCGATGGCAGCTATGCAGGCAACCCCGGCGGGTTCATCGTCGATACTGTCGAAGGCACATTCTATTTTGCAGGTGACACCGCCCTCATGAGCGATATGAAGCTCTTTGGCAGGCACTATGAGTTTGATTTTGTCGTGTTGCCAATCGGCGACAACTATACCATGGGCATCGATGATGCTGTGCATGCAGCCAAGATGTTGCGCTGCAACGAGGTGATCGGCGTGCATTTTGACACCTTCCCAGTCATCAAAATCGACCATGCCGAGGCGCAGGCCGCCTTCAGCAAAGCAGGCAATCGCCTCCACCTGCCAGTGATTGGCGAGGTGCTGGAATTCTGAACGGTATCTGCCGACCAAACCCTTCCCGAGGTGCAGGCGTCCCGCCAGAAAGTGAGCCGAGGCGTAGGTTCCATAAAACATTATTGCCCTGATCTACAATACATTAAACCTACATTCTAAGAAACTTCAAAAAAAGTGCATCCCATTATATGGAATCATCGATGGTCATGCATCTTATTCTACGAAGTACGATTATGAATCACCCTCTTATCCGACGCGCTATAGTTCGGAACGGTCTTTGAGCGAATATTTTCCACAAGCTATTTTGTTCGGAATATCGACCCCATTCCGACGCCACAAACGTGATCACCCTCACGACCACGCTCAAAGATTTTCAAGACCCAGCTCCGTAAGGCTGGGTTTTGTTTTTGCGCTGCTTTTCCTAATTTCGGCTACAATTCGAGAATCCTATGCTACCGAAATCATCTGCCCCCCTCCTCTTTGCCCTAGTCTTCCTTGCTTTGCTCACTGCATGCGGCGGCAAACCCAAAGATGCGGCCATGCCACCAGAGCAAATGATCGCCAAGAGCTGGAAACTCAACAAACTCGACCTCAAAAACGAGATCGTTGGCCCAGAATTGCTTGGCACTGCCTCCTTTACGTTTTATAAAAATGGCCGCTATGAGATCCTCATGGGCGACCTAGAGCGTGGCAAGTGGTCACTGAGCGCCAACAAAAAAGTCCTCATCACCAGTGAAGACGGCGCCAATGTATCTGGTGAAATGGACATCGCCAAGCTCACCCCCGATCTCCTCATCCTCACCAATACTGGCAACGACAAGCCCATGACCATGGAGCTCGTCCCCATCAAATAAGCCGTCCTAGGGCGACAGATGTCACCTCGCCAGCCAAATCCTAGGGCCTTATCACGATTTCGGTCCCGGTTCGGATGAGTCCATACAAGTCGTCCACATGCTTCCTGGTGAGTGAAATGCAGCCCAAAGTCCAATTGTTGCGTGCTTCGATCAGGTCATCGCGCCCCTCGGGCACCCCATGGATTCCGATGTCTCCACCAATTGTCGCATTCGCTGGAATTTCCCCCGCTGCCTTGCGTGCATTGAACTTGCGCCATGAATCGTCGGTTGGATAATCGACCCAGATAAATTTGCGCCACTTGGCATGGTCATATTTGGTACGCACCTTGAAAGTGCCTTCGGGCGTGCAGCCATCGCCTTCACGCCGCTTGTCATGCACAGGATCAAAGCCCAGCACCACTGGAAAACAACGAATGCGCCGCTGCCCCTCAAAGACCTCCAGCGTATAGGCCGATTTGTCGATTACGATGCGTGTGCGCATCGTGTCCACGTCATCTACTAGCGCGCCTAGCAGGCTATCGCAGCCATCGACAACGGGCGATGTGGACAATCTGGAGCAATGGGTCAGGAAAATCGGCAATGCCAATACTGCGAAACGCAGGATCTGTGTCCAATGCAAGGATGTGTTACGCATGTGAAATTGATGTGAGAGGTTGAGCAACAACAATATGGCTTCTAGGGAACCTGCTTAGGCAGCACCATCAATGGTTACGCATGCGAAGGATGAAGGTTGGGATCGTCGGAGCATGGATGGAAGTCGTGAACGGAATGCCCACCGCCTTGAGCCGCGATCAAACCGCCTCAGTACCAGTTTGGAGTTCGGCAGTTTGTTTGCGCCAGGAGCGCCACAAGAAATACAGGATAAAAAAATGTAGTAAGAATTCGCGCTGAAAGCCCGCATCCAAGGCATCGGGCAGGCTGCTCTCGCCCACATGGTTGATCGCCATAAACCTGATGAGTACACCACACAGCAGATGCGCCAAACCTAGGTAGAGGCCGCGGCTGATCCAGAGCTGCTTGCGCTCCAGGTCACGGTTGTAGAAACAAAGCATCAATGCAAGCAAGCAGCCCGCAGCTGCCAAGATCACATAAGGAATCTGCAAAGGCAATGCTAGGAGGCCGATCGTGTGCGGGAGCGCAATGCCGTGACCCAGAGATTCCTCCAAGACCAGCCACCCGCCATAGATCGTAGCGTGTAGGCCCGCCGCATAGTTGGAAGCGTAGGCAATCGGCGCAGCGATCATGGCCCCGCTCAGCAGCCCAGCCACGACCAGGTACAGATTGACCCCGCGAAAGAGCCTGCCAGCTGCCATCAGCGAATGCGGTCCATGCCCTTGACCAATTTCTCGTCGTGCTGAATGCGCTTGACCGCAAACCAGGTGAGGATCAGCGCCAAAAATGGTGCTGCCAAGCCCCATTGCGGGAGCGATTGGTACATATCGGGCGCGATCATCGGGTCACCGCCCATTTCCTGCAACCAGGTGCGGATCGGCACCATCAAAAAATTGATGAGCATGAGCGCCAGCAAAGCGCCATAACCCAGCTTGATCTGCAGCGCCCGATTGTTGTACAAAAAGATCGTCACCAGCAGCAAGACCGCAGTGACACAAGTCAATCCAAACTGCAACAGCAAAAAGGTATTCGCCGTGAACGGGAGCTTCTCAGCAGTAAACGCATTGGTGAGGCTCATCGCCGATCGCTCGACCGACACCCCCATCGGGCTAGCCACCACCTTGATGGCATCACCTTCACCCATGTCGGGGTTGCTCACCAACCAAGTCGGGAAAAACAAAAAGGCTACGCAAAGCGCCGAGGCCAAAAACAACAAAACCGTTTGAATACGCTGAATCATGTGGGCAGAATAATATTTCGAAGCGAAGTTACAGTCTTTTTGGGAAACCGAAAGCGGTTTTGGCTGGCGGAGTGTAGGGCGATCGCATGAAAATCACTCGTTGAATCAGTGGCCCCAATCATCGACCATGCGCAGTACCGTCCAGATTTCGCCCGTGATGACCCGTTCGTGGGGGGGCGGCCCCACAATGGGGGGGGGCCGCCCGCAGGCGTGGCAGGGGGGTGTTGGGGTGGGGGGGGTTTTTCACGTGGGCGGGTGTGGAACCACTTGTTTGAGACGGATAGGGGGT
>JANORP010000445.1:0-7836 GCA_031415375.1 Bacteroidota bacterium | reverse complement strand
GGTGAGGCTGTCGGCGATGCTCACCACATAGTCTGAGCCCTCGTTGAGCAGGGAGAAGGAGTTGCTTTTGCCCCCTTCGACAGGCACATTCCTGAGTTGCTGGTAATAGGTCTCGGCCTTGATGCGAAAGTCACGGCTGATCGTCCAGTCATAGCTCAGCACAAAATGGCGGTTGCGGGTAAAGCCCAAGTCATTGTTGGTCGTGGCAAATGTGCCATTGGCATACCGTGTGCGGAAGAAATAGACATAGATCGGCTGCAATTGGCTGTGTTCCCCGTATGCAAGCCCCAGCGACTGTCGCTTGCTCATGGCCCACTTTGCAGCCACACGCGGCTCGATCGCCCGCGATTGGTTGTGGGTAAACAGCTGCGCATGCACGCCACCCACGAGGGAGAGCTGTTCGTGAAGCCGCCACTTCCATTGCGCATAGGGTTGCAAGAGGAATGCGTGACCGTCGATTCCCGTGAGGGTGCGCCAGCCCTGCGTCGTGTCGGGCTGCAAACTGTCATACAGCGAAAACATCAAGCGATCTACAAACATGCCCGTGCGCAGCGTGTGCCGTGTGCTCATCTTGGCGTTGAGCGCCACATTGTAGCTGTACTTTCCTTGCCAGCTATTGTTGCGGTAAAAAGGCGTCGGCTCCTTCGTGAAGCGATCTACCCGATCCACCACCGTACCCTGCGTGGAACCTTGCACAGAAAATGTCTGCTTCAACAGCGTATTCTTGCTCAAGAATAGCTGGTGCTGCAGGCCCACGACCCCTGTATTGGTCGCGAAGTCAATATCGTTGCCCGCCGGGCCAAAAAAATCTGCAGTGTCGCGCTCGCTGTCCAGCACCAAGGCATTGCTCAAGCCACCCACCCCAAACAGCGAGAACGTACCGATCTTGCTTGTCGGCAAATGAAGGTTGAAGGAGAGGTCTTGGTACTTGGGTTGGCTGCTCGTCCCAAATTTGATCCCGATTTTTTTCATCAGTTCCAGCGTCGAGTAGCGGTAGCTGATCAGAAACGAGGCCCCAGTTTTTTTGGAAATCGGCCCCTCGGCCATGAATTCCAAGCCATTGAAGCCAAACTGCCCGAGAAATTCATATTGCTCGTCATTGCCCTTGCGCATCTTGAGGTCAAAGGCCGCCGAGAGTGCGTTTCCATACTCTGCAGGAAAGGCCCCGGTCATGAAGTCGCTGTTGTCGAGCACGTTGTTGTTGAGCATGCTCACAGGCCCACCCGTCGTGCCAAAGCTTGCAAAGTGGTTGGGATTGGGGATGTCGATGCCATTGAACCGCCATAGGACACCAGACGGCGAATTGCCGCGCACGATGATATCGTTGCGCGAGTCATTGTTGGGCATCACGCCTGCAAAGTTGCTGGCCATGCGGGCGGGGTCGTTCCAGGAGCCGGCATAGCGGCGTGTCTCGTCGATGGTGAATTGGCGGGCGCTCACGAGGGCCATTTCATTGCGGGCCTCGTCCTTTTTGCCAGCGATGATCTCCACAGTTTCTGTGGTGATCACAGCCTCGGTGAGGTTGATGTTGAGCACGACTTCCTTGCCTGAATTGACGATAATGTTGGGGATTGTCGCAGGCTCGTAGCCCACATAAGCCGCGCGCAGGGTGTAGCGTCCCGTGCGCACACGCTCCAGCTTGAAGCGTCCTTCAGTGTCTGTAAATGCACCCGTGATCACCGAGTCCCCCAGCAGCAGGGCCATCGTCGCCCCCTCCAGCGGTGACTGCGATTCCTGATCGCGCACCGTGCCGCGTATCGTCTGGGTAATCTCCTGCCCATAGACCTTGGCACACATCACCAGCATTACAACCATCAACAACAATCTGCGCATACCGCTTCGCTTTTTTGCATCGCAAAATTGCACCCAAGCTTCCGTTTTTGCTAATCTGAAATAGCCCAGGCATTGGGCCTTCATACACTTTAACGCTGGCGCAACCCTAAGTTCATCAACGACGAATGTGAACAACTATTTTGACGATCAGCCTGCGGCTGCATGCGGAAAGTTCTTAAATTCAAGGTGTAAAGTAGTTTACTTTTTCCCAATTTTCACAGAACCGGGCCAGGGTAGAAGCAGGATTTTCCCGTCCCGTTTCCTGGCCCTCTTCTTTTTAACCCCAGCCTATTCGGATCGCGCGAATCAATCGCGTAGGAGAAAATCGGAACAGTTATTAGGCTGTCGGGACAGTCGCATCAGCGATGGGTCAACAAGCTACCGAAGGATCGCAGGTTTCATCTGGTTGGGAAACCTCAAGCAAAGGCTGTCATCGCCACCTACCAAGATGCGCATGTCCTACCTTTGCGGCGGCTAGGCGCCTGCAATCACTTGCATTGGTTGATCTATCAGCTGTGAGCGCGACCATATTTGTAGCAAATTTATGTGTACTGGCGTGATGTCTTGATACGCATCGATATGGTCTAGAATGGATTGCACAACTGCACGCTCCTCTGACGCATCGCTGCTCCCCAACATTCGCTTCAAACAAGTTGCAACCTGCCATATCAGATTGTCTGCAGGCGATGCCAAGATCGGCTTCAGCTCAGACTCCAATCGGTCGTGATCCAGGGTTTGATACCAGGCAATCCACCTCACGATGCGACTCGCCTTGAACCACTGGGAATGCGGTGCGGTAGATGGTTCCGTCGCAAGTCGGTCGCCCCACTGTAGTGCCTCAAGCCATCGCTCGCAAAAAAAAGCTGTAATCATCGAGTTGGCTAGCAACTGCACACGCAATGTCGCAGGGATCTGCACACCCCAGCTTTCCAATGTCCTGCTGATCGGTGCCAGCATTCCAAAGGCATGCGTCCAGTCATCTATGGCCATGTAATAATGAAGCTCAATCGATAGCAGGCGTGCGCCCTCAGATGGTCTGATCCAAGAGGAGCGATCTAGTAGTCGATTGAGTCGCGCAAGTATTCGCTCAACCTCTTGGTACTTTTGATTTTGGCAACAACTCTCTGCATAGCCTGTCAGCAATTTGAAATACCGCTCTTGATCAAGCCTGATGCGATCAGGCACCTCATCCCAGATCGCAATGATAGCCAAATGATGTTCAAAGAATTGAGGCAATAATTGTTGTCGAAAGCCTAGTGTGGCATGAATGTAATGGTATAAAATTCGCCCATCAAAAGACAACTTGTGCAAGTGTCGATCCAAAACAGGAGATTTCATGGCCTGCTCTACAACAATTTGATCCCGATCAGAAACGGCATGGGTTGTGAAGTGGGAAATCGTGTCTAGCACGAGCAGCAGTTCGGCCTCGTCTTGGAGTTGTTGCTGAAGCAGGCGCATGCGCGCATGAATTTTGAGCAGCTTCTCATAGGTGCCTGGTGCCCCAGATTGTCTCAATATGCGCATCTGCCATTGGAGGCATTCTATTTCTTGCGCTGGCAGCTCCAATTGTGCAGCCTTTTTCCTAGCCGATTGCACGGCTCTGAGGCTTGCGCGATGCAATTTGTGGTGATACAAAATCTCGACCTCCCCCAGCCTGCGAGAAAAATCAAGTTGTGCCGTTTTTCCTTGGTGGTAGCTGCGCAAGGCATCCAAAATCAAGTGTTGCAATTCTGTGCGGGCCACGCTGAGTTGCTTCAGGAATGACCGCCCCTTGAAATGAATCCTGATCGCCGACTCATTCCATGCCTGGGTCTGCTCCAAGTACGCATAAAGCAAGAGATAGACCTTTTCTTCTTTTTGTTGCCGCTGCGAAGCCAGCATTTTGAAATACCGCTTTTCACTGCGGTCGAGCGAGCAGATCAATGCCACCAAGTCATCGCCAGCATTATTTTTCATCATTTAGAAAACTAATCATTTTTGGTCAATTTTATTTTTTAACTGATAAAAATAGCACGTTTGGGAATAACAGAACCCTAAATAAGTGTGAACCTTGTATGCTGAGATAGGCCGTGAGGGATTAGCTTTGGATCAAATCAAAAGTATTCTCATCCCAATGAAATTGAAGAAATTACATGCATGTTTAGTTGTGATCTTGATCGCCTTTTGCCCCATCGCTGCCTACACGCAGTCGAAGCCCGGGCAAGGTATCGAGTTCGGGGCGGGCCAGATTTGTCTGCCTGTTCAAACCAATGAAAAAGAGGGCTGTGTGCAGGTCTCGGGCGACCACATGGCCGTCTTGCGTCGGGTCGATGGCAAGCTCTCGGCACGACCAGTCCTAGCCTCGGCTGTCATGGACGGCATCAAAACGCCCAAGTCGGCCGCCGCAGCGCAGTTGCAAACGATGCTTCAAAAGAAAGGAAAGCTTTTCACCTTTGATCCTGAATCCACGACATTGCGCTGGGAGGGTGATCAGCTCAGCCTGTATGACAAGTTGCAAGGCCAGGCATTGTATGTGGCAAACATGAGCGACGCTCGTGGGGTGTTGCTCATCCCTTCAGATATCCCCAACACAATAAGCCTCGCCCTTTATGGCCTCCGCGATTGTCCCAATCCCATAGCGTTAAATCCAATCCTTGATTCCATCGGCGACAATGCGCAATCCCTGATCTATGTCTCTGGGGGCAAGCTCTTGCTTGGCGGCGGTCATGTGATCATCGTCATCGACCCAGCAATTCTGGAAGACCCTGAAAAAATGGTGATTCCAAAATTTGATCCAAAAATCTGGGAGTGGATTCGTAATGAAATCGAAAGTGGAAAGCCAGGCTGCATGCCGGGGTTCCTCACGATTGAAACGCACGAATCGCTCCCAAGCAAAGCCTCTCTTACCCAAAAACGATCTACACAAATTGTAACAACAGAAGATAAGGTTGCATTTGCAGCATACGAGCGCTTGGTGGAAAATGAAGTCAATGAGATCTGCGCTTTTCGCAATGATCTCAAAGCACTCTACAGTTGTGGTGCGATTTTGTATCTCGTCGATCGAGAGACGGGGAAAACAGAAGCAACTTTTGATGTGCAGGCGTGTCCCGTGACGCTCGAGACGCTCGATGGCGTCACTAGGATCTACCGTGCACTCAACTGTATCGATGCCGTGCCGAACGAAGGCTGTAGATAAGGGGTCCAAAATCCCACAATAGATTTCCACTATTCTATTCACTCCAATCCAACCCTATCGGCGATGGATCAGGAGAAGCATACCTAAAAACCACCGATTATTTTCAACTCTAAATATTTAATAATCATGAAATTACCCAAATTTAAAGTCAAAATGGCCTTTGATTCCATCAAAGCTAAGGTCAAAAATGAAAGCTCCAATGATGAACCCTACATCATTACCTTTTTCTTCAAGGTTGATGGCGAAACCTATCAATTGCCGATGGAGCCCCAGCACGTAGGCGCAGAGTTCCGGGTACATCACGATGCCCATGAAAACTTGGGGCAGGAGTTTACGCACGTGGACCAGGTCATCCCGATCCCGCCGCACCTCGGTATATTTGAAGCCACGCTTAGCCCGATTCGTATCTCAATTTTGGGATCTGAGAGCTTTGTGGGAGGCATCATAGGGGTGCTCGTCATCGCCTTGGAGGAAGATGCCACGCTAGATCGCACGGCAGATGCCATCCACGAGGACCTCAATTACATGATCCCATTTGAGATCAATGCTATTCTCAGGCAGCTCACGCCCGAGATTGTCTGGGAAAAGATCACCGAAATCATGGATCGCGGAAATGCAACATTGAGTAACCTTTTTACATTGACAATTCAAGAGTTACTTACCGAAAGGCTTATCCCGGCCGTCTCGCGCATTCAATCTCAATTGATTACGACATTTGCAAATTCCGAGACCACCAATTTCAATTTCTTTGGTCTCCTCGATACCGACGATGTCTTGGGAGCGCGATATCCATACTATTCTCAAGAATCTATTGCCGCAAATCAGATGAGCATCCCGCTCAAGCTCACATTTTCAGCCAATGGGACTTATGAAATGACGGGACAGCTCACAGCAGAAAGTGTTTATACGCTGATCAAAATCAATGATTTGCCTCCCGGAAATGAAATTCAGGTCATGCATGTGAGTCCAGATTACCTCGATCCACAAGGTGGTGGCGCGATCGGGTTTGTAGGGGGAACCACATCTCGCGGAAACTGGAAAGCAACCACAAGATTTGTGGCCGCTGTGATCCTAAGTGGCCAAGTCAAATTCTACACCAAGGCTGCCGACGGTACGAAATCATACCTCTATGCGCGTAAGGTAAACACTGCGATCGCGACGGCAGCCCCGCGATACATTTACTACTTAAGTTCTTCTCCAAACGATACCGAAGACGACAATCTCAGCAATCTCCCACCTTGCAAGAAATTTGTCGAGGAAAACTGACTTTGACTTGCGCCGATCGACCTACAAACAGCCACCGATAGCTTCGCCCTATCTGCGCCTCCTTTCTGCCGCCAACGCGGCTGAGAAGAGGGGTGGATGGGGCGAATTTTCCAGCTTAGGAATGATTTTTCTATGCCTACCAACTTTGATGCGCAAGACTTTTGGTTACAGCTTCTTTCAGTGTTTCAAGATTTCGAACATCGAAGCGCGTCCACATGTTTTGAAGTAAGATGCTGGGAAAGCTTGGTTCATGTGGCTTTGAAACATCGACACATCCCTCCAATCTACATCCACAACGCCCTTCTCGTACACTGTACGGGCGTATGTCGCCTTTATGTTTTTATGTTCGGCCAGACAGTCGATCAAAAAAACGCCCTCGTTCACAAACAGTTCTTCTCCCGATGAACGGTTCGTAACGCTCACTGGCATATTCGGGACCTTTACCTAGCGTAGCGCGCCATGCAGGATGCACGAAAAAAGGAGACCCTAGAGCCTCCTTTTTGTATTTTGAACCACTCCCCATTACTGGGCGATGAGCAGCTTGTGTTGCAAGTGATACTTCCCGCCTTTGAGTTCCACGAGATAGGTACCAGAGGCCCAGTCAACCGTGGGGAGGGCTACTTCAGTTTGCCCTGGGGTCAAATCCAGCTGCGCGCCATAGAGGCGCTTGCCGATCATGTCATACACGGTCAGCTCTGCCGCGACCGGATCTTGCACAGACACCGCTACCGTAACTTTTTCGCCGAAATGCGCTGGACTAGGGTAAGCCGTCAATTCTGGGGCTGCATTGAAAAAGTCCACCGACACGACGTCAGACAGGGTCACGTTGCCATCGGCATCGAGTTGCTTCAAGCGGTAGTAGCTGATGCCTTGGAGGGGCGCATAGTCATAAGTGGTATAGTCGATGGCAGCATTGCTGGTACCTGCACCAGGCAACTGTTGGATCGATTCAAACGCTGCACCATCGACCGAGCGCTCCACGACAAAGCCGACATTGTTGAGCTCGCTTTGCGTCGTCCAGTCTAGCCTGACCCTGTCTTGCAGTGCCGCGACTTTGAAACTGGAGAGCGTAATCGGAAAAGGCGTGTTTTTTTGGAGAATGTACAAGCCATTCTGCGTGTCAGACACCAAGATCTTGCCGGAATTGAGCGGTGGATGCACTCCCCAAGCGCCAACGAAACCATTGTAGGTACTGTTTACCTGTGTGTCGTAGTAGGCTACGCGCACAGGTGCAGTGGGCGTAGAGACGTCCCAAACTTGTAGCCCGTCTTCATAATACGAGACATAGATAGAGTTGCCGGCAGCACAATTAGTTTGCACTTGCCATTCATAGTTTGATCCTGCTGATAAGCCTGTGGCATTATAGCTTGTTCCAGTTACTGTATTGGTTGTCCAATTAGGAGCACCAATTATTCTGTATTTAATGTTCAGTTTTCGTAGCGATTCTTCAAAAGTTCTGGATTGAGAATTTGTTCTATATAAAATCGCAAAATCCGTATTCCGAAGCCCCAAGTTCATTTTTGACTCAAAAATATGCGTTGAAACTAATCGCCCTTCCTCAT
>JANORP010000444.1:0-15412 GCA_031415375.1 Bacteroidota bacterium | reverse complement strand
TGGAGGCCCCACCCGAAGGTGGCGCAGGCCACCGGCTTCCCCGAAAACGAAGTTAGCTTGAAAAATATTTTTCAGCAAGTTTTCAAAGCATCACAAACCCAAGGAGTTACGAGTTCGTTTTTTCACCTGCTGAATCGCTGGCCAGCTGTCGCCAGCTGAGACGCCACACAAAAGAAAAATCCCAAGCATCGCAACGACGCTTGGGATTTTTGAGGGAAGGAACACGAAGGCTTACTTTGCGCCCTTGGACTTGCAGTACTCGAGACCATTTTTGGCACCCTCGTCAGCTGGCACGAGTTCCAGAATCTTTTGCCAAAAAGGCATCGCTTCTTGAAACTTCTCGGTCACCAAGGTATTGTAGGAGCCAAAGTAGTTGAGCGCCGTCACGTAGTCGGCTTGGTACTTGGCAACCTTCTCTGGGTCGCTGCCCAGCAGATCGATCACCTTTTGGTAGTAAGGCATCGCCTTGCCCATCTTGGAACCTTCGTCCATCTTGGCATTGGAGCGGCCTCTCCATGACCAGCCGATGTGCAGATCGGGCAATTTTTGCGTCATCACCTCAAACACACTGTCGGCGTGCAGGTAGTCTTTGGTCTGGAAATAGACCTGACCCAAGGCAAAGTTCTCTTTCAATTGGAACTTGGTCCCAGCCTGAATGTACTTGCGGAGGTAAATGATGCGATTGGTCGTATCTTTTTTCTCCTTGTACATCTCCGAGATGCTGTTGTAGAGCTCATTGTTGGGCTCTCCTTTCTCATTGGCCTTGGCGATTGCCATCTCGTAGTATTTTACCGCTTGCACGTAGTCGCCCTTGAGCTGCCAAGCCTTGCCGTAAAACTCATAGTCGGTTGCGATGATCGCAGCAGGATAAGCCTTGGTGGCCTCAAAGTAGGCATCAAACCACTTCATCGACTTGTCGGCCTCGGCGGGGTTTTTCTTCACGTAGCTGTAAGCGAGCAGACGCTTGAGCACGATGGCGCTGGTGTCCTTGAC
Source organism: Bacteroidota bacterium (assembly GCA_031415375.1). GTDB lineage: Bacteria > Bacteroidota > Bacteroidia > J057 > JADKCL01 > JADKCL01. Next base: position 14,419 of record JANORP010000444.1, on the reverse strand, counting down.
CGCAGCCTCGCCCGTGGCAATGGCTTTGTCATATTGCTCACCGAGGTACTCGATGATCATCTTTTGGATCAAGGCGCTTTTGTCGGAACCCATGATCTTCAAGTATTGGGTCATATTTTCCTCGGCCTTGTCATACTTCTTGGCGAGGGTCCACATCTCGGCCATCTCGCGATAGACCGGGCCGAAGCCAGGGTCGATCTCCGTGGCTTTCTGGAATTTTTCGGCAGCCTCTTGGTACTTGGTCTGCTTCTTGAAAAGCTGCCCAAGGCGATAGTAACCGTAGATATACTTGGGATCCTTCACGATCGCGATCTCGTAGTTGTTTTGCTCGAGCTCCTCGATGCCTTGCAGGCCATAGAGCTTGCCCAGCAACACATAACTCTCGGCATCGTTGGGGAGCAGGCCCTGTACGCGCAGCAAGAAAAGCTCGGCTTCCTTCCAATAAGGCTGTTGCTTGGCCTTGTCCTTGGTCGGATTGCTCATCCATGCGTTGGCGATGGCGAGCATCACTTTGGGATCTTGCTTGGAGTTCAGCTCCACGGCCTTGTCCAAATCGGCCTTGGCCTTCGCATAATTTTGGTTGAAGGCAGCCACTGCTCCACCACCGACGAAGTTCATCGGGTTGCGGCCAGAGTGACCCTGACCTTTGGCAAACCATGCCCCAGCCTCCGTTTGGCGCTCTGTTTCAAAATAGGCCACGCCCATTTGGTACATGACCTTGTCGTTTTTGGGATCCTGTCCCAAGATTTTGTTGCCGATGGCGATCGCCTCGGTGTACTTGCCAACTTGGATGTTGCGTATCATCTCTGCTTCGGTCTGCGCCTTCAAGGCCGACTGTCCAACAAATAAGACAAGCACCATCGCCAACGAGGCTCTTTTGATCTTTGCTGAGATATCCATCTTGTGTGAAAATTTCATGCGAATATAACGTAAATCGTGGTTTCCTGAATTCTAATCCTCTTTTTCTGGAAGAACAACAAGTCTGGGTGGCATAAACTCTGGCACGAGGCCAGCTTTGAGGAAAATGCGCTGCCCAAGCTCACCTGCTGCATATACTACAAAGCCCGTGCCGAGTCCTACAAAGTGCTCCCGACTCACCGCGTAGATCGGTCGGGAGAGCGGATAACGGCCCAGGGCAATCTCATTTTGATAAGGGCGAATGAAATAGCCTTTCACATCGCTCGTGTCGGTCGCGTCCAGACGGGCAAGCTTCACCTTGGCAAGGCGCTCCTTGACCTTGGCATCATCGCGGTCTGAGACAAAACAATAACCCACAAAGCCGATGGCATTTTTGCTTTGGCTCACATAGTCGATCACCTTGTCTTGGCTATTGGTTTGAAAGGCATTGGCGGGCAATTGTTGATCGGCCTTCATGAATTTTTCTTGCACCATGCGCACGGTGCTCGACTTGGGCGCGTCAAAGACAAGGTTCACCACCTCATCGCTGTTGCCGCCGATGTCGCGCCAGGTCTTGGCCTCGCCCCGCATGAGCTTGCCCAGCTGCACCATCGTGATGCTGTCCATCGGGCTCTCGGGATGCATCACCACCACCACGGCATCGCGCCCGATGAGCGTCGCCGTAGGGCGCACCTTGTCTTTTCGGATGGCATTGATTTCCCCAGCCCGCAACTCACGGCTGATGATGACCATGCGCATCGAGTCGGCCAGCAGGTAATCCACCAAGTCACCCTCGGTGGCATAAGTCGGATGCAAGATCGCCTTGGGATTGTCTTGCATGAAGGCTTCCACGATCTGCTTGAGCACAGGCTCCATGGTGATATCGACGCCCAGATTGATCTCCCCAATCGTCGTCGTTTCCAGCGGACGGCTGCCGTCCTCGCTCGATGGGTCGCTCTTGTGCTTGCGAGGTGGCTCGCATCCCCACATCGCAATCGCCACCAGCATCACCACCACAGGTGAGAAGCTGAGAATTCGTTGGGTATTGTGTGCGAAAAATTTCATTTCTACAAAACTCTACGAAGGTAAAGCAATAAAAAGTATTTATCCATTGACAAATGGCGACAACTCCCTGAGGAAGTTGATTAATTGATCGAAGGAAATAATCCCGAACCAAATCAAGGGAATGGTCATTCCCACCAAAATCAGGGGTATCAAACCACGAAATGCAGGCCAAGTTTTGATCACGGGATTGCCAAAGACCATCGTGCTCGCCACCCGCAAATAATAAAACAGGGAAATGACGGTATTGAGCAAGACCACCACCAGCAAGACCATGATCAGCGGGTCGGCATCCACTTGATAAGAAGACAGGCCCGCCAGAAACAAGCGCAACTTGGCGATGAAGCCCGCAGTAGGCGGCAGGCCCGTGAGCGAGACCATGATCACGGTCGTGATCCCAGCCACCCAAGGCAAGCTGCTCGACAGCCCCTTCATGTCCTTGATGCGCACGATCCCCGCCTCCTCTTCCAGCCAGCCAGCCAATAGGAAGGCAGCCATGTTCATAAAGAGATAGACGGTGAGGTAAAACATCACCACCGCAAAGCCCTCTGCCTGCCACATGAGCACGCCCGCGAGCAGATAACCTGCCTGCGCGATCGCGCTGTAGGCGAGCATGCGCCTGAAATTGTCTTGCCGCAAGGCCGCCAGATTGCCGAGCAACATGCTGCCCATCGCCATCGCCGCCAAGATCCACCCGATGTTGCGCAGCACGCCTGTCTGCGGCTGCCCCTCGGCACCAAGGCCGTGTTGTAGCATCGCCAAAAACCGAATCAACATTGCAAAGCCCGCGACCTTGGGGGCGACCGAGAAAAACGAAGCCACCGAGTGCGGCGCACCCTCCATCACATCGGGCATCCAGAAGTGAAAAGGCAGCGCCCCGACCTTGAAGGCAAATCCGCCGAGAACCAAGGCCATCATCAAAGTCACCGGCCAGATGCCTGCCGCTTCCAATCCGCTCGCAAACAAGGGCGACAGCGGGTCGAAGGTTCCCGTGAAACCATAGAGCCAAGAAATGCCATAGAGCATGAGTCCAGAGGCAAAGCAGCCATAGATCACATATTTTAAGGCAGCCTCGGCCCCCTTTTGTTTCATGCGGGCGTAGGCCGTGAGTGCGTAGGCCGGCAACGACACCATTTCCAGCGCGATGTACATCATGAGCAGGTTGCGCGCCATCGTCATAAAGACCATGCCCACGGTCATGCCCAGCAAGACCAGGTAATACTCGCCCATGCCCTTGCTATGGATGCGCAGCTTTACACTTTGCTGCGCCGCGACCACCGCCAAGACGCTGCAAAAGCCGATCAGCAACTTCATGTAGGCTGAGAAGCGATCGACTTCGATCATGTGAAGGAAACCCGCATCTGCTGGCCTTGCAGGTGGCCAAAATAGCACGACAGCTGCCAGATAGACCACCAAACTGCCCAAAGCAGCAAGCGGCACCGCGTGGCGTAGCCGCTTGCCCACCGTAATTTCCAAGACGATCGCCAGCAACAAGCCCGCGATCAAGACCAGCTCGGCCAGGATGCCGCCCACGCTCCCCTGCAAGGAGAGGAGGGTGTCGGGCAGATATGTCCCCGCGGGCCCCATATCAGTGAAATGCCCCCAGCATGGTTGCGTAGCCAGCGGCCGCAGTTTCCATGAATTGCAACAACAAGCCAGGGAAAATGCCGAGCACGATCATCAAGGCGGTGAGCGGCACAAACAGGATGATTTCCTTGGTTTTCAGATCCGTGAGGGTCGAGCCATCGCCCGTACCTACATAGCTGAATTCACCAAAAAACATCTGACGGAATGTGCGCAAGAAATACACCGCTGCAAACACAATGCCCAGCACTGAGAGGAATGAAATCCAAGCTGGGAGGCCATTTTCGATACCCTTGAAACTCCCGAGGAAGACCAGCATCTCTGAGACAAAGCCATTGAGGCCAGGCAAGCCCATCGAGGCAAAGAAGGTGATCAGAACAAAGACAGTATAACGCGGCATCTTGGTCCAAAGCCCAGTATAATGTGTGATCTCGCGGTCGTGGGTGCGGTCGCTCAGCACGCCCGCAATCAAAAACAAGGCCGCAGACACGACGCCGTGGTTAAACATCTGCAAGACGGCACCGTCCAAGCCCGCAGGGTCCAAGCTCGCGATTCCCAGCAGTACAAACCCCATGTGCGAGATCGAACTGTAGGCGATCATCGCCTTGAGGTCCTTTTGCGACATCGCAACCAAGGCCCCATAGAGGATGGAAACCATGCCCATCAGCCCCACCCAAAAGGTATAATGCACCCCCGCTTCGGGAAATAGGCCATAACAAATCCGCAAGATGCCGTAGCCGCCGACCTTGAGCAGCACCGCCGCCAAGATCACCGAGATCGGCGTCGAGGCCTCCACGTGTGCATCGGGCAGCCACGTATGCACAGGCACGGCCGGCACCTTGATCGCGAAGCCGATCAGGAGCACAAAAAACGCCAAGGTTCGTGCATCCATCCCAAAGAGATCCGATCCCGTCGAGAAAATGCTCCCCTGCACCATGTTGGCGAAATGGCCAGCCATGTCGGGCATCATGTGCAGCATGTTGAAGGTATAGACGGGTCGCCCCAGCTCGGCAGTGAGCAGCGGATCGGTGAAACTGAAGGCCAGCCCCACCATGATCAGGAGCACGAAGACGGAGCCGAAGAGGGTGTAGAGGAAAAACTTGATCGCGGCATATTCCCGCCGCGCACCACCCCACATGCCGATGAGGAAAAACATCGGCAGCAGCATGAATTCGTAGAAGAGGTAAAACAGGAAGAAATCGACCGCGATGAAGCAGCCGAGCATGCTCATGTCCAGCAGGAGCAGCAGTGCAAAATAGACCTTGACGCGTTTCTCGACCTCAAACGATTTGTAGGCCACGATCGGCAAGACCAGCACGGTCAGCATCACTAAAATGAAGCTGATGCCGTCCATGGCCAAGTGAAACTCGATGTTGAGCAGGCCCGTGTTGCCGAGGTCGAGGCGAATCCATTGGAGTTTCTCGACCAGCCTGAAGTCCATGAACGCGGCAGTGCTGTTTTGAAAACTGGGGAGAATGCTGGCAAAAAACCATACTGCTTGCAGCAGTGTCGCCAGCAACGTCACCTGCCGCAGCAAGCCCTTTTTGCCCGACGGCAAAAACAGGACCGCTAGGAGAGCGACAAATGGCAGCAGCAGCAATATGGAGAGCGATCCCATGGTTTATCCCGTAAAAATATACATCAAAGTCAAAAGCAGCAGCAATATGCCCAGCAAAGTATAGAGAATGTACAATTGCAACTTGCCCGATTGCAGGTGGCCCACCCGCTTGCCCGCCCGCATCACGACCGTGGCGACCCCATTCACCAAGCGATCAATCAACTTTTGATCGAGCCAAGCTGTCGCCCGTGAAAGGCTATGCTGTTCGCGCGGTCGCATGACCTCGTCGGCGACGGGATCGATCAGGTGGTGATCGACCCAATCGGTCGCTTCGCTCAAGCTCGCACGGTGGCCCTTGCGCAAGATCAGGCCCGCGACCAGGCGCACCGCGCCATCGATCACATAATGATCGATCAGCGCGAGCAAGCGACTCAATGCCAGCAAAGGCCGCACGATGAGCCGCTGCGTGAGAGGATCCAGAAAAAAATGCCGGAAGCTCAGGTCAAAGACAAATTGATTGAGGCGATTGGGCAGGGGACCCTTGCGGTACAAATAGCCCGCCGCCAAGATGCCAATGAGTGCAAGGCCCGCAAAAGCCCAAGGGAGCCATGGCACCTCGATCGCCACAGCATACCGCGCGACATGCAGCGGGTTTCCTGGCGAAAACAGCAACCAAGTCGATCCCAAGGCCAGTAGGACCAAGGGCAATGCCATCCGCAGATCTGTTTTGGGGAATGCAGCAAGGAAATCCAGCCCAGCGCCAGCACCTTGTGCACGATTTCTACCCATGAAGACAAGGATGCCTTGCCGCGCAATGTAAAAGGCCGTGAGGAAGCTCGCCAAAATGGCTGCGCCTGGGACGATCCAAGCCCAACCGCCGATGCGGTCCGCAAAGCCGATCGCGCCCAGCAAGAGCCCGTCTTTGCTCAGGAACCCTGAGAAGAGCGGCAGCCCTGAGAGTGCAGCTGCAAAGCATAGCCACGCGACAAACACCAAGGGCATTTGCCGACGCAGCCCACCCATGAAGCGCATGTCTTGCGCATCAAAGTGTGCATGGGCCTTCTCTTGCGCGTGGTGCAAATGGTGGATCACCGCACCCGCCGTCAAAAACAGCCCGCATTTGAAAAACGCGTGGCCGATCAAGTGCAAGAAAGCATAGTTGGCAGCGCCGACGCCGATCCCCATCACCATCAATCCCAGCTGCGAAACCGTCGAGTAGGCCAGCACACGCTTGATGTCGGTCTGCGTGAGCGCCGACACCGCGGCCATCAAGGCCGTGCCTGCGCCGATGCAAGCCATGAGCGTGAGGATGGACGCATCCATGCTTGGAGCGATGCGCAGCAGCAGATACACGCCCGCGACCACCATGGTCGCTGCATGGATCAGGCTCGACACGGGTGTCGGGCCCGCCATCGCATCTGGCAGCCAGAGCTGGAACGGAAACTGGGCCGACTTGCCCAGCGCCCCGACAAGGAGGCAGATCCCGATCCATACATCGGTCGTGTCGCCATCTGCAAACAGCCCCCCCCAATGAAATGCGCCATATTTTGACCAGATCATCATCAAGGCCATGATGAAACCAGCATCTGCGATGCGGTTCACAATGAAGGCTTTCTGGCTGGCCATCGCGGGCAATTTTTCTTGGAACCAAAATCCGATCAGCAGGTAGGATGCCAAGCCGACCAATTCCCAGAAGACAAACATCATCAACAGGTTGTCGGCCAGCACGAGGCCACACATCGCCGCCGCAAAGAGCGACAGATAGCCCCAGTAGCGATGGCGCATCGCGTCATGCGCAATATAGGACAGCGAAAAGACGTGTACCAAAAAGGTGATCCCGGTGACCAGCCCCAGCATCATGCCCGACTTATGATCGAGCCAAATGCCCATTTCGATCGACTTGCCGCCGATTTGAAACCACTCAAACGAAACATGCCAAGGCAGAAATTCCTCAGATTCATTGAAGGTCGTCCAAAATACAAAGAAGCCCATGAGGGCTGTGAGGCCATGCAAACCCACAGCGAGCCATCCGCCGCCATTCATCCGCCGACCCCAAGCGGCCAAGACCACAAAGCCCAGCAGGAGCAAGAGCGGCACCGCCGCTGCCAGCAAGACTGGCAGATGCACTTGGCTGAGATCGCTGAGGGAGTGGAGTTGCATCAATCTTTGAGTGTATCGATCTCGTCGATGTTCACGGTTTTGTAGCGTTGATAGACATTGAGCACGATCGCGAAGGCCACCGCCACCTCTGCGGCAGCAAGCACGATCACAAAGAGCGCCGCCATCTGCCCGTCGATTCCATGGGCATACTTGGTGTTGAAGGCCACAAAGTTGAGGTTGGCGGCATTGAGGATGAGCTCGATGCCGAGCAAGGCCATCACGGCATTGCGGCGCGTCACGACGAGAAAGACGCCGAGGCAAAACAGGAATGCCGAGAGGGTGAGATAGAGTTCCATGGCGCTCATGTCGCTTGCTCCTCCTTTTCGATCTTGGTTTTGCGGCTCAAATAGGCCGCACCTATGAGCACGGTGAGCAAGAGGATGGATACCAGCTCGAAGGGCAGCAGGTAATCCGTAAGTGTGGCGACGCCAACACGGTGCACATTGTCTGAGGCGATGGCGGCGCTGTTGCCTGGGCTGGAGAGGACACCGCTTTCACGGATCACAAACAGCAGGGCCATGAAGATTGCCGCTGCGAGCATTGCGCCCGGCACGAGATTCACAAAATCGGTTTGGGGCTTCATCTCGCGCATCTTGGCGGTGAGCATCACCCCAAAAATGACCACGATCAATGTGCCACCCACATAGACGATCACTTGCGAGACGGCGAGGAACTCGGCACCTGCAAAAATGTAGAGTCCTGCCACGCCGAGCAGCACGACAAAAAGCAAAAAGGCCGCATAGACGATGTTGCGGGAGATGGCCAATACAAAGCCAGCGCCTGCTGTGAGCAAGATGAATGCGTGAAACAAGATATTGGTCATCGTCATGTGGCGGGCCCTCCATCAGGTTGGTCGGGGCGACGCATGATGGGCCGCGGTCGGGGCTTGGGCGGCAACGGCGGCGCATCATCGCGTGGCGTTGAAGCGTCGCTACTTTCCTCGGTGGTGGGAGGCTCCGCTGTGACAGGTGTCTCTGTGGGGATTTCGTCTTCGACTTTGGGCTTCATCACTGGCCTAGGTCTTGGGCGAGGTGGTGCGATTTCTAGGGTCGGGGATTCGGTGTGCGAATCTTGGTTTTCTTCAACAGAGGGCTTTGCGTCGTCTTCGACTTTGGGCTTTATCACTGGCCTAGGTCTTGGGCGAGGTGGCGCGACTTCTGCGGTCGGGGATTCGCTGTGCGAATCTTGGTTTTCTTCAACAGCGGGCTTTGAGTTTGCGTCGTCTTCGACTTTGGGCTTCATCACTGGCCTAGGTCTTGGGCGAGGTGGTGCGATTTCTATGGTCGGGGATTCGCTGTGCGAATCTAGGTTTTCTTCAACAGGGGGCTTTGCGCCGTCTTCGACTTTGGGCTTTATCACTGGCCTAGGTCTTGGGCGATGTGGCGCGACTTCTGCGGTCGGGGATTCGGTGTGCGGATCTTGGTTTTCTTCGACCACAGGCAAAGCGGGTGTCGCATCGTCTTCCTTGCGCTTCATCATGGGTCGTGGCCTTGGTCTCGGCGGCGCATTTTCTGTCGTGGCCGTTTCAGGCGACGATTCCTCGGTTGCGGTTTCTTCTGCGGAGACGGGTGCCGACTCGGCAGGCTTCACCGCAGGACGCATTACAGGACGGCTTTTGGGCTTTTCCTCGGGCGATGATGGGGCGACACTGACAGACTTGGCGGCCTTTTTGGCGGCCAACGTGGCTTCGGTTTCCTCACGGATGCGCATGTCCTCAGTCGGGGAGTAGGCCCCGAAATGATAGACAAAGTTGTCGCGGTCATATTCGCTGTAGTCATAGACGGGCGTCATCGTGAGGCATTCCGTCGGGCAGACGGTGGTGCAGAGGCCACAAAACATGCATTTGCCCATGTCGATGTCGAATGTGGGCAGGTGCAGGCGCTTGGTCGTGCCATCGCTCGTGCGGCCGAGGTCGCCATCGGCACGAAAGGTTTCGATCGTGATGCAATCGACAGGGCAGATGCGCGCGCATTTGTCGCAGCCGATGCAGTCCTCGGTTTCCATATAGAGGCGGTAGCGGCCATTGTCGGGCACAGCCACCTTTTCCTGCGGATATTGGATGGTGATCGGCCCCCGGGCTGCTGCAAAATAATTGGGATCCTCGATGCCCAGTGGCGCAGCGCGCTCATAGCCGGTCAGGATATGCCGACCCGTGAGCCGCATGCCCTTGAACATGGTGCCGAGCGATGCCAGCACAGCACGCAGGTAAGTAGGCCGCTTTTTCATAAGTGGGCACTGACCTCCAGCAGCTTCCAGACGGCAGATATCGCCAGCAAGGCAAATGCAATCGGTGTGAGCACCTTCCAACTCAGCTTCAGGAGCTGATCCACCCGCACGCGCGGCAGCGTCCAGCGGATCCACATCATGAGAAAGACTGTAAAGAAAGCCTTCGTCAAGATCCAAAATGCCCCCCAAATCGCCATCGCAGCCACACCCGTTCCGGTGGTGAGGTGTCCAAATTGCAAGTGCGTGAAAAGCTGGCCGACCGACATGCTGGCCGCCTGGCCCGGCGCCAAGGCCATGAGATTGGGCAACGGTGTCGCCCATCCGCCCCAAAAGACCACTGCCCCGATGAGGCCCACCAGAAACATATTGGCATATTCCGCCAAGAATATCACCGCAAACCTAAACCCCGAATACTCCACGTGGAAACCACTCACCAATTCAGACTCCGCCTCGGGCAAGTCAAAAGGGGCGCGGTTGCACTCCGCCAAGGTCGCGATGAAATAGATGAGCCAAGCCACCAGCAAATGCGGGTACCGAATCACGCCCCAGCTGAGCATGCCGCCGAGCTGTGTCACGTCCGCAAAACCCAAGAAATAGACCTGGGTGGGCGCGCTTAATCCCTGCGCGAGGCTGATCGTGCTCATGTTGAGGCTGCCATACATCATGATGGCTGCGAGCAAGGCGATTGCGGCTGGGATTTCGTAGGAAATGATTTGGGAGACAGCGCGAATGGCCCCCAAGAAAGCGTATTTGTTGTTGCTGCCCCAGCCCGCCATGAGCAGGCCGATCACGTCGATCGACACGATGGCCATCGCATAGAGCAAGCCGACATTGAGCGCAGCGCCCAAAATGCCCGGCCCGACAGGGATCACCGCTAGGCCGGCAAAGACGGAGGCAAAAATCACGATGGGTGCCAGCGCAAAGAGTTTTTTGTCGGCGGCGGTCGGGTTGATGTTTTCCTTGAGCAAGAGCTTCAAGATATCGGCAACGGTCTGCAAGAGCCCACGTGGGCCGACTTCCATGGGGCCGAGGCGATCTTGGATGAAGGCAGACACCTTACGCTCGGCATACACAGCCCCCAAAGCGTAGAGGGCGACAAAGCCGAGCGACAACGAAACCAGCAATATATTAGGCGCGAGCTCCAAGGAATCGATTCAAGGTCCATCATTCACAACCACCGAAACGGCACTATGGTTGTGTAGCGGCGCAAATATACAAAGGCTCCCCGACTGATTCTGGCTTTTCCGTCAATCTCCGCCAAGGAAATTCAATCGTCCAAGGCAACCTTTTCAAAGGCAATGTGCTCACCCAGAAGGTTTTCACCGATTTTTGTATAAGTTGGTGTCACATCTGTGAGCAGCGCTTGCAGACGACCGCCCGTGGAGATGGCGGCAGCGATCTCGGGGTGGCGGTTCAGGTAGGAGACCAACCTGGGTGGCACGACCTCGTTTTGGGCAATGATATCGACGCTGGCGGGCAGAATCTCCGCGAGGATGGGGCGAAACAAGGGGTAATGTGTGCAGCCCAGGATGAGGCAGTCGATTTGGTCGGCGAGCAGCGGTGCGAGATAATCCTCCAGGATCGGTTTTGCATAGTGGATGCCATCGTTTTCGGCGAGGGGCACGAGCAGCGGCGTGGCCTTGGCAGAAATTTGGATGGCGGGATTGACCTTGCGGAGTTCCTCGTTGTAGGTGCGTGAATTCACGGTAAAGGCTGTGGCGATCAAGCCAATGCGGGTATGGCCTGTCTGCAAGGCGGCCTCGATCGTGGGCACGATCACGCCGAGCACGCGGCGGTCGGGGTAATGCAGGGGCAAAAAGTCTTGTTGCAATCGGCGCAGCGCGTTGGCGCTTGCAGTATTGCAGGCGATGATGACGAGCGGGCAACCCTGCGCGAAGAGGTATTCGACGGCTTGTGTCGTGAAGTGCAAGATGGCCTCTGCCGAGCGTGGGCCATAGGGCACATGGAGGGTGTCGCCAAGGTAGAGAAAATCATATTGCAGCAGCGCAGCCCTGAAGGCCTTGGTCATAACCAAGCCGCCGAGGCCGGAATCAAATATGCCGATGGGTCCCTGTGCAGTCATAGAAACAATATTGCCAATCGCGACCTATTCCCTAAAAACAAAGGATGCAAAATGCAATCCATGCGGAAGACATTTTGCATCCAATTTGAACCATGCAGCCTTATTCGACCGAGATGCCGAGCTTCTTGGCGATCAAGGTGGTGAGGTTGTCACTTTCCTTGCCATAGAGGATGCTAGGGATGCCATTGCCGACGGCTTGGTTCAGGATATAGGTATAGCCACCTTCCTTGGCCACGGCGTCGATGGCGTTTTGCATCCTGTCTTGGACAGGCTTGAGCAATTCCATGCGGCGTTTCATGATGCGTTCCTCGGCATCGGAGACGCCTTTTTGGATCTCGCCTTCCAGCTTTTGCAGCTCGGTGGTCGCAGCCTTTTCCATTTCTGGGGTGAGCGGCTTGCCCGACTGCTTGTAGTCCATGAACTCGGTGAGTTTCTGCTGGTAATATTTTTGCTTGACCTCCAGGGTCTTGCTGATGGCCTCTTCGATCTTACTGAGCTCCGTCTCGATGGCTTTGGTTTCAGGCATGTAGTTCAAGATCAGCTCTACATTGGTGTAGCCGATCTTGGTTGCGCCTTGGGCCCAAGCTGTCTGGCTCACAATGGCCATCAGGAGTATGAAAATGTATTTTTTCATCTTGGATTTTCTTTGAGTGGGCTTGCAGGACCGCTGTGGACCTGCGGGAAAATGAAGGAATCCCAGCTTATTGCTCAGGGTATTTCAAGCCCAGCTTCGTGAAAAGCAACTTGGTGATGTCGGCTTCGTCGGGGCCATACAAGATGGTCGAGACACCGGCACTCGTGGTCTGATTCAGGATGTAAGTGTAGCCACCTGCAACGGCGACGCCATCGATGGCGGTTTGCAGTTTGGCGAGCAGGGGCTCCAAGAGGGCTTGGCGCTTGGCCATGATGTCATAGTCGGCATCTTGGGCCAGCTTTTGCACCTCTTCGTCGAGGCGCAACAATTCCTTTTCGGCAGCTTCCTGGATCGCAGGTGTTGCAAAGGCATTGCGCTCGCGCATGTCGAGGTATTCCTGGTACTTCTGCTTTACATAATCATCCTTGACCTTGATTTTGGCGGCAAGTTTTTCTTGGAAGACTTGCAATTGCTGCTCCATGGTCTTAGCCTCGGGCATATTGGCGAGCACCACCTCTAGGTTGGTGTAGCCGATTTTTACTTGGGCTTGGGCTGTAAGGCTGCTGATCAAAACCAGCATGGCAGCCAACATCATTGTTTTCAATTTCATCGCGTCAAAATTTGCGTGCAAAGATAACATTTTCTCGGTGGGCAGACACCGCCCGTTGTAGTTGACAAGTCAATAAGAGTGCCAATTATTTTTGGATGCCCAATTTAATGATCACATCGTCGGTGCGATCAAAGGCGGCATTGCTGTACAAGATGCCAGAATTGGCCGCTTTGTCGAGGATGATGTCCAATTTACGCTCGGTAGCCACCTTCTCGACAGCGTCATACACCTTGTCTTGGATGGGCTTGATTTTGTCGTCTTGGACTTTGTACAGCTCGCCATCGTAGCCAAACTTGCGCTCTTTGAATTCCTTGGCTTTGCGCTCAGCGCCCATGATGTCTTCTTGGCGTTGTTTTTTGATGTCATCGGGCAGCAAGACCTCCTCGGCCTGATAGTCCTTGTACATCTTCTCGATGTCGGCATACAGGACCTCGAGTTCTTTTTGCCATTTTTGGCTCAACTGATCGATTTCCGTCTTGGCAGCTTTGTATTCCTCCATCTTGCCAAGGATGAATTCGGTATCGACATAGCCAAATTTTTGGGCATGGCCGAGGGTCGCAAGAGAGACCGTCAAAATGAATAATCCGATGAATCGCTTCATGAACAATAGAGATTAAAATTCTTGACCAATGAGGAATGTAAACTGACTGCCGTTGGGCTTGGTGGCGGCATCATTGACTTTGTCAAAGCCGTAGCCCCAGTCCACACCGAGCAGACCGACCATGGGGAGCATCACCCGCAAGCCCACGCCCGCGCTTCGCTTGAGTTCAAAGGGCTTGAAAGACTGGAAGCCATACCAGGCATTGCCAGCCTCTGCAAACGTCACCACCCAGATCGGGGCAGATTGGTTGAGCGTGATCGGGTACCGCAACTCCAAGGTATATTTGTTGTAAACACTACCGCCGATCGGGGTCGTCGAACTCGTCTTGCCATCGGTGAGCGGGCCGATCGAGTTGTCGGGGTAGCCACGCAGACCCACGTATTCCCAACCATAGAAGTTGAAGGAACCCAAGCCGCTGCCACCCATGTAAAACCGCTCAAATGGTGAGATGCCATAGCCTGCATTGTAGCTACCGAGGTAGCCATATTGCACCTTGGGCTTCACGACGAGGTTTTTGAAGATCTGGAAATACCAAGTCGAGCTAAACTTCCATTTGTGGTATTCCAAAAACTTGAACTTCTCGGCATCGCCGATGTCGGTGAAGTCTTTGGTGCCCTTGAAGGTGCTGTAGGGAGGGGTAGCCTCGACCGAAAAGGACATGGCAGCACCACTGCGTGGATAGATCGGTGCATCGATGCTTGTGCGATCGACCGTGAGTTTAGCAGAGATGATGTTGATGAAGGCGTCGCCGAAGCTCAAGGAGTTGAAGCCACGGTTGCCATTTTTGATGTCGTAGTACTTATAGGAAAGCGAGGCATAGGCCTTGAAAAAGTCATCGGGCCACTTGAGACGCATGCCGTAGTCGAGGCTACCACCGAGCGTCTTCATCCTGAAGCCAGAAGTCTTGCTCTGGTTGATGGTATAATAGACACTAGAACCCAAGGAATTGGGGCGCTTGCCACCGAGCCATGGCTCCAGAAACGACACGCTGTAGTTTTGCCAGC